>JANQHL010000190.1 GCA_028277085.1 Flavobacteriaceae bacterium
AACCAAGCCAATCGACGCTGCCCATTTTCAGTGGCTCCAAACTTTCGGGTTAAGTTTACCATCCCCCGCTGCTCTGCGGTTATTGAGGCCCAGTTGGTAGTATCTAGTAAGGTGCTGTCAATGACCACCCCCGCTCCGGGAACGGATTTAAAAATATCCCTCTCGAAAGGAAGGTTGGCCGGTTGTGTTACGGACCAACTTTTGAGGTAGCGGGTATCGCTGTATGTCGGATCATAACCGGCTACCTCAGGGAGGTTTTCTGTAGCTTCAGGGGTGATCGCCAGGTTGGCATATATAACACTGCCGGATAGGTAAATTCTACCCTTTTCAGGATCCCCTTCGAGCGCTGGGACGTGTAGTGCAACGGTATTCATATCATTAACATAGACTTTCATTTGTTTACCGGAGATCACGAGCTTAATATGATTCCAGCTACCGTCCTGAATTTTAGCCGCTGCCTGATACTCATCTGTCATATCCCACATATTAATACCATCAATGATGGAGGCATATTGCATGGTGTATCGACTCAAGGGATCTACAGTGCCAAAATAGCGGATATAAAAGAACTCTCCGTTCTTCAGGTCATTGGAATGGCGAAAGCCAATTCCAGGGAACCCCCTACCGGTAAATTCGACATCAAATTCAATAGTTCCGTTTGAAAACTGTTGGTCCTTCAGGCCTATCCTAAAACCATCTCCGGTTTTGGAGCGTACTGCAGCAGTACCCTTGTGGGTGACAAATTCTACTTGTTCGGGATCATGGTCCCAAACCTCCGGAGTCATCGCGATTCGGATTTCTTTTTGCTGGGAATAACCGTTTACCCCAAGTAACAAACAGCCGATGAATATTACTTTTTTAATCATAATGTTACGTTTTTGATTTAATCTTATGTGAAAGCACTAAGGTAAATTTCAATAGACTGTTCTGATCGTGTTCTACCTGTTCAATTTTATTCAATCCCGTTCATTTTGGTTATTTTCGGGTAGCGATGGTAGATTTATGAAAAAGTCCAGTGCGCAGATGAAAGATCGGCTCGTGGTTCAGATTGAAAACCACCTGGGTTGGGGTCCTGGGGAATCCTGGACCAACAAAGACTTTAGCAGCCTTAGCGAAAAAATCTTTGAAGTTACGGGCAAACAGCTTAGTGTGACCACCTTAAAACGTGTTTGGGGTAGGGTAGAACCTATATCCAATCCCAGTATCACTACCTTTGATATCCTTTCGGAGTTTTTAGGATATGACAATTGGCGCCATTATCAGCAATCCAGCGAAATAAATAGAAAAAAAGTACCTGCGGTGAGTGTTCCCCAAAAGATATGGCAATGGGGGATAGGAGTTGCCGCTGTCTTAGTACTGGTACTTATTTTTTGGAGAGGCAAGAAAGAAGCAGTGCAGGAATCTTCCAACTTTGATAGTGTTGCTCCATTAGAGGATGTTTCCTTCTCCTACACCAAGGTGACCACAGGTTATCCAAATACGGTAATTTTCAAGTACGATCTGGGTGGCCTTACCTATGATACCCTCAGTATTCAGCAATCATGGGATACCAGTAAGCGTATTCCTTTAGCGGATTCGAAAGGATTGGTCACTTCCACCTATTATGAACCGGGTTATTACCTTGCTAAGTTGGTTGTAGATGATCAAATTGTAGAAGAACGCGATCTGTACATCCCTACTTTGGGATGGCAAGGGATGATATTGGGAGAAGAAGGAGAATTGTCCTATCTGAAGACCGAAGTGCTTAAAGATAAACAAGGTGTTGGGGTAAATAGCAATGTTTTGGAGGAGATGGAGCAGTTGGAAGAAAGTAACCTTTATCTCGCTAATCTTTCTGATAGCCCGACAATTGAGGGTGGTGCGTTTCGATTGAAAACAGTGTTTCGTACTAAGAGTTTCCTGGAGGGTAGCATTTGCCAGAATACGCGAATGATCGTTACGGGTACGCGTGAAGTAATTTCACTGGCCTTCAGCGCCCCAGGTTGTGTTGGGGATTTAGTGTTTTTCATGGACAATGAGATGGTTTCAGGAAGAAACCATGATTTTTCCGCTTTTGGCATACAAGGAGATCAATGGATGCAATGTGAACTTATTGTTGAGGATAAGGAGCTTAAAGTATTGCTTCAAGGAGAAGAAGCGTTTCGGAAAAAACTCAACGTAGATCTGGGCCAAATTGGTGGGGTACAATGGTATTTTGAAGGTTTGGGAGAAATTCGTGAGCTAACACTTACAGACGCGCAACAACAGATTTCCCTAATGACTGAGGAATAAATAGCGAAGCCAACGAATGCATTTTGATATTCCTGGCGCTTTCCTTTACTTTTTTAATGACGCAAGTGGTTAATAGAATCCTCTTCATTGCCGGTAGCCGCATCGGCAAAATAACTAACAATATCCGGATTGGTCATAGGCTGTGCTGCACCAAAAGTGATCTGTCGGCTGATCTTTGCCCCAAAGGATTCTGCCTGTAAAAAAGAAGTTCCCATAATCTGCCTTGATTGGGCGATGATTTCCTCCGCAAATTGAGTGCCGTAGTATTTCGATAGCACGGAGGCTTCAAAAACCTGTAGTATGTCAGCTTTGGCCGCTGTTTTAAAATTAGCCAAAGTTGCCCCGGATTGTAAGGAGAGTTGTTTAGCGCCCCTGTACCTCATGATCAAACTACCGATAGTTTTCTGGAAGTGATCCGAAGCAGAGAGTGGTTCCCCGTTCTTTACTTTTTGGTTACCAAAGGCCTTCAAATGCTCAATCATCGCCAATGCCCCTCCCAAATACGGTGCAGCCGCCAAGGACTGAAACCAGGCACGTTGATACACCAGGGCTTCATTTTCCGCATTGCCCTTAGCACCCTCCTGCAACCCAATAACTGAAGTATGGGCTACCTCCAGCTTATGAAAAGTTAGTGATTTGGTAAAAGAGCCTAACATGGCCTCACCAAAAACATCCTTCCCAAATTCGATCTGGTCCTTGTTGTAGGGTGCAAAAAAAACAGCTTGCTGGCCCTGATCTAAGGTGGCAGTAAACACTAAGTAATCTGCAATTTCCGAAAGTGACATAAAAGGGGCCTTACCGTTAACCAAATACCCATTGGTCGCCCTGGTTGCCCAAATCTTATGGTTTACGGACGGATCACCATACGTTCGTACCGAACCCGTATTGGCAATAAGCGCTTGTTCTTTTTTTATTTTGTTTAAAAGGAGTTCCCTTTTCCAAAAGGATTTACTGGTCTTTGCCAGGGGATAGGAGGCGATCGCAGCCAACACATAATAATGCATTGAAAGCGCTACGGCCACCGGAATTGATAGTTGCCCGAGTTCTTCCAGGACTTCGAAGCACTGGTTATGCATAGCCCCCACCTTTTTTTCTTCACATGGAATAAAGGGCAGCGAGGTAGTTCTAAAGAACGTATAAAATCTACATAATCTTCTGTTGTTACGGCCTTGCCCAATAGCTCCTTTACCTGGTAAAGCTCTTCTTTTGGGTGTCCGTGTTTATCTTTTGGCAGACTATATCCCATGTGGTGCAGTTTTAAAGTTAATAGCCGCCTTACGAAAGCCTAATACTAGTAAGTAACCAATAAATGTGAGCATATATATGCCATTTTGAACAAATAGCCAGAAGGGTACAGCAATATCGGCTATTTGCAGTGCTCCCCCTAAAAATACGATTACAGATGCCAACAATCCCCACACGGCAAGCCATCTGTGTACCAAACGTACCTTATACAAGAAATAGTATAAAACAGAACCGCCTACACTATAGAGCATTAACATCAGGAAATGCACCCAGTAGTAGGCATCATAATGCATTTTGGCAAGGGTGATAAAATGACTAATGCTATCGGCTTCGGATACCGCAAAATCTGACGCTACAGAAAGCAAGGAAATATGAATGACATTACTCAAAGTGATCACCACAAAATTGATCATGGCAATGCCAACATATGCAATCGCCAATTGCGCCTTGAGCTTACGGATCAAGGGAAACATATAAAGGGCAATGAAGACAGCGATTGCGCTCGCCAGCATGTCAAGCCCAATGGCCCATTGCATTGTACTGCCGTTTTCCAAAACATGGTTAAGAAATTCCGCCGAATCGCGGTTCGTCCCTGAAAGTCCACGGTATATGGTTCCGGTAGCTCCGGCGATAAAAGCTGCCAAAAATAACAAGCCCAGTTGCCTTCCGCGATTAGCGATGGTTGACATGTAGTTCGTTTTGATTTGATCTGATGTTGTCTAATAAGTAGTTGGAGCTTAGGATTTGTTACATCGAAAGCGAAAGAAATGGAGAAAATAAAAACAGCTGTGGTTCCCAAAGCGTTCTTATTTACAGCCCACTCATTACTTTAACAGCTTCGGAATAATTTTGGGTACTGTTCCGATGCAACGGCTACATTGAGTAGTACAAAAAGCATCCACTGAACGTTTGATATGCTGGGCTTAAGTGGCAACTTTTAGTCAAATCAGGTTGGGATTCTTTCCGGCCAAATATTGGGAAGTTCGCCGCTGAACCCCATTTCCGGAAGTGCATCGATCTGCTGTATTTCATCTTTGGACAACTCAAAATCGAACAGATCAATATTCTCTTTAATTCTTTTGAGCGTGGTTGATTTTGGAATCACTACTACATCATGCTGCGTAATCCAACGCAGACAAATCTGCGGTACGGACTTGTCATGTTTTTTAGCGATAGCTTGAAGCAGTTCATTTCCAAAAACTTTACCTCTTGCCAGGGGAGACCAGGACTCAACCGCAATACCATTTTCCTGGCAAAACCTGGTGAGTTCCGGTTGCCAGTATCCGGGGTGAAATTCAATCTGGTTGATAGCTGGGATTACCTTTGCCGTTTCAAAAAGTGCTTTTAGATGCTCTTCCCAAAAATTGCTTACCCCAATAGATTTTATTTTTCCTTCCGATTGCAATTCTTCCATTGCACGCCAGGAATCCGCATTTGTTTTTTGCCAGTTATCATAATTCCTGGCATTTGCTGGCCAGTGTATCAGGTAGAGGTCAATATAATCCAGGTCTAGTTTTTTAAGCGATTGCTCAAAGGCGGCCTTTGTTTGTTCATATCCCAGGTTTTCACGCCACAGTTTCGTGGTTACGACAATAGCTTCCCTGGATACATCGCTGGATTTTATCCCTTTGCCAACAGCTTCTTCGTTATCATACACTGCCGCACTATCTATAAGGCGATAGCCATGGGCTAAAGCATTTTGAACAGAAACAATTCCTTCTTGTTCTGTTGCCTTGTAAGTGCCAAATCCTACTATTGGAATGGTATTTCCATCGTTTAAGTGAAGTGCCTTCATCAATTGGTTGCATCGTTAGTACGGATCAAATATAACGATAAGGAATAGGGTTGGTATCATCGAGAATTAGATAATTGAAGATGCCTTGATGGAAAGGAAAAGGTAAAAATAACCAGAGACTGCAGGCTAAAGGGAAGGAGATGCATTTCCTGTCACATCAGGTCAAATTGAACCAAATGATGGATACAGTGCTTAAAATGGTTTCTTTCCCACTCTTCAAAGTTTAAGGGCCCAAATACGGGGTGGATCTCTTCTTTGGAAGGGTTTTTAGTGTAGTATTCGTAGAATTCATCGGCTTTTTCCTTGAGGACTGCTTTGGCCTCTTGAAGGTCGGGAAGCAGCAGCGCCAGAGGCTGGTCTCCAAGTACCGGATTCTTAAAATTTGGCCGGGTAGGCATATCCGAATAGAGGAATCTTTTATAGATGTCGATTTTGTTGGGAGGAGTACTACAGGGCGTCAACACTTTTCCTATCGAAATATCAAACGCCCAGATCAAATGTTCCACCATTTCATGCGGGCTAAACTGTCCCCATTTTGGGGAAGTTTCGATAGTTAACTTTTCCAGGCGTTCATGAAGCATTCTTTTCAGGAATTCTTTCCGAATGCTTCCATTTTCGATATGTTCCAGGCCTACGCTTCCCACTCAGTGTGAAAAATCCCTTCCCGATCGGTACGCTCGTAAGTATGAGAACCAAAATAATCCCGCTGTGCCTGTATAAGGTTTAAGGGTAGGCGCTGCGAGGTGTACGCATCAAAATAGGTTAGGGCATTCGAAAGTCCCGGCAGTGGGATGCCGTTGGTGGCACCGTAGCTTACCAATTCCCGAGTAGCCTTTACCGTATTTTGTACTTTGCTGACGAAGGCCGGCGACAGCAGCAAGTTTTGCAATCCGGGTGTTGCTTTGTAGGCGTTTGTAATATCCGCCAGTAAGGCCGCTCTAATAATACAACCGGCACGCCAGATTTTGGCAATTTCACCCAGATCCAGCTCATAACCGTATTCCTTGCTGGCGTCGGCTAATTGATGCATGCCTTGTGCATACGCCATTATAAAACCAAAGTACAGGGCCTGTTCACAGCGATCCACTAAGGTCGATTTCACTACCTCTTCCGGGCTTGGACGGTCATATTTTTCATCCGCCAGGATACGTTCTGCCTTCAGGGCGGATATCTCGCGCATGCTTACTGCAATATCTATTGTGGGGACCGGTATTCCCAGATCCATAGCGTTCTGAGAGGTCCATTTTCCAGTGCCTTTCTGTTTGGCCTTGTCCAGGATTATATCTACCAAATCGCCGTTGGTAAGATCATCTTTTTTCGCGAATATTTCTGAGGTGATCTCCACCAGAAAAGACTGTAATCGGCCGGCATTCCAAGAAGTGTAAGTAGTATGCAGTTCTTCATTGCTGAGTTTACCCGCTTTTTTCAGAATATCATAGATTTCCGAGGTGAGTTGCATCAACCCGTATTCGATACCGTTATGGACCATTTTCACGTAGTTACCTGCAGATTTTGGCCCCAGATAAGAAACGCAAGGTTCACCCTCGTATTTAGCCGCAACAGCTTCAAAAATCGGTTTCACATATTGATACGCCTCTTTGGAACCTCCAGGCATAATGCTTGGGCCCAGGCGCGCCCCTTTTGCGCCTCCGGATACCCCGGCACCAAAAAAATGGATCCCTTTATCTTTTAAATAGGCTTCCCGTCGGTCCGTATCCGTAAAAAAGGAGTTTCCACCATCAATAATGATATCTCCATCTTCCAGCAGTGGAAGCAAACTCTCAATTACCGCATCCACGATCTTCCCTGCGGGGACCAATAACATGATTTTCCTTGGTTTGCTCAACGCGTTAACAAAGACAGCAGCATCTTTGCTCGCATTGACTTTTTCAGGATTTCCCCCTTCTTCAATAAGGGCATTTACCTTTTCTTCATCCAGGTCATTGCCAAAAGCGGTAAAGCCGTTGTCCGCTACATTAAGAATAAAATTCCGACCCATGACGCCCAGGCCTACCAGTCCAAAATCATATGTGTTTGACATTTTGAGGAGATTGAGTTGTTTGTTAAGTGTACGCTAAGTAAGCGAATTCTGCAAATCGGTACCTAAAATAAACGTTATATTCGTTACGCAACTCATGGGACAGTCGAAAATGAAAAAAACGGACAATCAAATCCTGGTGATTTTTGGAGCTTCAGGCGATCTAACGGCACGTAAACTGGTGCCTGCTTTGTTCAATTTATATCTTGCCCGGCAATTACCGGAAAATTTTGTCGTACTTGGTGCCAGCCGTAGTGATATGACCGATGAAGAGTTCCGAAGAAGGGTGGTATTGGAAAGCAGTTATCTGAAAAATAAGCTGGAGGATCTTAAAGACAATTATATCACCAATTTCTCAGATCGGTTCTTTTATGAAGACCTTGGGGGTGATTATGATGTGGATTACAGTCGGCTTCGGAAACGTATTGAAAGCCTTAAAGAGGAATTCAATACCTCCGGGAACATTATCTATTACTTGTCTACACCACCAACACTTTACCAAACGATTGCCAAAAATCTTGCCGAAGCGGGATTAAATACCCAAAATAACGGGTGGAAACGGTTAATTGTTGAGAAACCATTTGGCTATAGCCTTGAAACTGCAAAAGAACTGAATGCGGGATTACAGCAATATTTTGAAGAGCATCAGATTTACAGGATAGATCACTATTTAGGGAAAGAAACCGTACAAAACTTGCTGGTTACACGCTTTTCTAACAGCATATTTGAACCGCTTTGGAACCGAAACTATATTCACCATGTTGAAATTACCAATGCGGAAAGTGTGGGGGTGGAGAAAAGAGGGGGTTATTACGATAAATCTGGCGCCTTAAGAGACATGTTTCAAAACCATCTGCTGCAGATCGTTTCGCTGATAGTTATGGAACCCCCTATTAGCGATGCCCCGGAACACATCCGTAATGAGAAGGTAAAGGCACTGAAATCCCTACGCATTATGAAGGATGATAAAACCTTGCATGACAACACTATCCGGGCGCAATACATGGCCTCTCATATTGAGGGTGGGCATGTAAAAGGGTATAGGGAAGAAGAGGGGGTGGATCCCGAATCCACTACAGAAACTTACGCCGCTATCAAGTTCTTTGTAGACAATTGGCGTTGGAGGGATGTCCCATTTTACGTGCGAACCGCTAAGCGCATGCCCACTAAAGTGACGGAGGCGGTCATTCATTTTAAAACGCCGCATCACCAGATCTTTCAGGACTCGGGGATGAACAGCAAGGACAATAAACTGGTAATTCGCATCCAACCGGATGAAGGAATATTGATCAAGTTTGGGGTAAAAGTGCCGGGGCAGGGCTTTAAAGTAGAACGCGCTAATTTGGATTTTTCCTACTCCAGCCTGGCGGAGACCCATGTAATGGAAGCGTATGAGCGATTGCTTCTCGATGCTATGCAAGGGGATGCCACCCTTTATGCCAGGGCTGATGAAGTAGAAGCCGCCTGGGAGTTTGTAGACCCTATTTTGGCCTATTGGAAAAATGGAAAAGATATTCGGATGTATGGGTATGCTGCGGGGGTTTGGGGTCCTGAAAATGCAGACGAATTAATTGATGGCATCGGTTTTTGGCGTAACCCAGGACCCAATCTTACCGATGATCCTGGTTTTTGTGTGATTTGTTAGGTGCTGAAATTTGAGTATTTTTATTAGTCCAGGCGGGAAAACAATAAGGAGTGCTACGATTTTCACCCGCTGCGGGAA
Organism: Flavobacteriaceae bacterium; assembly: GCA_028277085.1. Classification (GTDB taxonomy): domain Bacteria; phylum Bacteroidota; class Bacteroidia; order Flavobacteriales; family Flavobacteriaceae; genus Croceivirga. Next base: position 9,073 of record JANQHL010000190.1, read on the forward strand.
CGAGATCACATTACAATGGAGCTTAGAAAGTGTAAGGACAAGAACGAAGTGGCTCAGGCGTTTGCAGCCTATTTTGCAGCCCTGGTAGCTGATGCCACTGTTTTTCACCTCGCCCTTTCTGGAGGATCCACTCCTAAAGTGGTTTTTGATTTGCTTGCATCGGAATACAGCTCAAAAATTGATTGGAAGAAGATTCATTTTTATTGGGGGGATGAGCGTTGTGTATCTCCGATTGATGAACAAAGTAACTACAAAATGACCGTAGAACATTTGTTCTCCAAAATCCCGATACCCCGTGAAAACATCCATCGTATTTTAGGGGAAAGGGATCCAACCGCTGAAGCAATGCGCTATGCCAACCTGCTAGAAATTAATTTGGAAAGGGTAGCCGGCATTCCACAATTTGATCTTGTAATGCTGGGTATGGGGGATGATGGCCATACGGCTTCTATATTTCCCCATCAGATTGCGCTTTGGGAGACCAAAGATCATTGTGTGGTAGCCACTCACCCGGACTCAGGCCAAAAAAGGGTTTCCATAAACGGCCAAGTTATCAATACCGCTAAAGCAGTGGCTTTTTTGGTCACCGGGGCCAACAAGGCGGAAAAAGTGGATGAAATCCTAAATAGGAAAAAAGGTTTTGAAAAATACCCGGCGGCCCTGGTGCAACCCCATTCCGGAGCGTTGCTTTGGTTTTTAGACCAGGAAGCTGCTGCACTGTTGTAACAAACTGCCATTCCCAACAAATGGGAATGACAGCTTCATCAATCAAAACAAATCAACCATTGTCTTTTTGAAAGATAGCTTTCCTATGTAATCGAATGATTAGGAATAAGGAAACCAGATTGGGTAGCAAAAACATCAGGCAGGACTGGAAAATGCCAGTAGCATCGGAAATTATACCGGTCTGTAGCCCTGCGATAAGATCCAAAATATCCATTACAAGGCGGGCAACAAGGGCCATAAGGATTGAGTAATAGGTTCTGAAAATCCAAATACCTAAGAGCATTGCTACGGCTAGGGCAAAATATCGACCTGCGGAGTTGAGCATGATAAAATCGGTAGCCCCACCGGTATCAATACCGAAGGCTTGCATCATCCCATTGCCATCAATGTAGCCATAGACGCTAAAAATAACGGTCCATAGTGTTAGATAGGCCGGAAGGATAAACCACCAGGTTGGGATTTTAAAAGGATAATCCGGTTTCGTATGCATTTTAGTATACTTTTTCTAAAGGGATCTGTAACTGATGTGGTCGGCGTTCTGGTTGGTCAAACGGAGTACCGTCAACGTGTTTCGCACCCATAAACAACAACCCGTTTTTAAAATAAATAAGGTCATAATCCGAAACGATCTGACCTTCTGCAATGTTGAACATGGGGAAAGCCTTACCCAGAATATCTTTTTTAACGCCAACCTCAAAAGGCGCAATGCCTTCGGGTAGTCCTGTATTTAGCATTTTAGCAGCTTGTTCGTGTAAGGGTGTTACAGCAAGGCCCTGGTTAAGCACATAATCAATAGTCCAGGCGCCTTCTGCAATGGGATGCTCCTTTCCCCAATTCAAATCCCCTCTGAACTCAAATTCCAATAGTGGCATCTGACCGTAGTTGTCAGCAAACATGGTAATTGTACCGACAAAAGTGTCGTTATCCTGGTAGCTAAAGTTTCGTTTTAAGTAAGTAGGTTGAATTTTGCCACTTCCGGCCCGGTCCTCTGTTGGGCGTAATTCGATGGCGATACTTTTCCATTCCCCCAATGCATACTGCTTCACTTCATCGAGGGTTTTTGGGTGGGTGACCCTATGTTTTGCTTGTTCTCTAACTGACTTCATTTTTTGTGATTTTAAAGATTGCGTGCCTGAGACTATAAGCGTAAGTGCTACAAGCAGAATAGTTTTTTTCATGTCACTCGGTTTATATGCTGTAAAATTCCTATAATTGTCTTTATAATATTACTAGTCATTATTTTTAGTTATAGTATAAAAAAATAGACTATTGAAGGTAACAAGGAAAAACAAGGATTTTAACCCTAATGGATGCCCGGTGACTCATTGCCTCAATAAAATAGGAGGGAAGTGGAAACCGGTTATCATTTATTTAATCCGAAAAGATTGTAACCGATTTTCTATGCTAAAACGAGCGATTCCCGACATTAGTAAGCAAATGCTGGTAAATCAGTTACGCGAATTAGAAGCAGACGGTATCCTGGACCGTATTGTATATGCCGAAGTACCTCCCAGAGTAGAATACAGGATATCGGACTATGGTAAAACGCTTTTACCTGTGATCGATACGATGCAAGATTGGGGGATGAAAGATATGGGGAAACATTGTTAGTCCAGATCTAACTTAACGTTTTCTCCTTCTAAAAACTCCAGATATTCTTTGATCTTTTGCTTTTTATTGTCGTATTTGGAATCTCGTTGGATCACTGCCATTTTACGCTCTACGCTACGAGCAAATCGCCGTAGCCCCTGTTTGTCAGTTATGAGTAGCCCCGGAACTGGGGTGTTTTTGCCGTTTTTATCTTTCGCTACCATCGTCAAATAGGAAGAATTACAGTGTTTCGTGGCTCCTGTAGTCACATTTTCCGATTCCACACGTACCCCTACGACCATAGAAGTCCGCCCGGTATAATTGATAGACGCCTTCAAGGTCACCAATTCTCCAACCTCAATAGGATTAAGAAAATCTACCCGGTTCACGGAGGCCGTAACGCAATAACACTGAGAGTGTTTACTTGCACAGGCAAATGCAATTTGATCCATGAGGTTTAAGATATAGCCGCCATGTACTTTGCCTCCAAAATTGGAGTGGGAAGGAAGCATTAATTCGGTTATGGCTACCCGGGATTCCTTTGCGGTCTTAAACTTTTTCATATTTTTTGTTGGATTTAAACATTCCCCTCTAAAAAGAGGGGAGAAAGGGGTGTGTAAAATAGGATTATCAAATATAATCCAAAGCTAAAGGAGCTTGCCCGCCAATTAAGAAATAACGCTACAAAATCTGAAATTAGGCTATGGCAACGATTAAAGCGAGACCAAATGTATGGGTATGATTTTCACAGACAAAAACCCATAGATGAATACATTGTCAACTTTTTCTGCAACAAACTTAGACTGTCCATTGAATTGGATGGCTATTCTCACGAAATAACAGAGGTTTGGGAAAAAGATGTCAAGAAAACCAGGCGGTTAAACGAATTGGGTGTAAGTGTTCTTAGGTTTTCCGATTATCAGGTAATGAACGATATCCAAAACGTACTTTTAGTAATCGAGGACTATATTTTGAAGTATGAAGAAAATGATAAGACACCTCCCTGAATCCCCGCCTGACTTGGACGGGCAGGCCTCCTTTCTAGGAGGGAAGCTTAGTTTCTGAAATGAGGGGATTTTTCCTGGATGACATCGATGATAAAATATTTGGTGTCCCCCCACCAAAAGAAAGTTGCGTAGCGCTCCTCGTAGGTCACCTTAACGTACTGTCCCTGGTATTCCTTTAACTTCTTAATAATTTCTTCTTCGGAATCCAGTACCGAAAAGGTAAAAATTTGAGCCCCGGAAATCCCCTGACTGATCTCTCCTTCCCAGGTTTTCGCCAAGACTCCCTTTCTGCTGAATTTTATCAATTCGCCCGACCGGTAGCCTTCACTAAACGGGACATAATAGACAAAAGCAAAGTAGGCAGCAATTCCGAACAGCAGGACGGAAATTGCTATAAAGAGTACTTTTCGCATTACAGTTCCAATTTGGGTTGTTCTACATCATCATCTTCTTGCGCCCTTTTTAATATGGGCTCAGGCAGCGATTTTTTTGCTTTAGCCCCCATCTTTTTTAGACGTTCTATACTGGTGACAATATTTCCACGGCCTTCTACCAATTTGTTCATGGCCCCGCGATATTCGTTTTTAGCCTCATCCATTTTCTTCCCTACACGGGTGAGATCGGAAATAAAACCTTCAAATTTGTCGTACAGTGCACCGGCTTGGCGGGCGATTTCAATCGCATTGCGCTGCTGCTTTTCATTACTCCACATCGAATCTATGGTCCGCAAAGTGGCCAGTAGGGTAGAAGGAGTAACAATTACAATGTTTTTTTCAAATGCCTGATTATAGAGCGAGTTATCTTCATTAATCGCAATGGCAAAGGCCGGTTCCACCGGCACAAATAGCAACACAAAGTCTGGACTTTCCATCTCGTACAGATCCTCATACTTTTTTGCCGATAGTTGTTCCACATGTTTTCGTAGCGAATTCAGGTGATCCTTTAAGTACCGGGGTTTATCGTCATCATCTGCATTAACAAAACGCTCATAGTCCGTCAATGAAACCTTTGAATCTACCACCATCTTTTTCCCGTCCGGAAGATGAATGATAACGTCCGGCATTACCCGGGAGCCATCTTCCAGCTTAAAACTTTGTTGTACGCTGTATTCCCTGTCTTTTTCCAGGCCGGATTTTTCTAAAACTCGTTCCAATACCAATTCTCCCCAGTTCCCTTGCATTTTGCTATCGCCTTTGAGGGCTTTGGTAAGGTTTTCCGCTTCCTGGGTAATTTTTAGGTTTTGGTTTTGCAAATGTTTTAATTGTTCTTTTAGGGCCGAGTGAATGCTGATATTCTCTTTCTGCGTCTCCTCAACTTTTTTCTCGAACAATTGGATTTTCTCCTGCAAAGGGTTCAAAATCAGTTTAATGTTCTTCTGGTTTTGCTCCGTAAATTTTGTGCTCTTCTCATCCAATATCTTATTCGCGAGATTCTCAAAATCCCTGGTAAATTTTTCCTGTAGCTTTTCTACTTCTTCCTTTTGCTCTGAATTAATGCGTTGTAGGTTTTCTAAATCCGCCTGATACCTGACAACTTGATTGCCGAGCTGTTCTTTTTCTGTTTGAATCTGTCGCTTTTCCTCGTTTTCGGCAATCAATTTTTCGTTTAGAGAAGCTATAGATTGATTCAACTGCTGCTCCCGTTCTTCCCAAACACTTTCCGTGCTTTTGGTCTTTAACTTTTGAATGTATAGCCCAACGGCAACCCCAATACCTATTGCTACTACCCCGAGAAGAACAAAAATTAATTCTTGACTCATATCGAAAATTCTTCAAGTAAAGATAAAGATTCCCATTTTCGTTCGGATGCTAAACAACCCTACTTTTTAATTTTAAACGTCCCTGTTGAGCCATCAAACTGCACCGATTCAGAGGGGAATAGCCTTTCAAAATGCCCTTCTGCGATTAGCGTACCAGGTTCCCCAAAGGGGTTGTTTCTGCCATCCAGAAGTAACATGCTGTCGCATAACTGGATGGCCAATTCTATTTCGTGGGTGGTAAACAGGATTGTTTTAGTATGCTCGTGTGCCAGCTGTTGCAGGCGTTTAAAGATCTCCACTTTATGGGAAAGATCTAGATGGGTAGTAGGTTCGTCCAAAAGGATAATAGGGGTATCCTGGGCCTGAGCTCTAGCAATGAGTACACGCTGCAATTGCCCGTCGCTCAATTCAAAACATTTTTTGTCTGCAATTTCATCCAGTGAGAATACCCTTAAACTTTCCGAAACCCGGGCAATATCCTTTTGCGTTAGCGTTCCCCACCAGTTGGTATGCGGTTGCCTCCCCAAGGCAATAAGCTCTTTTACCGTCAGGTTTTTTGTCGCAATAGGTTGCGTAAGGACTACTGCAAGCTTTCGTGCCAGTTCGATAGGGGTATACTTCGTAAGTGTCTGCCCATTGATCTGAATTTCTCCCGAAAGTTGGGGTTGAAGCGCTGCCAATGTCCGTAGCAAGGTTGATTTTCCAATGCCATTAACACCCACGATGGCGCAAAGTTTTCCTTCCGGTAAAGTGAAGTTGATGCCCTGGGTTACGGTAACTGTATTGTACCCAATGGCAAGATTTTGAATATCGAGGCAAGGGTACGGCATCAGAAAAGCATTTTACGTTTTTTAACCAATAGCCAGATCACCACCGGAGCCCCTACAAGGGAAGTAATTGCGTTAATGGGCAGTACCTGGGCTGTTGTCGGAAGTTGAGCGATCGTATCACACAATAACATCAAAATAGCACCGTACAAAAATACAGCCGGGATCAGAATCTTGTGTTCCATGGTAGCAAACACCTGTCGGGTCAAATGGGGAACCGCCAGTCCTACAAAGGCAATGGGACCCGCAAACGCAGTAATACTACCCGCCAAAAGGCCGGTGGCAACAATAATTACAAGTTTCGATCTTTTGAGGGATACCCCCAGGCTTTGGGCATAATGTTCGCCCAACAACAAGGCATTT
>JANQHL010000246.1 GCA_028277085.1 Flavobacteriaceae bacterium
ACCCTATGGATATCCCCGTTTTTCTGTTTTAGCAAAGCGGCATCTCCACCAAAACGCACTCTGTCCTCCCTTATTTGTTTATCGGTTTCCAGATCAAAATCTATGGTATCCTTAGGGTTTTTTAATATTTCCTGATAGCCCTTGATTTTATAAGGGACATTCGCGTAAACAAATATTTCCCGTTCAAAATAGCGCTCCAGTCTTTCGGGATAATGTTTCTGAATAAACTCTAAAAACTTAAGTGAATATATGATTTGATGATCCCCCCAATACCCAATGTAGGACCACGGGTCATCCGGTTCAATAATCTCCCAATCAAATCCATCTTTTGTGACCCGATAAGGGTTGTAGCCATCGAAGGTGGAAGCATTAAAGAACTTTAGCAACATTCCATCAATAAACTCCGGAAAGGCATAAGCCAGGGCTTCCCAGTTTTGGAAAATATCCCGCCAGTTGCCCTCATAGTCCAAGATTTTTGATCCGTCTATCTCGCTATGGGTATTGATAGAAAAAATATTCCAGGGTCGACTCGGATCCCCATGCCGCCTGCTGAACTTGAGTGGCAGGTATTCGATACTAAGTCGTTCAAAGTCGCTATCCTCCAATGTTTTTACCAGCTGCATCAATTCCTGAAGTGAAAACGTCTCAGATAATCCTTCTAAAGCTGTTTTCTGTGCTTTATAAACCGATCTATTCGCGTTTGCCAAATAGTTCGCAAAATCATTCCGCTCAATCCGATAATTATCATCAAATATCCCTCCCCGCATGATGTTGAAGAGGGTATTGGAAAAATGTCGGGTATCCCTTAACGCATCAGAAGTACATTGGAATGCATCTGACGAAGCATTCAATGCTATTAGCTTTTTGGTGCCTAGCGCTACATCTTTAGATACCCCATCTCTTATTGCATCAGGATCCTTTAACGCTTCAATCAAGGCAATAATGGCAGCATGATCCTGATTGACGTTGGTTACAATAGCCCATTCTTTTTTCTCCCCGGCCGCAAGGGTCGCATTGTCGCATAAAAAGTACGCTCCCTTTTCCCCCTTGATATCGGTTTCCTGTTGTACCTGTGTGCCTTTTCTGAAATCGTCCAACTGAAATGACGACAGTAAACGGGTTGCATTGGGCATTCCCATGGACCACACCACGTTCGCCTTTAATGCTTCGCTAGGCTCGGCCTTGTCTACAATGATGGCGCTAAGCGCATAAATACCAAGACCAACTTCAGGAACCAGTTCCGTCCTTTTGTAAGCATCTACTAAATTGCTGGCCCTGTTCTGCGTTTCACTCGGCACCCCATGCGGCAAGATATTCTGAATACCGTCCAAAATGTTGACATCTACAGACACATTGCCATCATTGATGAGGCTAACCTCACGCACAAAACCATATTGGTTACTAGAACACCACTGGTACCTGAAGGTCAATTTTAAATCTTGATTTATTTCTTCAAACAAGATTTTGTTGCCATAGCGATTCTTGTAAAGGTTTCGGTTGATATCGTATTTGCCTTCATTTCGATTGGAAAAAGGTTCCCAAAAAGCAGTAGTTCCTTCCTTTTTTACAGAAATAATTGTTTTACTCCCCGTTATTTCCGAAGACTCTGTAATCTTGTCATCGGTATAATAGGGGAAAATCGCGTACTGTGCGTTTTTTCTACCGGCAGAAAGCCCTCCATTACTGGATATAAACATCCAATGGTTGGAATTGCTCACGATGCTCATAAAAAAGGGACGCATTGCGTCATAGTCTGAAATCTTAAAATAGGTTTCGTCTTCTAACTTTACAAATCCTCCTTTAACCTCTGTTGGGCTTGACTTGAGTGTTGTGTTTCCGGAAATAGTATTCCTTTCTGACATTGATCTAATTCGAATAATGATTGAAGTCAATAAGGGCCGCTACACAAATATGTATCGACCCTCTTTTAAAACTTATTTTCAATTCGCCGTAATAGCGAAATCATCCAGGTAAAAGGTTACATCTGCTGGTGTATTGCCTCCATCAATATTACCCGGTTTAACTACTAACATGGTGTATACTGTTTCGTCTCCACTGTTCGGAAATGCATTGACCGATAAATCAAAAGACATTTCCACCCATTCATTGGCCGTAGTCAACGTTTGGTCATACGGGGCCGGATTGCCAATCATACCACCATCATTTGGTATTGCTATAATTTCCAATCGTACATCCTGATTGGGTTGGGTACTATATATCTTAAATGTAATAGTAGCGTTATTAGTAAAGGTACCCATATTGAATATATTCTGAAAACCGCCAAATCCTTCGGCACCGCTAGGCTTACTAAATTGATATACTTTATCAGAGGTATTGATGCCGCCTGATACTGGATTGTCAACTATTTCCCTGGTCTGCAAGGAACCAAATGACACGTTGAACCCTTCACAGTTTTCAAAATCTACCGGAAAGGCTGCAACATCCATAGTTGGCCCCCCGGAGCATCCACCTCCTCCGGAACCTCCGCTATCAAGTACCAGGGACACATCGTCAATATTAACCAAACCGGCCTCCCCGTTTAAATCGAATAGCACTCGAGCATCAGCTGCTCCAAATCCCGTTGCAGTTAACATAACCGAATAGGTTTCCCGCGTGGTAGTGATATTCACCGTTTCTGTAGTGTTGGCAAAACTTCCACCACTCAACCCGATTCCGGCAATAATTGACCTGTTCGTGTCAGACCAGGCATCAAAGGTCAAAGTGTAAGTGGCATCTTGTGTGATTTCAAGTTTTTGGCTCAGGTTTACCAGAAAGGGTTGCCCGGGATCCGGACTTGTCACATTAATAGAAAAGAAGGAATTCCCATTTTCGGTAATTACCGGAGCTGGATTGTTATCATCAACGCCTTGAATCCAGGGAGCAGCACCGCTTTCAAAATCCCCGTTGGTCAGCAGCCCAGAGTCAAAGCCACCACCACCGCCTCCGTTAGTGTCACTTCCGTCTCCACCTTCTACCAGGGAAACATTATCAATTACTACGGTACCGACATCTGCACCCATATCAAAGAGTACCCGACTGTTCGCACCACCAAAATCAACGGCCGAAAGCTGTAAGGTGAAGGTTTGGGTATCCGTCGTTAAATTCACTGAGGGTGCTGTATTGGTAAATGGCGCTTCATTTAATCCAATTCCCGCAAGCATGGTTCGATTGCGGTCCGAAGAAGCATCAAAGGTCAGGATATAATTGGTGCCCTGGGTAATAGCGACTACCTGGCTCAAATTCACTGAAAAGGCATCGCCCGCTGTGGTAACATCTGCAAAATTGAAACTGTTGTCACCATCGGTCTGTACATTGGCAGCATTTCCTATCCACGGATCCGCACCATTCTCAAAATCACCATTGGTTAGCAGGCCAGAGTCAAAGCCTCCACCACCTCCGGTAGTGTCACTTCCATCTCCACCTTCTACCAGGGATACATTATCGATCACAACAGTACCTACCTCTGCACCCATATCAAAGAGTACCCGACTGTTCGCTCCTCCAAAATCAACGGCCGAAAGCTGTAAGGTAAAGGTTTGCGTATCTGTTGTGAGATTCACCGAAGGCGCCGTATTAGTAAATGGCGCTTCATTCAATCCGATTCCTGCAAGCATCGTACGATTGCGGTCCGAAGAAGCATCAAAAGTAAGGATGTAATTGGTGCCCTGGGTTATGGCAACCACCTGGCTTAAATTCACTGTAAAAGCGTCCCCCGCCATGGTAACATCGGCTAAATTAAAGCTGTTGCCACCATCGGTCTGTACATTAGCTGCATTGCCGATCCAAGGATCCACACCGTTCTCAAAATCACCATTGGTCAACAAGCCGGAATCAAAGCCAGGGGCCATTGTGCCTGCTTGCACAATATTATCTACTAAGAAAGTACCCTCCACTCCAGGGTCCGCACTAAACCCAATAAATAATATCATTTGACCATATTGACCGTCTGGAACTAGCGGCTGGCCATTTTGGGGATCTTCAGGAATGAAACTAGCTACCGCATCAGTGGCAAAGTTAAAATTCAAAGTTTCCCAACCAGAACCAGTATGCGTGGTCAAAACTTCTACATCTCTAGCTCCGCCTACACCATTCTCAAACTTGACCAAAACAGCGATCTCTGCTGATGAGAATAACTCTAATTGAATCGTCCTGTTTTCACCGCTAAAGTCTACAGGCGTTCCCAAAGGGAATTGCACATTTTGGAATTGACCGCCACCGGCTACCATTTGTCCAACATTGGTGGTGTTTCCATTGCCAGTTTCTGGGTTGGTCACTATTGAAAACCCGATATTATCGCCCTCAATAGCATCATACGCCACATTGGTGCCGTCAAAATCAATAGGCAATGTCACTGATTCTGGGATACTAATGGTGATCTCATCCTCAAAAGTAGCGGAGGCTCCCGCCACATTATTTGCTGTTAGACTTACTGTGTAGGTGCCCGAGACAAAGGTTACCGTGGGATTGATTTCCGTTGATGTCGTCCCGTTTCCAAAATCCCACTCAAAAGTATTGGCATTCTCCGAAATATTGATAAAGGATACCGAGCCGGTGTTTGGAATCAAATCAAATGTAAATCCGGCAGTTACCGCTGGTAAAGCAGTTCCTTCATCATCATCTTCACATCCTAAAAAAGTGAACACCAAAATTACCGTGAATAGTAGTCCGGCTTTTCTAATTAAATCTTTCATTGTATTGTGGAGTTAGTTTAGTTATTAAATACTGTCTCGTCAAATTCATACACCCGAACGTAGTCAACCAACATCGTTTGTGGAAACTGTGTCTCGGCATTGGGGGGACCCACAAAATTGCCTCCAACGGCCAGGTTCATCAGTATAAAAAAGGGTTTATTAAATACCCAAACCCCTTCGCCATCTGTTTCTTCTTCGATATCTTCCGGGGTAATTTGATTATAGAGCACATCGTCAACATAATAATTGATAAAATCGGGACCCCATTCTATTCCAAAAATGTGGAAACCTGTGTCGAAGCGGTCATTCTCCAAAGTGAACTCTTTGGAAATCGCATCAGCTCCATTGTATCCCGGACCATGGACACTTCCGACCAATACAGTAGGTTCCTGACCACGGTATTCCATGATATCTATTTCCCCCGCAGCGGGCCATGGATTTTCATCAACATCGGCTCCCAACATCCAAAAGGCAGGCCAGATCCCTTGGCCAAAGGGCAAACGAATCCTGGCCTCAAACCGACCGTATTGCTGCTCAAATAGATCTTTGGTCAACAATCGCGCAGAGGTATATTCAAAACCTTCAAAAGATTCCTCACGGGCCGTAATCAATAGTACCCCGTTCTGTATGGTAGCATTTTCAGGGCGATCCGTGTAATACTGCAATTCTTCATTGCCCCAACCAGGGAGACCCTGTTCAGTACCATCACCCAAGTCATAGTCCCAACGACTCGGATCAGGTGCGCCGTCTAGGTCAAAGTTATCCTCCCACACCAGGGTAGTGAGCCTGGCTACGGTCTGGGTATCATCATTTTCGCAACCCAGAACAACCAAAAGGAACATACTCAAAATGAGCGCCTTGTGACCCAATATTGATCTCATATGTGTATTTAGAATTTTATTTTTCATTGCTTTTTACTGTTTTATGTATTATTCCACAGAGAAGAAAATATTGTCTACGGAGATACTGGATATGGTGCCATCGGATACAAAGAATAACAATCCAAGTCCTGATCTGTCCGTCAAACCTTCAAAACTGGAGAGTGGGATAGAAAAGTCTACAAATTCATTAGCAATCAGTTCCGATGATGCTATTGTAAAGGAAGAGCCGGATTCAACGCCGTTAAGAAAATTGTTTAGTTCCAATCGAATGAAATCACCGGGATCAACAGCTTCATCCACCCTTATCTGCAAGTTAAGGGTTGTCATTTCGGAGGCATCTATCCTGTTTTCTTCGCTAAAGAAATTGATGCTGACAAAATTTAGATCGGTATATTGTATAATATCATTGCCATTCTCATTAACGACTCCACCTAGTGTTGTTTGATTCTCAAAAAATCCGTTGAAATTATCCACAGGGACATCAGCAAACAGGTCACTAAAAATGGAAATTATTTGTGCCGTTGCAGACGATTCCACTAATATGCCGCCCTCTGCCCGTACACCTGCAAGAGAAGCGCTAATTTCCGTAGTACCGGTATTCACCACAGTGACCTCACCAAGTTCGCTGACAAAAGCGACATTTGGATCTGAACTTTTGAAATTAAAGTAAGAAGGCGCGGGAATAACAGTTTGATTAATTCCCGATTCCAAATTAAAGGTCTGCTGTAACTGGCCAATGGTAAGACTTCCCCCTACCGTAGTTGGAAAACGGCCTTCATTACCGCCCAGTATGGAAGGTTGGGCTTGCGCTATTGTTCCCAATTTTTCAAACCGTAACTCATCAATCCAAAAGGTAAATCCGAACCCATTGGTGCTTTGAGATCCTGCCGAGAAGCTAAACATTCCTCTTTCCTGTACCAACTTTGACGGATCAGGTATAGGAATAATGACTTTCCGCCAATCTGTGGATAAGCGGATATTCTGTGCTAACACGACAAACTTATTTTCCCCAAAATCATTTCCAAAACCTACTTCTCCAATGGTAGCCGTGGTAGAGCCCCTGGCATAAAACGTTAAGGCGTCAAAACCGGTTAAATCCCTTCCCTCTCCACGATCTCGGAAAATCCCCCCTATAAAACTCCCGTCAGGATCATCAGGGGCAGGAACATCAATTCGTATGGAAGATGAGCCCTCAAAAGCGACGTCATTATCCGTGCCAAAGCCCTCGGGATTTGCTCCCGTAGCAGGATCAAAGGATTCAAAAAACTCATCGGTAAGGCCTACCGGATCATCTGTAAAAATGTCCGGATTGGTGTTAAATGTCGCAAAGCGTACATCATCGGATAAATCCCGTTCACATCCGGAAAAAAGAAGGATCCCCAGACCTAAAACAACAACTGAGCGTAATTTAAAATCTATATACTTTTTCATTTTTCAATCTTTTTTATTTGCCGATATTGATGTGTATATACGTCATAATTTCCCATTCATTCCCATTGTCAAATCCAACAGGACTAATAGTAGGTTCCATTGAAAAATCCGGTGTTGCATTCGGGAGGTATCTTGGGGAGAACTCATTTAAGGATCGCCATATCCCGCGTATACCAATCTGGGTGCTGGGTAAGATGAACCAATCCGGCTTACCAAGGGTAGTGGAGATATCCAACATCAATTGCACGGGGAAGGTTAGGTTAAAATCCCGGTGGTAATCAAAAGGCCCCCAATCATTGATCTTTTGTTCGTAGCGTAATCTGAACTTCTTGTACAGAATTTGTACATCTCCACCAAAACGGCGAATCAAGCGATCGGAATCGCCATTGCCTTGTCCATTCCCGTAATAAAAGTTACCCACCAAACCAAAATCCGGTCCAATTTTGGAGACCATTCGGGAATGCACTTCCCAGAGATCTTCTGCCGGCGCTGAATTCGGGAAGGAAAAAACGGTCCGATCGGCCAAAAACCCGATATGTGCATCCATAGTGGTCGGTAAGTGCCGGTACACGAACCCAAGGTTCATAGCGAACTTAGCATCTTCCGCCCTGTTGTTATCCCATTCGTACATCCAGGTGCCCGGAGTTGGGTCATATGTGAACAGTATTTCTCCTGCTGTGGTTTCACGATTCGCGCGAACCGAAAAAGGATCGTCAATGATGTTACGCAAACGTCCGGGAGCTTGTACGTCCTGAGGCATGGCATCTACAATTGGTTTTTGCCACATGAAGTTGGGTGCAATTTGGAATTTTCCAGTGGCATAGGTAAATCCGGATAATACACTGGTGACGTTACCACTTCCCGTGTCTCTTAATCTCCAACCCGTGAACGTTAGGGTTTGGTCAGCACCGCCGTTGGCAATCAACCCCATGGCGGACCCCTGTCCGTACCAATTGAATTTACCGCCTTCGTAGGTGATCTTCACTTTACCGCCCCAATTGTCACTGGCCTGTATCCTGTCCTCAAAAACTACGTAGTTGCCCGGAGTACCCTGAACATCCTGGAAAGCAACCCCGTTCAGCGGACTTCCTGCCCAAATTCCTCCCAACTCCAGTCCAAACTTGCCAAACTCCCGTTCGACCACCAAAGAGGCGCGTTCCGTAGGCCAGGGAGGAACCACCCCACTTCGCAATTGATTGATATCCAAAACCCGTTGTCCATTTTCATCAAAAATGATATTGGTCTCAAAATCCCGTTGGTAAATCCCTGTAATATCAAATTTTCCAATGTGTTTTTTGTATTTAAAAAGCATCGTAGGATTCGCACCCCACCATAACTGGGGCCCAACAGCTACTTTCAATCCTTTAAATATTCCTTTACCATCAATTTCAGCACCCAGTATTTCTCCATTATAGATGTCTAGATTGGGACCGTAATTGGCTTCAGGGTAGAAACCAAAAAAGTCCCCTTCATACCCCCAGTGGTAATGACCGGTTCGGTAAAATCCTCGTAGATCGAATTCTTTGGCATTCCATTCAAATTCAGCTTGATAGATCCGTACTCTGTTCACATCTGAAACCACGACATCCCCCTGGTCGGTACTCACATCGATCGGACGGGCGTTGTTCTCATAAAAGATCTCATTAATAGGGTTTTGCGCCACGTTTCCAACGACGTTAACATTAACCTCGGCTCTCATGTTGGGAGCCGGATTACCCTCCACACCAACAAAGTAGGACTGCAAATGGTCAAATCCTAACTGATTGGGAAAGGTATTAGGGTCATTGGGATCAGGAGTATCGGGTGTGGTAATAAGACTACCCCCGGTACTAAAGGTGGCAAACTTCGCTTGAAGATTACTAATCCGAAGTAAGTTACTTGATTCTCCTTGTAAGGCTGCCTTATCTCCTCTAGCCTTTAAAACAGCATCCATCAATTCAATATTGTCAAAATGATTTTGAACAAATTTGAGGTCAATACCCTCCCCATACGGATTCAGCTGATGCGCCTCTTTTAGGGCATAATAGGCAGCGCGTGGAAAGAGATCGTACAGCCCTCTGGGGTTTGTCTCTCCTTTAGCACATATCCCAAACCACTCTTCATTCATATTGTTTGCCCCTGGAGCAGCTAAATCCCTGGCATACCCACCATTGGACCAGGAGGCATTGTTATCATGCACATCGGCATTTTTCCGATCATCAAAACCAAACTTCCACCAACCGTCACTGAATTGGAAGGTAAACCCTCCGATAGAATTCCCGACCTTACCTAATCCTGAGGCATTTTCATAAATCTCTTTCCAATTCCCTACCATATAATACGCTTGAGAATACTGATCTTCCTTATTCTCAATAGCATTGAACGCATCCGCGCCAAACTCTGTGAACATTACAGGCTTATTGAGTTTGTCCTTAACCACCTGGAACATATCACCAAAGGAAACTCCCCGATAAGTGTTAGTCCCATAGATGTCCACATCTTTGCATTCTTCAGCGACAATATCTATGAACAGTACATCTCCATTACAAATGGCCACAGGATGGGAAGGATCCATGGCTTTCATCATTTTCGCAGCTTCGTTCATTAGCCGGTACATGGGTCTTCCCCGGCTTTCGCCAATAAATTGTATCCGCCCTTCATCATCCGGAAAATCCTCGGTTTCCGCTCCTGCCCAGAACAAGCCATAATTGTTCTCATTCCCTAAGAGGTATAATAGCAAGCCGGGTGTATTCTTGTATCCTTGTACAAGGGCTTCCATCTCCGCCATTAAAAAGTCCATAGTTGTGGGGGCATCATAAATGGTTACCGGTGTCCAAACCCCATTTAGGGTTAAGCCGTAACGGCCAAAGGAGTGGTTCAACATGGTGTAAATACCGTAGTTTTCATAGATATACCGTATCCATTTAGCCGGTACTCCGGTGTACTGCCGTATGACGTTGACCCCCATATTTTTTAACAAGGACATCTCTGTATCCAGACCGGCCTTAATAATATCATCCGGTTTTGTCCAGAAATTGGCGTTCACGGTATTGGTACCAATAGGGATATAATCCCAGTTCATACCATTCATCATGAAGTCCTCACCGTTCACGACCAATTTCATTCCTCCTTCGTCAGTTACAACAGCTACTTGATCCGCCTGAGCAAATACACTTGTCGTAACTAAAAAGAGTAGTAATCTCAGTACATAGTTTTTCATAGTAATGTTTAGTTTAAGTTTTAGGTCGGTAGAAGAAGAAGTTGAAATATGTTTTTATCTGAACCAATAGTAAGTGAAGATTTGGGGGAACTTCTGATCTTACCAACGGTTAAACATATCTTAAAAAAATAGCAATTCCATAAAAATGACCTCAACAAAAAATATACATGTTAAAAAAGTATTTTGTTTTTTGCCATATTCCTAAAAACCCTTGTTTTTAAAGGGATACGAGTGTAGTAGTCCTATAACTACAACGATGTAGTTGAGCGGTTGTATAGGTAATGTTGAGGTAAAACTTTGTTCTTGTACAGGAATTATAGCTTCAAAATGTAATCCACAAGGTTGTGATCATGAGATAAGCTCATTTTTTTACGCAATCGGTAACGCTTAATCTCCACACTTCTCGCTGAAATATTCAGCAGCGGAGCGATTTCTTTAGAAGAGAGGTTCAGCCTGAGATAGGCACAAAGCCGAATATCATTAGGGGAAAGATTGGGATGGGCCTTTTTAAGTTTTTTCAAAAACTTCCTATCCGCATTGTTGAAGGCCTCCTTGAAAAGCTCCCAATCGTCACTTTTATTCAGATTGTTGTCAATAATAGTAATAATGGGGTTTACGAAGTCCTTACTTTTACCATTAGAAAGTAGCTCTTCCTTTACTTTAGTAAGTAACTCGTTTTTTCGAATAATGCTTAAGGTAGATGCAGCCAGTTCATTGCTCTTGCTCCGAAACTCTTTTTGCAACTGTTCATTCTTAATCTTTATTATTTCCTTTTCATTCTGCGCTTTCGCTAACTCCATCTCCCTTTGATTTTTTTCTATTAGCTTTTGCTGGCGCTTCCTGTAATAGGTCCTGTAAGCGTAGTGAATCATTACGGATCCAATTAGCCCGAGAAAGACATAAAGCACCAATGCTCCATTTGACAGGTGCCATGGTTTTTTGATCGCAAAGGAATAGGTAGCAATATTATCGGATAGCTTGTTCCCTATTCGTGACCGTACATTAAAGGTATAGTCACCATGAGGTAGGTTTTCAAAGGTTACCGAAGGCTCAGTTGACCATTCACTCCAATCGGGATACATCCCGCTAAGCTGAAACTGGTAATTTGGTTTAGCATGCCAATCGTACTTAGCGGTGTAGAACGAAATACCCAAATTGTTTTCCTTGTTATCAAACGAACCGGGAAGCGCTTTGTTCAATAAAGATTTTGAATGTTGAGGTTGACTTTTTGAGGAGGGATACACAGTCCCAATATGAACACTGAATTCTTCCTCAAATAACTTAGCCATATCAAGTATACTGTACCCCTTGCTTGTTCCCAAAAGGAATTTTTCATCTTCCAAGAAGGAAATGCTCTCGTAACCCACAATACCATTTCTCACCGTCTCCTTAAACGGAATATCATCTACGACCAATGTGTTACCCAATTTTCCCTGGGAAACCCGGCTAATATTATCTTTGGTAAAAAGCCATAAATGGTCGTTAGCAGCCACCATTTTGCCAGAAACATAGCCAGATCTTGCATAGATTTCGCTTAAAGTACTGTCTATTACAAAATGCTTTTGGTTTGCATCGTATTCTAAAACTCCGCCCTTATGGGCATACAAAAGTTCGTCCTGAAACGTAACGATCCCCGAGTTGAAGCCAGGAGTCAAGGAATCCAGTTGAACGGTCAGTGCCTTTGTAAACAACTCATCTACAGTAACCCTGAAGACTCCTTTGTATTCATGGTTTACAAATATTTCATTATCCACCACTTCAAAGTATCTGGAAGAGTTATCAAAACCGGCAATTTTATTGCGAACACTCCATGTCCCTTTTTGGTTTTCAAGGATATGTAGCCCTTCGTAGTTACCTTGCACTAGTAACTGGGATTGACTGTCGATCTTTCCAATTTTCCAGGTACCGGGTATCGTTCCAATTTTTATGGCATCATTTCCGGATACTACGAATGTTCCTGAATGGTGACCACAAAACAAGGTTTGATCGATTATATTTAGCGACCACACCTGACCTTGAGTACCATTGATTAACTCAAACTCCGAGTCTTCTTTTATTTTCTTACAAAAAAGTCCCTGGTTCGTACCCAGGTATAGCCGACCTTTCCAGTTTATTGCCGTATATACGCTCCCAATGCTGCCTCCGTTGTCTTCATACACTTTAAAAGGAGAATTCAGATTAATATAACTGATCCCATTGTCAAGGCCCAGCCACAGGTTATTGTCTATGTCCTCAAAAAGTGATAGCACTGTATTATTCCGCAGCCCTTTAATCTGATCAATATGATAGCGTAGTTTTCCATTTTGATCCAACAAAATAAGGCCGTTGGCAATTGTCCCAATTGCTAAACTTTTGTCTGCTAGGAGCGTCGCACTATAACTACTATTCCCCAACAACAACTCCTCTACCTCAGTTTCCCATTTGACCAAAGCACCTGCAACTATTTTATAAAATCCGGAATCCCGCGTTAAGAGTAACAAATCGTTATCATGCATGAAAATATTGATAACTTCATCGGTTTTTAGCGGTTCCTCAGTATTGAAGGCAACTGCTTTTCCCCCCTCTATTCTGAACAATCCCTGATTTATTTTTTGGAAATAAATACTTTGGTCAATAGTGAAAATTCTGGGCAAGGAGGTTTCAGCAGCAATAATGTTTACGGTTTCATTCCCTAGATCATAGATGTAAATACGTTTTTTGGATTGAAAGACGATCTTACCTTCTGCCTCGGCAATGTTCCAGAATTCTTCATCTTCCAGTAATTTCCCCTCAATCTTTTTGGACAAAGAAATGTAGTCTAACGTCCCCCATTCATTTTTGATCCAATAGCCAAACTCCTTATAACATCCTGTATAGATCCTGTCCTTTACAATTTGAAGTGATCTAATAATGGTTTCATTAGGTGATGGAAACAAGGTCCATCTGGCTCCATTGTATTCTAAAAGCCCTTTGTTATTTGCTCCGTAGACGAGTTTATCCCTCGATTGGGAGATCGCCCAGTTTTGATTTTCTGCTCCGTAATCTGAAGGGGAAAAATTTTGAATGGGAGGTAATTCTTGGGCATTAAGTAGTGCTATCCCCGTCAAATATAGGAACACCCATAACTTCTGAGGCTTCAATTTCAATACGTACTTCATAGCTTCGCTGAAGTTAACGCATTTAGATTAAACGGGCATCGTAAAGGGTTAAAGCAAAATTCTCAAAAGCACGTAAAACGAAAAAGGCCAGCAAAACTGGCCTTTTTTAAAACTTCAAATATACTTATTGATACACTCTGATATAGTCCACTTCCATAGTATCTTCAGTAAAGGCCGGATCAATAGCACCCCCCAGTGTACCGCCCATAGCAATATTCATGATAAAGAAGAAATCGCTATTAAAGGGCGTACTCATATTGTTCTCAAAACTCAAATGTACAAGTTCGTCATCCACCACAAATTTGATGCTGTCAGGAGTCCACTCCATCGTATAGTTATGGAACTCGGTAGTTGCCGTGCTTAAGGGGCGAGCGTCCGTGATGGCATTACCCGCAAAGTTTTCTGGATAATGTATGGCACTCGAAACCACATTGGAATTATTTCCTACATGTTCCATGATGTCTAATTCCCCACAATCTGGCCATCCTATCTCTGCGAAGTTACCCCCTAAGAGCCATAATGCTGGCCAGGTGCCCCCAGCTGAAGGCAATTTCGCCCTGATTTCCACACGGCCATAGGTAAATTCAAAGAGGTCTTCCGACTTAATTCGAGCCGAAGTATAGGCTGCTGTGCCAGTAGGGCTCACACCAAAGTCGAAGAACAGCACCACCCTGTTGTAGGTACCGGTTGGAGATTGCGAACTGAAATCGAAAGTCAGGGTCTCCCATTCCTCGGCAACCGTCGTAGTTGCATCTACTTGAACAAATTCACCTGCATCTGCCTGATTTTCTAACTTAAGGCGAACAACGGCTCCTGTTGCGGGCGACCAGGTCTTCACACGAATAGTACTGTAGGTAGTCATGTCAAGTGGAGCTGCCACGTCAAAATACGAACCTGCCCATCCCTCAGCACCGAAGTTCTTCAATGACTCCCCCACCTTGGAGGAAGTATTTTCCCCAGAGGCATCCGGATTGTCTACTACAGTGGAATTAGCCCCTCCGAAACCGGTAAATGCCGGTGGAGTCCCTTCGAAATCCTCAATAACGGAAGTCTCACCTCCTGTGGCAACCAGGGTAATGTCATCATAATAATGGATAACCCCAGTAGGTCCTCCGCTTCCTATGGCTGTAATCTTCAACATACCATCTTCCACCCTAACATTCTCGGGATTATCGGTATAGGTCTGTGACTCACCATTGCCCCACCCCCCGGCACCTAGATCATAGGTCCAGTTAGCAGGATCAGGAGCACCATCAACATCAAACTCATCGGACCACACTAAGTTGGTATATATAGTTTCCAAAGGGTCTCCTCCTATTTCCAAATCGCTACCGTCACCTTTGACCATTTTGTATTGCCAGTAAACTCCCGTACCAGATTCGATAACTACATCCATAGCACTACCATCTTCTGAAAGGGTTACTTGATAGGTAATGGAATCGGGTACATCTACATTTGGAAGCTCGCCTGCGTTAACAGCCTTGGGTAATCCTAAAAACGCCCCAGCGCCGTTCAAGGTAAGCGTACCAGCAGATGGGTCATAAGAAAACGTAGCAGAGACCGAACCATCATGTGGCCCCACAGGGGCACCGCAGGCATCTGCCACCCCACTTTGCCATCCTTCAAGCCAGGTTTCGCCACCCAAGTTATTCGTAAAAGAACCGTCTTCACCAAAAACATAGGTATCATCAAAATAGCATGACCTTTGAACAAGCCCTACACCGTCGATTGCAAACCAACTGGTGTCACCCGGTGCTGGACCAACACCCAAAGAACCTGATTCATTCGCCATAACCCAAGAGCCGAACAAAGGTTCATTAGGGTCAACAGTGACCTCCACCTCTACACTTATGGTAGAGCGGATTAGACCTCCCCCTAAACTATAAGCCGTAACTGTAATTTCATAGGTAGCTATCCCTTCCGTACCGTATTGATATGATGCTGTTTCACCGTTAGTCACAACAACAGCGTCTGCACCTTCTTCAAAATTCACAACAAATCTGGCTGCATTTTCAGCTGCCGGTGTAATCTCCACCAATCCTGAGCCATCCGTAGCTACGTTGGCGTCAATTGTTAAATTTTCAGGAATAACCCCCTGAGCTGGAACGTCGTCATCATCTTTACAGGAAATAATACCGGTAAAAATTCCTAAAATTAATACGGCTAATACAGCACCTTTTCTTCCCATTTTCAATGATAATTTGAGATTAGTTTAGTTTTCAATCAGCATTTGTTTAAGTAGATTGGCTAAAACTCAACTGATTTTAAAAAAACATTAAACAAATGAAAATATAACCAATAAGATAACACCAAATTCTCAAAGAAACGAAGGTTTTTTTGACTATATGTCAATATAACCCCGGGAGAGGATAACACCAATTCTCAAAAGGAAACGCTAAGATTAAACGATTTCGGCACTCAGCCCTGCCTGAAGTAGTCGGGAACACCGTGGTTTTAGATCATCATATTCCCCGGTTTTGACGGTGCATTTTCCCTTGTAATGTACTATCAAAGAGCATTGTTCCGCTTGTTCCGGGGTATGTTCACAAACATCCATAAGCGTGGTAATTACGTGATCGAAAGTATTTACATCATCGTTGTAGAGGACAATCTCATTCTGGCGAACGGTTTCCTCTTCCAGCAACAGCTCCTCTACTATTTTTTCTTTTGCTCCCATGCAGTACTACTACTCCCCTAATGTACATATTTTGCAGCAACCCAATCGTTCTTCTGTAGTTTTTTTTCAAGTTTCAAATCATATTGCCGGCATTTTGCGGAAACTGCATCTAAATCCTTCAAATAGAAGCCACTAAGCAATAGTGCCCCAGGTCGCTTTAGGTGGGAATGGTATTTGGGAATATCTTTTAGCAAGATATTTCGATTAATATTCGCCAAAATCATGTTAAATGTTGTCTCCCCTAAATTGTCGGCATCACCGTTTAAAATTTGTATATGCTTACAATGATTTCGTGCTACGTTTTCTTTAGCATTTTCATAACTCCATGGGTCAATATCTACACCCATAATCTCATCAGCTCCCTTCTTTTCCGCTAAAATTGCTAATACCCCTGTACCGCAACCCATATCCAGGACGGATTGATCCCTTAGCTGTTCCTCAAGAAGGAGCTTTAGCATCATATAAGTAGTCTCGTGATGGCCGGTCCCAAAGCTCATCTTGGGTTCAATTATGATATCAAAATCAACGGGCTCCGCTTGATGAAATGGGGCTCGGACAAGGCATAACTTGTCTACTTTTATGGGATGGAAGTTTTTTTCCCAGGTAGCATTCCAGTTTTGCTGTGCAATCACACGTGAGGTCCAGGTAATCTGAATATCCGGATGCTGCAGGATCGTTAGGTTCTCCTTATCCAGTCCACTAAAATCCTCTTCAGGAATGTAGGCCTGAACCCCTGTTTTAGTTTCCAGGAAGCTTTCAAAACCCAGTTCACCCAACTCTGCGATCAAAATCTCAGATGCCGGTTGAACCGGATGCACCTCAAAATGAAATTCCAGGTAATTCACTCCTTAAATTGCCTGGACAATAGCGATGAAATCATCGCATTTTAGTGATGCGCCGCCAATAAGTCCCCCATCTACATCCGGTTGTGAGAAGATTTCTCCAGCATTAGTAGGTTTTACACTTCCTCCGTACAGAATGGTCACTTCATCTGCTAATTCAGGGGTGTAAGCTTCAGCAATCGTTTTTCGTATAAAAGCATGCATCTCTTGCGCCTGCTCCGGCGTGGCGGTTTCCCCGGTTCCTATGGCCCATACCGGCTCATAGGCCAAAACCAAGTGTTGCCATTGCGCAGTGTCCAAATTGAATAATGCATTTTTTAATTGAGACGATACAACGGCAAAGTGATTATTGTTTTTGCGCTCTTCAAGTTCTTCCCCGAAACAGAAAATGATACGCATATCCTTAGCTAAAGCAGTTTGTACCTTTTTGGCTAAAAATGCATCGTCTTCATTAAAAAGGGAACGCCTTTCCGAGTGCCCCAAGATCACCGTAGTAACCCCAATATTAAGCAACATATCAGCAGAAATTTCCCCGGTAAAGGCCCCACTTTCTTCAAAGTGCATATTCTGTGCTGCTACCTGGACGACAGAGCTTTGTAAATGCCTTACCGCTGAAGCGAGGTTGACAAAGGTAGGCGCTACAATAACCTCTGCGTTAGTATCGGGTAATTTTGCAGACAATTCCGAAAGGAGGGCTTCGGTTTCCTCTAAATTCTTGTTCATTTTCCAGTTTCCAGCTACTATTTGGGTTCTCATGGTACTAATTATATTTTATAAGTTGATTCGATTAAGGTTACACTGTTATTTGATCGTATTGCTAGTTAAATTTCAATTCGTCCAAATCATTGAAATGTTTCTTCTCTAAAATCGTCCCTTTTTCCAATACCAGGATGGACGGATTGGAACGTGTAATCGTTTTTAAAGTGGTCATGTCTGAAAAATAAAAGTCAAAACCGAGGTCATACTCCCCGACCACCGCGTTGGTTTCCCCTTCTCCGGAAGCGGACATGCCAATAACTTTATACCCTTTCTCAAGGGCCTTATCCGTTGCCTTTTTGACTTCTGCAAATGCGTCCAACTCGCTCTTCGCCAAATCGTACGAGATAACCATTACCAATTTTGGTTCCAGCAACATCGCATCGGTGTGGTCTATGCCATCTTGCTCTATGGTGAAATCATGTATCGGTGGTTCGTAACCCTCTTGTACTATCTTCGTATCCACGCCTATAAAATCCCCTTCAACTTCAGGATAGGCACCATTGGTAACATAGATTTTCTCTTCTCCATTCACCTTAAACTTCCAGGCAAATTCCTGGATGGGTTTGGGAGCATCTTCAGGAATGATCATTCCTTCCCTAATATTAGCACCAATTTTATAGGGTCTAAAATCTTTCGCGGGTAAATGCGCAAGCACATATTGGCAAAAAAGAATACAACTTAAGGTAGATAGCCCTAGTACAATCCAATTTGCTTTTCGAGTGAATACCGGTTGTATATGTCTAATCCCTATTACCAAAACAACAATTAACACCAACAGGATCACATCCTTCGTGAACGATTCCCAGGGGGTTAGCTTTACGGCATCGCCAAAACAACCGCAATCCGTAACCTTGTTGAAATATGCGGAATAAAAGGTTAGGAATGTAAAAAAAACAATCATAGCCAAAAGGCTCCAGACGGTAAATCTGCGTTGAAATCCTATTAGCAACGCGACCCCTAACAGGACCTCAACCACTACCACAAAAATGGATATCGCCAGGGCATAGGGTTCAAAAAAGGGAAGGTTTAGCACCGAAAGACTGAAGTATTCTTCTAGTTTAAAAGAGAAACCTACCGGATCATTGAGTTTTATCAGACCACTGATAATAAAGAGTACGCCAACAAAAAGACGCGCAAATCCTACCAAATATCTCATGCGGCAACGTTTAAATGAATCAGGGCAAACACTGCATAATTAATGATATCTTCATAATTAGCGGCTATCCCTTCGCTAACCAGGGTTTTACCTTCATTGTCCTCAATTTGTTTTACACGTAACAGTTTCTGAAGAATTAGGTCGGTTAACGAACTCACCCGCATTTCACGCCATGCCTCCCCATAGTCGTAATTCTTAGCCTCCATCAGGCTCTTGGCCCTGGACACCTGTTCATCATAAAGGGAAAGCGCTTCTTCAGAGGTTAGATCCGGCTGCTCCACTACCCCCTTTTTCAATTGGATCAACGCCATGATCGCATAATTGATGATCCCTATAAATTCGGACTGCTCCCCTTCATCTACTTTTCGTACCGTATTTTGTTGCAGGCTACGAATGCGCTGCGCCTTGATAAAAATCTGATCGGTTAGGGAGGGAAGTCGAAGTATACGCCAGGCAGTACCGTAATCCTTTGTCTTATTTTGAAATAGCGCACGACACTGTTGAATAATTGCGTCGTATTGCGTTGAAGTTTGCTGCATCTGTCTGCTATTTTGTGTAATTTTCCGCCAACTATTGGCTATCCTAATAACACCCGCCAAAGATAATTGAAACGTGTTAAAGCGAACTGGGTTTCATGACGATAAACTGCAAAGGAACACTTATTGACCTATCCGCCCCAAAAGTAATGGGCATTTTAAATATTACTCCGGATTCTTTTTATGATGGAGGAAAGTACAAAACACCCAAAATCATACTGGGCGGTGTTGAAAAAATGTTATCGGATGGGGCAACATTCATCGATATTGGGGCGTACAGTTCACGGCCCGGTGCTACCGATATCACTGAAGATGAGGAGTTGCACCGTATTCTTCCTATAATCAACCTTGTCTTAAAGGAATTCCCCAACGCATTACTATCGGTGGATACTTTTCGCAGCAGAGTGGCCAAAAAATGCTTTCAGGTCGGCGCCGCAATGATCAATGACATTTCAGGGGGGAGGTTAGACGCTAAAATGATGGGGGTAGTTTCCGAATTTCAGGCGCCTTATGTGCTAATGCACATGCGAGGAACCCCTCAGACCATGAAAGCACAAACGGACTACGATGATTTGATAAAAACCCTTATCCGATATTTTTCAGAACAAGTTGCTTTAAGCAGGGAGAAAAGAATAAATGATATCATCATAGATCCTGGATTTGGGTTCGCTAAAACCATCGCCCAGAATTTCACTTTACTACAACATCTGGACCTCTTAAAGATATTAGAGTTACCAATGCTGGTTGGGATAAGTA
>JANQHL010000249.1 GCA_028277085.1 Flavobacteriaceae bacterium
TTTGCGTCCCGGAACAATGGAAACAGGGGGTGGTAGCACATAAACCCGATAACCTCAGTTTCAAAGAAGCGGCAGCGCTTCCTGTTGGCGGGATGACCGCTTTGTATCTTTTGGAAAAAGCCAACCTTAGCCCGGGACAAAAAGTATTGGTATATGGGGCTTCAGGAAGTGTGGGAAGTTATGCCGTACAACTGGCCAAGCATTTGGGGGCTTCGGTTACCGGCGTCTGCAGTACCCGAAATCTGGACATGGTAAACTCCCTCGGGGCAGATGCAGTGGTGGACTATAGTCGCGAAGACTACACCCAACTTTCCAAAAAATTCGACGCTGTCTTTGATGCGGTGGGTAAAACCAGCAAGTTAGCCGCTAAAAAGGTATTGACCCCTGAGGGCATCTTTGTATCCGTGAACAAAATCACCTATGAAAGCAGTGAGCACCTGCGTACGCTGATCGCCTTGGCAGAACAAGGGGAGATTACCCCTTTTATTGATCGTAGCTATCCTTTGGAAGATATCATAGCTGCGTACGCCTATGTGGATTCTGGTCGCAAGCGGGGGAATGTGGTCATTGAAATAGCAACCCATGTATAATTTTTACACCCTAACCGATAGATGAACCCTAAAGTAGATACTTATTTGATTGACGGTTGTGGACGCTGCGAATATTACAAGACGCCAAAGTGCAAAGTGCATGACTGGGAAGCGGAGCTACGGGAACTACGCCGCATTGTCTTGGATTGCGGCTTGAAGGAAGACTACAAATGGTCCCAACCCTGTTATACATTAAATACCAAAAATGTATTGATCCTTACGGCACTTCGGGACTATGCAGCCCTGGCCTTTTTTAAAGGCAGCTTGCTCAAAGACACCCATAGTTTGTTAATTGCCCCTGGGGAACGCAGCCAGGCAGCCCGGCAACTCCGCTTTACCGATGTCCGAACGATACAGGAAAAGGAAGCTGTGATCAAAACCTACATCCATCAGGCTATTGAAGTAGAAAAGGCCGGTCTCCAGGTAGAATTCAAAAAGAGCCCGGAACCGCTCCCTGATGAGTTGATCCGACGATTTGAAAAAGATCCGGAACTCAAAACTGCGTTCAATGCCTTGACGCCAGGCAAACAGCGGGGCTATCTGATCCACTTCTCCCAGCCCAAACAATCCACCACCAGGGTTTCCCGAATAGAAAAATGTATCCCTAAAATCCTAAAAGGAGAGGGCATGCACGATAAGTATAAATCTCGTAAACGATAACGTAATGGATACAAAACAACATACTATGACTCCCTACAAGCAATGCTGTTTTCTGCTATTTTTACCTGTACTAACTTTTGGACAATTGGAAAACGTAAGCTCGCGATTAGAGATTTATGATCTTTACACGCAAAGTCGGGCGCTGCTATATCAGGAAGACGATCATTTTGAAGCGCCTAACTGGAGTAGGGATGGCACGTATTTGGTGATCAACAGCCGGGGGAAATTGTATCGCTATGACCTCGAAACCGGGGCGAAAGCACCTATTGATACTGGTTTTGCAGATAAATTAAACAATGATCACGGGATCTCCCCGGATGGTACCCAACTCGTCATCAGTCATCATGACCAAACGGGAACACCTTATGGGCAAAGGGATTTCAGATCTTCTCGTATCTATATCCTTCCAATGGAAGGGGGAACACCCACAGCGGTAACACCAAAGACGCCTTCTTTTTGGCATGGGTGGTCTCCGGACGGCAAAACCCTGGTCTATACGGCATTGCGAAATGACAATTTCGATATCTATGCGATTCCGATTACCGGGGGCGAAGAAGTGCGTTTGACGGAGCATCCGGGCCTGGATGACGGTCCTGAATTTTCCCCTGATGGTGCCTTTATTTTTTACAATTCGATGCAGTCCGGAAAAATGGAGCTCTGGCGCATGCGTTCGAACGGAAGCGAGAAAACACAACTAACCAACGATTCGTATTCCAACTGGTTTCCCCATCCTTCTCCTGATGGAAGGTACCTGGTATATATTGCTTATCTGGAGGATCAGGGCAGTGCACATCCTCCAATGAAACAAGTGGCACTAAGACTAATGGATCTTCAGGACAATTCCATCACCACTTTATGTGAATTTACAGGAGGCCAGGGTACAATCAATGTCCCTTCCTGGGCACCAGACAGCAAAAGATTCGCCTTCGTTTCCTATAACTACATCGAAAAATAGCGGTCCCCGATCTTTTAGGACTCTTTTGCCAAAGCTGTGTGCTAATTTTAGCAGTACACTAAAAGATTAAAAAACGAATGTAATCGCAAAGTCATGAAAACAACAATTACACTACTTAGCATCCTATTTTTTTTGGGTGGCCTACAAGCCCAGCACGATGATCGTGTTTCAACCATAGAATTTGTCCAGATCCTGAACAATAACATAGCTGAAACCGACTACTATTACAAGAATAATTGGAAGTTGCTTCGGGAAAAGGCTTTGGAAAGAGGCTACATTCATTCCTATGAGCTATTGGAAACACCATTCGATGAAACGGGCCCCTATCACCGGATACTTATGACCACCTATGCCAATGAAGAACAATATGAACAACGAGAGGCGCATTTTGAAGAATTGATCAAAGAAAAGGGACCGCTACGCTTGCTCAATGACAAAAAGCCTGGAGAATTTCGGAAAAGGGTGATGGGTAAAGAAGGCGTTAGGCATTGGAAATAAAGTCTCCATTCTGATACAAATAATTGATTTGCAAGAAGAGGTTGCCTCTTCTTGAAATTCCTACTTTTATAAAAACAAGCTATCATATGAGATCACTACTGTTGGTGGCCTTGGTATTGGCCACACTACCCTCCGCCGCACAGGAAATTGTTCAACTTCCGAAAACTGCCGATACTGAAATTAATTGGCAAAATCCTGAAAGGGAATTCTTTTCCCAGGTCTGGACTACGCAGGTGGTTACCAATGTATCCCAACCCACTATGGAAGTATTCCGCCCCAGTCCGGAAAACAACACGGGTACCGCTGTTATTGTAGCGCCAGGGGGAGGATTGTATGCCTTAAGTATTATCAATGAAGGAACCGCTGTTGCAAAGTGGTTGGTCGATAAAGGGATTACTGCTTTTGTTTTGAAATACCGCCTGGTACCTACAGGAGAGGATGGTACCGCAGAAGTAATGACCACCCTTCCCACTGTGGTTTTGGAAAAAGCCGGCAAACTACTTCCGTATGCCATCACAGATGGTTTGAACGCCGTAGCCCACGTAAGGGAAAATGCAACACAGTATGGGGTTCAACCGGATAAGATAGGTTTTTTAGGGTTCTCGGCTGGAGGAGCAGTCACTATGGGGGTAGGCTACGGCTACGAAGCGGCGAACCGGCCCGATTTTTTAGTCCCAGTCTATGCCTGGACAGATGCTCAGCCGGTAGAGGAACCTAAAAGTGATGCCCCTCCGATGTTTATAATCTGCGCTACAGACGACCCGCTGGATCTTGCCAAAGGTTCCATAGCCCTCTATACTTCCATGCAACAAGCCCAAATAGGTGTGGAATTACATATGTATGCAAAGGGAGGTCATGGCTTCGGGATGCATGGCCAAGGATTACCGTCGGACACATGGATCCAACGTTTTTACGACTGGGCAGTAAGTGAAAAATTGGTCAATCCTTCAACTCCTTGATGGAACTCGACACCACAAAGGGGGCGATTCTCAGTGCATGTAAAAAGCATCGGTATCTCTTATGGCGGATTTGGGAGCCTCACTTGCCCAGGGTATTGTTTATAGGACTTAATCCTTCGGTTGCGGATGCAACAAAAGACGATCCTACCTCAAAACGAATTCTGGGCCATACAAAACGTCTGGGATTTGGAGGCTTTTATCTCACCAATTGTTTTTCCCATATCGCTACCAATCCAAAGGGGTTGAATCCGACCGGAAATTGGAAAGAAAATCTAAAATGGTTAGAGCGTGCTGCTGTCCAATCTGAAGAAGTGGTATTCGCCTGGGGTAAAAACCCGCTGGTTACTGAATTAGGGAGAGCTCAGTTTTTTAAGGTCCGGTTTCCCCATGCGAAACAGTTGGGTCAAAATTTGGATGGCAGCCCAAAACATCCGCTGTACCTCCCCTATTCTGGAAAACTCACCCCATTTCAACATTATACCCCATAAATTCTTCGTAATTTCCAAAACGCTATGAAGGCTTTACAACTTTTTTGGATTCTAGGATTCCTGCTAACAGGGATAGCTGCAAACGCCCAGGAAACAATACCTTTTGCAAAAGAAGTCCGGGAAATTGTACAACGCAACGATTCGCTTTGGGATGCTTCGGAGGCTACCATTGTGTTTACCGGGAGTTCCAGTATACGGCTATGGAAAGATCTGGAACAACGTTTTCCAGAACACCAGGTCCTGAACTCCGGTTTCGGTGGATCGCAAACCGCTGATCTGTTACAACATCTCGAAAAGCTGGTCCTAAGGTACCAACCTGTCAAGGTCTTCATCTACGAGGGAGACAACGATATTTTTGCTAAAAAACGCCCTCGAAACATCCTGGCCACCACACTCGAAATTGTTAACCGGTTAAAATCCGCCAACCCCACTCCGGAAATTGTATTGATCTCTGCAAAACCCAGTATCTCCCGTTGGAAATTCCGGGGAAAATACAAACGGCTGAACAAGAAATTTTTGAAACTCGCACAACAACTCCCTAAGGTTAGCTTTGTGGATGTCTGGCATCCTATGCTGAACGGTAGAAAAGTGCGGAAAGACATTTTTGTATCGGACGGCTTGCATATGAATGATATTGGTTATGAGATCTGGTACCAGGTGATCAAAGAACATGTGGAAGCCCCTTGAAAAAATAAGATCAGGGATTGCTAAAATTGTACCGCAAGCACATTGATTTAGAGAGTAGTTTTGTAAGAATGAGGTTGACCCCCAACTTAAAAAACTAGTAGTATGAAAACTTTCCTTTTCCTGAAAAGTGCAATAATTGTAAGCTGTATTCTGGTAATCGCTGCCTGTACTTCACCTAAAACAAAAATCAATTACCCACCAACCGACCTATCCAATGCAGCATTGATCCCGAAGCCCATCAGTATGACCCCTACCCACTCCGCTTTTGGCTTGGATAGCACCACGGTGATTCTGACTTCGGCTACCCAGGATTTTGAAAACGTAGGGCAATTTTTGGCAAAAAAACTCAGGGCACGCTTGGATCTTAACCTTCCGGTGAATGCGTCCGAAGGTGAGGCGGCAGAACGTACCATTATGATCCATCAAACAGATAGCCTTAACATGGATTCCCCGGAAGCCTATGAACTACACATCAGTAACGACTCTGTGCTCCTTAGCGCCAGGACTGCTGCCGGTGCTTTTAGAGGGATTCAGACCTTACGCCAGTTGATCCCAGAACAGTCCAACGATACCTTGGCCCCACAGCCTATGTGGTTGATTCCTTCAGGGAAAATAGAGGATGCTCCAAACTTTACCTATCGCGGAGCCATGCTGGATGTGGCACGTCATTTTTTTACCGTTGAAGAGGTGAAAAAATACATCGATCTTTTGGCTTATTACAAATACAATGTGTTTCATATGCATTTAACCGATGACCAGGGATGGCGACTGGAAATTAAATCCTGGCCCAAACTCACGGAAATAGGTGCCCAAACTGAAGTGGGTGGCGGACCCGGAGGGTTTTATACACAGGAAGAATTTAAGGAACTTGTAGCCTATGCTGCAGAACGCCATATGCAACTCATTCCGGAGGTAGATATGCCGGGCCACACCAATGCTGCCTGCTTTGCATATCCCATTCTGGACGGCACCGGCAAGAAAATAAAAAACTATACCGGGACACGGGTGGGTTTCAGTACTTTTGATGCCCGAAAGGATACAGTATATGCCTTTTTAGATGATGTCGTTCGCGAAATTGCGGCCATTTCGCCTAGCCCCTACTTTCACATCGGAGGGGACGAAAGCCATGCTACCAAGAAAGCAGATTATATCTATTTTGTGGAAAAGGTAGAGGAAATCGTACAACGGCATGGAAAGCGCATGGTAGGATGGAATGAGATTGCACAGGCCGATATCAGTTCTTCGACGGTAGCACAATTATGGAATGAACCGCACAATGCGTTAATAGCTGCGGAAAATGGCAGTAAAATCATCCTCTCCCCGGCAACAAAGACGTATTTGGACATGCAATACGATACTCGAAGCAAACACGGGCTCCATTGGGCGGCATATATTCCTGTTGACGATGCTTACAATTGGGATCCCGAGACTTTTGTCGAGGGGCTCCCTCGTGAGAGCATTTTAGGGATTGAAGCACCTTTGTGGTCGGAAACCATAAGCAACAGCGCCGAACTGGAGTACCTGGCTTTTCCTAGGGCTATTGGCTATGCGGAATTGGGATGGACTCCTTCCGAACAACGGAATTGGGAAGACTACAAAAAAAGATTAGTACGCCAACAGCCATTTTTAGATAGCAATAAGGTCAACTATTATCGTTCCGAACGTATCGAATGGGAAGCCCCCTAGCGCCATTGGTGAGGTGACTTTTTACTGTAGAGAAGATTCCAGGCTATTCCTCTTCTGAGGTAGTGGATTCGTCGTTTTCCGAAAAATCCACAATGCCGTTATCGTGAAGGATGTTATACCACTGTATAATTTTTTTAATGTCGCTCGGATACACCCGGTCTTCATCGTAGTTGGGCAACACTTCAAAAAAGTATTCTTCTAATTTTAACTTGTCCTCTTTATGATGTACCGAAGTCTTAGCCCCTTTTTCTTTCGTCTTTATCTTTTGAAACACCTCCCGAAGCGGCACTTCTTCTTCTAGCGTATACACCGCAATTTCCGACAGCACGCTCACATTGTTTCGCAATCCAACGGACACTCGCTTTCCATCAAGGAGTGACTCTCCTACAAATCCGGTTCTGGTCTGGGCCAATAGCTTATATAGTCCGGGTTTACCTCCAATAGACAAAATCTTATCTAACGCCATAAGTGCATTCTTTTACATTCAAAATTAGGGTTTCGCGAATCATCGTCCTCGCTTAAGTTGCGGAAACCGCATCTTGTAGTCTACTTGTATCTTTCCTTTGGTAATTTTATCCAATCTGCCTTTTAGCAGCCTTTTTTTTAAGGAAGAAAGTTTATCTGTAAACAATACGCCTTCAATATGATCATACTCGTGTTGAATGACCCGGGCGAGCAGTCCATCAAAGGTCTCGGTATGTTTGTTGAAATCAGTATCGTAATAGGTGATGTTGATCTGAGGTTTTCGGTTCACATCTTCCCGGATATCGGGAATGCTTAAACAACCTTCGTTAAACGTCCATTCCTCTCCCTCCTCTTCGGTGATGGTTGCATTGATAAAGACTTTCTTAAAACCTTGTAGTTGTTGGCGCTCCGCTTCAGTCAATTCTTCGTCATCCGAAAAAGGAGAAGTATCCACCAAAAAAAGACGAATATCCAATCCCACTTGCGGAGCCGCCAGGCCAACCCCGGCCGCGTTATACATGGTTTCCCACATATTTGCGATCAAGGTCTCTAACTGAGGATAGTCCTCAGAAATTTCAACTGCTTTTTTTCTCAAAACGGGATCGCCGTAGGCTACAATAGGTAAAATCATAGTTATTTTCTTTCCAAATAGGCTTGTAAGATCAACGTCGCACTTATTTCATCAACCAACGCCTTACTTTGCCGTTGCTTTTTTTTTAAGCCTGCCTCCAACATCGACTTAGTGGCAATTTTTGAAGTGAAACGCTCATCTTGGCGTTCAATTGAAATGTCTGGAAAAAGGGAGGTTAACTGCCCAATAAAAGGTCTGATCTCTTGTTCAGATTCCGACGGGCTGCCGTCCATTTGCTTAGGTTCTCCAACCACTATGCACTCCACTTTTTCTTTTTCCAGGTATTGCGTTAGGAAATCCTTCAAATTCGCCGTAGCTATAGTGGTTAACCCGGAGGCAATCATTTGTAATTCATCAGTAACCGCAATACCGGTGCGAACGCTTCCATAGTCCAATGCTAGAATTCGTGCCAAATAAAAATTTTGGCAAAAATACTTCTAAAATTGTTATGCGTTTAAAATTCCGGGACACATTGTTTTCGGCAAGACTATATTTGCGAAAATTTTAACGATGACAGCACTACGAAACAGTATAGAAAATGCCTGGAACGACCGCGATCTTTTAAAAACCCCTGAAACGCAAACCGCAATTCGCGAGGTTATTGACCTTATCGATCAGGGAAAACTGCGTTGTGCCGCTCCCGGAGCGGACGGATGGATAATTAACGAGTGGGTGAAGAAAGCGGTAGTGCTTTACTTTCCTATTCAAAAAATGGAAGTACTGGAGGCTGGCATTTTTGAATATCACGATAAAATCCCCCTGAAAAGGGGATATCAGGAAAAGGGAATTCGCGTGGTACCCCATGCGGTTGCACGGCACGGTGCTTACATTTCCCCCGGAACCATTCTGATGCCCAGTTATGTAAACATTGGTGCTTATGTAGATCAAGGGACCATGGTTGATACCTGGGCGACCGTAGGTAGCTGCGCACAGATCGGTAAAAACGTACACCTGAGTGGTGGTGTAGGAATTGGAGGGGTTTTGGAACCGCTACAGGCGGCACCGGTGATCATTGAAGATAACGCCTTTATTGGTTCCCGGTCCATAGTGGTGGAGGGAGTGCGTGTGGAACAAGAAGCAGTACTTGGAGCCAATGTTGTGCTTACCGCTTCAACCAAAATAATTGACGTTACCGGCGATGAACCCATAGAGATAAAAGGTAGGGTTCCGGCCCGTTCAGTTGTTATTCCAGGGAGCTACACCAAGACATTTACGGCGGGAAATTTTCAAGTCTCTTGTGCGTTGATCATCGGGCAGCGCAAGGAAAGCACGAACAAAAAAACCTCTTTAAATGATGCACTGAGAGAATATGATGTAGCTGTTTAGCTTGTATGAACGTGTAAGAAAAATAAGTAGAAAAACAATTTATTACCGGTTTTCATGTTATAACTTTGCAGTTACTGAACAAAAAACGTAACCAAAAAACGCTGATTTGAGCATCCCTAATCAAAAATTATCTGCACTGATCATCACCTACAACGAAATAGGCTACATAGAAAAATGTATAGCTGCCATTTCCTTTGCTGATGAAATTATTGTTGTAGACTCTTATAGTACAGATGGTACTTTTGAATACCTGAAACGTCATCCAAAAGTAAATGTGATCCAACGCTCTTTTTTGAATTTCACGGATCAGAAAAGTTTTGCGTTGCAACAGGCTTCCCATGATTGGGTACTGTTTGTGGATGCCGATGAGGTTGTCTCTTCTTCTTTAAAAGCGGAAATTCAGCAAACCATAAATAGCAAAAATGCCTGTGAGGCTTACTGGTTCTATAGAAAATTTATGTACCAACATAGCCCGTTACACTTTAGTGGCTGGCAAACCGATAAAAACCATAGGCTTTTCCGAAAAAGCAAAGCTGCTTTCACTCAGGATAAAATTGTACATGAAACCCTAAAAGTCAATGGAAGATCGGGAAAATTTACGGAGAAACTAATCCATTTCTGCTATAAAGACTATTCGGATTACAAGGCTAAGATGCTACAGTATGGAAAGCTTCGCGCGCAGGAGGAACTGTTGAAAGGATGCCGCTTTAGTTACACTAAACTCATCCTAAAGCCAGCCTGGAAGTTCCTTTATAATTATATCGTACGCTTAGGCTTTCTGGACCTGAAGAAAGGTGTAAATGTATGCTATCTCAACGCGTTAAGCGTGTACACTCGTTATAAAGAACTCAAGCGGCTGGAAATGCTGCAACGTTCTCCAGTATTCCCGAAGATGGTGCGCAAGCACAAATTGGCCTAATACCCTCCAATAATTTTTAGGTGCTTTCCTGAAAAAGTTTATTTTCATTCTCTAAAATAGGGGCTATTGCTTCCAAATAGTATTCCTGTATCTATGAAAATAGCTTTAGTAGAATTAAGCAAAAGCCATGAAGAGTGCTTATATAGCCAGGTACGGTTTCTTTCGGGAAGTGCCTCAATAGACTTGTATCTGCACCCCCGCCATAAAACTCAGGTAACGCCCTATCACAACCATTGTAAAGAAATTTTCTTTATCCCAATACGGTTTGGATTTATAAAAAGAATTGGCCTGGCCTTCTCTTTGGCAAAAACCTTTGCAGGTTATGATAAGGTAATTTTTAATACAGCCAGTTCAAGCAAGTTATTACGGAACACAGTACTGTTTTTGCATTTTTTCACGTCAGAATGCATAGGTGTGCTTCATAATGCCAGAAAATTAGAATCTAGTTTTACCCAACGGCTGATCTCCTCCAAGATCAAGAAGTACTTTGTGCTCAATGACTACCTGCTTAACGTAGTCCCTAAGAACAAGACGATTCAGCTACAAAGTTTTTATCCGATATTCTTCCCCCCGTTTTCCGAACCTATTGATAAACCCGAAGAGGAGATTTGGCTAGTTGTCCCGGGAAGTATCGATTTTGAGAGAAGAGATTACACAAGGCTCATTACCGCCTTGAAAACTACTCCCCCCAACAAGAAACTAAAGATCGTGATCCTGGGAAGACTTAATAAAGCATCAAAAGACGGGGAAAAGCTGCTTCAACTTATTTCGGAAAATAATATTCTTCATTACTTCATCACGTTTCAAGATTTCATCCCTAATGAAGTTTTTCACACTTACATTAAAAAAGCAGATTTCATACTACCCCTTTTGACGCTAAATAATGTGTATCTAACCTACAAAATATCGGGAGGTTTTAATCTGGCCTTTGCTTATAAAAGGCCATTACTCTGTCATGACTTCTTTAAACCCATCGAGGATATGTCTGAAAATGCTTTTTTCTATAGTAACTCTTCGCTCCCGGAGGTATTGCATTCGTTAACTACCCTTGAAACCCCTGCGAAACCATTGTACCAGGCTCCGAAATGGGATTTTGCATTTCAAAGAGCACGGTACCTCCATTTGATAAATGCCTGATGGCCTAAAAACGCTAGAGCTAATGCTATTAGTAATTACAAAAGAAATGGTAGTTTTACGCGTTGAGTTTTTTTGCACACCATGAGAATAGGCTACGATGCCAAGCGAATCTTTCACAATAGTACTGGACTGGGAAACTATGGCAGGGATATTGTACGAATTCTCAATGAGTATTCGATAATCGAAGAATTTTTCCTCTTCAATACCAAAGAATCTTCTTTGGAAACATCGGTGCCGCTTGAGAAAGCTACTGTAGTCTACCCTAAAGGATGGTTCTGGAAGCTGTTTCCTTCGGTTTGGCGCCTTGCAGGGCAATGGAAACAAATTAAAACTGTAGGACTCGATGGCTTTCATGGCCTTTCCGGAGAAATTCCGATTCACTTTAAAAGGAATAAGGTTCCGAAAATTGTTACTATTCACGATCTGATCTTTTTAAGTCATCCTAATTTTTATAATGTTTGGGACAGAATCATTTACAAACTCAAGTTTAAGTATGCCGTAACTACGGCAGACCATATTGTAGCAATTAGCGAACAAACCAAAAAGGATATCTCTAAGTTCCTGAACGTGGATCCTGGAAAAATTACAGTGATCTATCAGGGTTGCAATACCGCATATAAAAAAGACTATAGCACAGAACAGAAAGAACAGGTACGCAAAAAGTACGCACTCCCGGAGGCCTATGTGTTAAACGTAGGCACACTACAGGAACGAAAAAACGCATTAACCCTACTAAAGGCAATTGAAGGAACGCTCTATCATGTCGTTCTTGTGGGAAGCGAAAAAAGCTATGCCAAAAAAATACATGCTTACATTAAACGTAAAAGACTGGAGCATCAGGTAACCTTCATAAAGAATGTTGATGTTGCCGAATTGGCCATGATCTATCAGATGGCCACGGTATTCTGTTATCCTTCAATTTGTGAAGGTTTCGGAATTCCAATTATCGAAGCGCTCTACAGCAAAATTCCGGTAGTGGTCACACGTAACGGCTGTTTCCCGGAAGCTGCGGGCCCTGATTCCATATACATTGACCCCAATAATCCCATGGAGATAAAAAGTGAACTAGAAAGATTATTCAAAAACCCCCAGGAACGAAAAAAAATTGCCACTAAAGGCTATGCTTATGTCCAGCGTTTTTCGGACGAGAATGTGGCTAAAAACCTATTGGCACTCTATCAATCTGTAG
>JANQHL010000020.1 GCA_028277085.1 Flavobacteriaceae bacterium
TCTATTAAATCTATAGAGCTTATCACCAATCCTTCTGCTAAGTACAATCCGGAGGGAATGAGCGGCATCATCAATATTGTGCTCCACAAGAATGCCAACCTGGGCTTTAACGGAAATTTGAACCTTGGCTATACGCAAGGGATCCGCCCCAAATACAATGCTTCCCTTGATCTCAACTACCGTAGCGGTAAGTTCAACTTTTATGGCAACTATGGCACCAATATCGGTGACTATTTTAATGATGGTTTCATATTTAGACAAGACGAAAACTCACAACAAAACTTTGATATCCTAAGTGATAATGAATCGCATCTCTATAAAATTGGGGTGGACTTCTATATCAATGACAAGAATACCCTTTCGCTATTCACCAACCAAAACCACTTTAACGGGATAACAGATGTAGTAACCAACATTGTTTACAATACAGATGCCTCACGAAACCTTATACAGTTCTTTGATAATACTAATAATAACCTAAGCGAGCAATACAACTTTAATTATAAACTGGATTTTGCTAAGGAAGGCCACAACATTGAGTTGGAAATAGACCACAACAAATTTGAGGATGACGAAGACGCCAATTTTGCTTCAGAAGGCACTACCCTATTCCCGGATTATATGGATTTTGTGGATACCGAACGGGATCAAACCTTTATCAATCTGGACTATGTGAATCCTTTGGACAGCATTTCTACCCTGGAAGCGGGATTGGAGGCCCGGTTTTTTGAAACCAATGTGGATTATTCTTCTACTGGTTTGTCTTTTAATTCTAATGGTAACCTCGTCCCTACGCCTTCTACCGATTTTATATATGGAATGGACATTTACTCAGGATACGTCACCTTCGGACAACGCTATGAAAAATGGTCCTTCCAGGTGGGAGCACGCTTGGAAGATGTACAAGTAAAGGCAGATACCAATCAGGTTCGCGCCTTTACGGATGACTATACACAGCTCTACCCCTCTGGGTTTTTCACCTACAATGTGAATGAGAAAGATCAGTTACAACTTAGCTATAGCCGTAGAGTGGATCGTCCCGGTTTGCAGCAGGTCAACCCCATACGGGAATTTGCTACCCCATTGATCTCCTCTTTTGGTAATCCCAGTTTGGTTCCGCAGTTTACTAACTCTTACGAACTGAACTACACCAAACGCCTTAAAAAAGGAAGCCTGACCGCAGGAGTTTTTTACAGAACCATTCAAGATGAGATCAACCGGGCTGTATATGTAGATCGATTGGATTTTAACCGTCTTATCCTAACTTTCGACAATTTTGACAACACCTCTGCCTACGGTTTTGAGCTTTCTACGAACTACAAACCCACAAAATGGTGGAGTATCAATGGTAGTTTTGATTTGTTCAGTCAAACGCAACGCGGTATTACGGAACGTTTGGAAGGAGAACCCGGAACAGCTACCGAAGACGATATCGTGGTAGAACGGGTAGAGGTAAACAATACCGCCTGGAACCTTAGGATGAACAATAGTTTTACGGTAAATAAAAAGCTAACACTACAATTATTCGGATTTTATCGTGGGCAGAACCAAAACATCCAGTTTGAGGTAGAGCCCATGTACTTTATCAATTTTGGAGCCCGATACAGTTTTGCCAAAGGAAAAGGCACCCTGAGCGCCAATTTTAATGATGTCTTTAATACTATGCTTTTCCAATTTGATGGACAACGTCCCTACATCCAAAACGGAGCGTTTAACTGGGAGAGCCAGACACTATACCTCGGGCTTCAGTACCGATTTGGAAGCGGTAAGAATAGGGCAAAAGGAAGAAAACGACGTGATGATAATACCAAAAAATCCGGTGGAGGCATCTTGTGACAAGCTTGGTCAACCTGGTTGAATATTGGTTGGTTAGTTCTTACCAGGAGATCAATTGCCCTGACATTCATTGCTATGAAACGTCAGGGCTTTCTTTTACCAACGTATTATTACACTACCCCAGGTAAATCCACTACCAAAAGCCGCCAACACCACTATATCCCCATCTTTTATTTTTCCTTCCTCCCAGGCCTCTGTAAGGGCAATCGGGATTGAGGCAGCAGTAGTATTCCCATAACTCATAATGTTGTTGTACACCCGATCATTAGAAAGTCTAAATTTCTTTTGCACAAATTGGGAGATTCTAAGGTTCGCCTGATGAGGTATCAGCAGATTGATATCTGTGGGCTGTAGCTTATTTTTTTTAAGCCCTTCCATGATCACTTCACTGAACCGTACTACCGCATTCTTAAAAACAAACTGTCCATTCATATAGGGATAGTAGGATTCGTCATCCGGGCTGTTATCCTCCAAAATATCTGTTACCCAACGTTTTCCCATACCCGGTGCAATTACCGCCAATTCTTCCGCGTGTTGCCCTTCAGAGTGTAAATGGGAGGATAAAATTCCTTTAGTGGGATCTTCCTCCCTACTTACAACTGCAGCGCCTGCGCCATCACCAAAGATGACAGAAACTGCACGACCGCGCGTGGTCATATCCAGACCGCGGGAGTGTACCTCAGAACCAATTACCAGAACATTCTTGTACATTCCGCTTTTTACATATTGATCGGCAACGGAAAGTCCATATACGAATCCCGAACATTGATTACGAACATCCAGTGCTCCTACGGTAGCTATGCCCAGATCCCGCTGCACCAACACTCCTGGTCCGGGAAAATAGTAATCCGGGCTTAGGGTGGCAAAGACAATAAAATCGATGGCATCTTTGCTAATCCCGGCGCGTTCAATTGCTATTTTGGCCGCTTTTACACCCATCGAAGTAGTAGTATCAGCTTCGGAGTCCACGTGCCGGCGTTCTTTTATTCCAGTACGTTCCTGAATCCATTCATCATTGGTGTCCATCACTTTGGAAAGATCGTCATTGGTAACCACATTGTCTGGTACGTAGAATCCAAGTCCGGCAATCCTGGCGTTATACATTAGCGAGTAGTTTAGTTTTTATTAATGAAAAGCACTAAATAATTCGAAAAGTAAAAAAATATCTCCTAGTAATTAAAAAAATGATAGGTAATAGAGAGTAGTTTAGTCCAAATACTCTCTGAGATTGTTTAACTCTACTGTTGTCCTTAGGTCATGCAACAGGTTGTAGAGACCGAAAAAAGTAAAGGTTTCTTTCTACATAAATTTCTCAAAATTAATTAGACAATTTAGCGGAGTACTATTAAAAAGATCAAAAATGGTAGCCGCCAATTATTTCCATGTCCAAATCGTTTTCTTCAAATCTGGCAGATAAATCTTCCATCCAAAACTTCAGTAGTAGACGTTTAAGCCGCTGTGGGATTTTTTGTTAAACCAAAAATCATATAATTTAAACATCAACTCTATAACATTAAGTGTAATACTATCAAAAAGCGAAAACGCACCTCCGAGAAGAAGTGCGTTTTCAAACAACCTAACCAATAAATAAACAAACTTGTTGTAGTTAACACTTTCTCATAGCAATCATTTACCACAACAGGACAAAACTAATAAATGTTTAAGCATATAACAATTAACTTAAACATAAAAATTGTTAAAGTTTTCTGTCATCAGTTGCAGCCGCCTAACCATGTCATATTGTCATTTTTACAGGCTTGGTATTTTTTTTGTTCTGCTGAAGTTCGAAAATGAATGAAGATAAGTTTGAATTCCCTTTAAAAGTAAACATGTTAAACTATGGCCACTGGTAAAATAAATGTATCGGTAGAAAATATTTTTCCACTGATTAAAAAGTTTCTGTACAGCGATCACGAAATCTTCCTTCGGGAACTAATCTCCAACGCTACTGATGCTACCTTAAAATTGAAACATCTTACTTCCATCGGGGAAGCCAAAGTTGAATATGGCGACCCTATTATTGAAGTTAGGGTCGATAAGGACAACAAGCAGCTCCGAATCATTGATCAGGGTATCGGAATGACAGAAGAAGAGGTAAAGAAATATATTAATGAAGTGGCATTCTCTGGAGCTGAAGAATTCCTGGACAAGTACAAAGACGCTGAAAAAGATGCAGGAATTATAGGTCATTTTGGCCTTGGGTTTTACTCTTCTTTTATGGTGGCCGATAAGGTTGAGATCTATACCAAAAGCTATAAAGATGCCCCGGCAGTACGTTGGGTTTGTGATGGTTCACCGGAGTTTGAACTTGAAGAAACTGAAAGGCCGGATAGAGGTACGGAAATCGTACTCCACATTGCCGAAGACTCTGAGGAGTTTTTAGAGGATTCCAGGATACGGGAATTGTTAAGGAAGTACAACAAATTCATGCCCATCCCAATCAAATTTGGGACTAAAACAGAAACCTTACCAAAACCGGAGGGTGCGAAGGAAGAGGATCCTGCGCCTACAAAAGAAGTAGATGATATTATCAATAACCCGAGTCCTGCATGGACCAAAAAACCCACAGATCTTAAGGATGAAGATTATGGTGCTTTTTACCGGGAATTATACCCTATGCAGTTTGAAGAGCCCTTGTTTAATATTCACTTAAATGTTGATTATCCTTTCAATCTTACCGGAATCTTATATTTCCCCAAACTGACTCAGGACCTGAATATCCAAAAGGATAGAATCCAGTTGTATCAGAATCAGGTATTTATCACGGATAACGTGGAGGGCATTGTTCCGGAGTTCCTGACAATGCTTCGCGGGGTAATTGATTCACCGGATATTCCCCTAAATGTTTCCAGATCCTATCTGCAGGCAGACGGGGCAGTCAAGAAAATAGCCTCCTACATTACCAAAAAGGTCGCGGACAAGCTCAACTCGATTTTTAAGAACAACCGGGAAGACTTCGAAAAGAAGTGGAACGATATTAAAGTGGTGATCGAATACGGAATGCTTTCCGAAGACAAGTTTTTTGAGAAAGCAGAGAAATTTGCCCTGTATCCTACTGTAGATGGAGCATTCTTTACCTACGAAGAATTGGAAAAGAAAATAAAAGATCACCAAACGGATAAAGATGAGAAAATGGTGATCCTTTATGCATCGGACAAAGAAGCCCAACACAGTTACATAGAGGCTGCAAAAGCAAAGGGCTATGAAGTATTGTTGTTAGACTCTCCAATTGTGCCTCACCTGATGCAAAAATTGGAAACTACCAAAGAAAAAATCTCATTTGCCCGAGTGGATGCCGACCATGTGGACAACCTCATAAAAAAGGAGGATACCACAATTTCTAAGATGTCGGATGAAGAAAAAGACAAACTTAAAGGCGAAATTGAAAATGTGATTGGTGAAAAGGGATATACGATACAGATGGAAGCTATGGATAGCCAGGCCCAACCCTTTATCATAACCGAACCAGAGTTTATGCGCCGTATGAAGGAGATGCAGCAAACAGGAGGTGGCGGTATGTTCGGGATGGGCAACATGCCGGATATGTTCAATCTTATCGTAAATACTAACCACGACCTGGTAAATGAAATATTGAATACGAAGACAGCAAAGAAAAGAGAACGGCTGATCAATCAGTCGCTGGATCTGGCGCGGTTATCCAAAGGGCTATTAAAAGGAGAAGAACTCACGCAATTCATTAGCCGGAGCTATGAGATGATCAAATAGGCCATCATTCCGATTTGGAATTCTATATATACATTAAACCGCTTTGTAAAAACAAAGCGGTTTTGTTTTTATTTAGTGCTATTTTCCAGCTTAACTAAAGAGGCTCCTCCGGCAAAATAGAGATTGCCTTCCTCATCAATGATTTGTTGACATCCACCATCATCAAAAGGGTTCTTCAGCCATTTGCAGGATTTTCCAAGGTGTTTTCGAAATCGGAGTTCCCCTGTCTCCCAGTCCAGCCCATAATAGTAATAATTGCACTTGTCTTCCCTCCCACTACTGTACACCATATTAGATCCCTTGCTATAGGTGAGCACGCCATTCATGTTGATCTCCGTATTTACCCACTGTAATTCAAACCGGTTCTTTTCGGTATTCCAACGAATCTTTTGCACCCCTTTAAGCGGATTTTTTCCTTGTCCTAAAAAACCGTTGAATTGTGCAATGGCAACGTCATAGCCATATACCGTAGGAGAATTCTCTATGGATTGAAATTTATTACTAAAACGCCTTGCTGCAGGAAGTTGTAGTTTTCCTG
This sequence comes from Flavobacteriaceae bacterium, assembly GCA_028277085.1. GTDB lineage: Bacteria > Bacteroidota > Bacteroidia > Flavobacteriales > Flavobacteriaceae > Croceivirga. Next base: position 6,101 of record JANQHL010000020.1, read on the forward strand.
CCAAACGAATGTCCTCCCCAGGCAGTCCAGTCCAATCTTTCGGAATTTCCCGCCATAATGCCAACAGGATGTTTTGCTCATGGCCGTCAGCAACGACAATTAATTTATCCTGTCCATCCCCGATGCCCATAAGGGTGGGTGTGGTCCCGCTACCTTCCGCAAAAGTTCCCGTAGGACCGTTTTTCACTATCCCTCCCAGGCTGTTTTTTTCTTATTCATCACCTCGGCAATTCTTATCTTTTTAGGTTATAGTTACTCCATCTATGAATGGGGACTCGCCGCGAAACAGGAATATGTTACCCTTATGAAAAATGAAGGGGACCCTTTGCAACCTCCACTACAGATAAGGAGCGAAGGTAAAACCGTACGCCTGTTGCCACAGGATATTATTTACCTGGAAGCTAAAGGAGAATACATCAACTACGTGACCCATACCAAAAGTTATATGTGTTTTAAAAGGATGAAAGCCGCAGAAGATGAACTCAAAGCCTATGGATTTCACCGGACACATCGCTCCTTCATTGTGAATCTGATAAACATTACCTCATTTTCCGGAACGGAACTGGTTATGCGAGACAATCGTACCATTCCTATTAGCAAGACCTATCGTACTTCTTTTATGGAGGTGCTACAACCCAAACCCAAGGAAATGTAAATTGTGATTATCTTGGGGATAAATATTTTTTTCTATGAGCAACGACTACAAAAGTCCTGCCTTTAAAAAGCTATTGGATTCGCTGCAGCAGCAAAGCTGGGAGCTAGAACTTATTATTTCCGGATTTGCAATTTTTGGACTTTTCACAGCTTACGAACCTTTACGCGTCGGTGCTGAAAACGCACAAAACAACGAACAAATCTATCAGTTTGTGTTATTCGCAGTCGCTTACGTTGCCTGCAGTATTTTGCTTTTCAATTTATTATTACATGTAATACTACGCGGATTATGTATAGGGGCTTTAGGTCTTAGGTATGTTCAGGGGACATCG
>JANQHL010000056.1 GCA_028277085.1 Flavobacteriaceae bacterium
CTTTGCCCAAAAGGACATTCCAGAGAAACCCAATCCTTCCCGATTGGTAAACGATTTTACCAATACGCTCGACCGGAAAGCGATTATTAACCTGGAGCGAAAACTGCTTGCATTTAATGATTCTTCTTCCAATCAGATTGGCATCGTTTTAGTATCCGATTTAAAGGGTTATGATGTGGTTGAATTTACCGAACGTTTGGGCGAAAAATGGGGCATTGGCCGCAAAGAACTTAACAATGGAGTTTTGATTTTAGTCAAACCTAAAACAGAGCGTTCACGCGGACAGATTCACATTGCCATTGGTTATGGACTGGAAGGTGCTATTCCCGACGCCATCACCAAACGTATTATCGAAAATGAAATGATCCCCTATCTTAAACAGAACGATTATTACCGTGCTCTATCCCGCAGCACCGATGTATTGATGTCCCTGGCAGCCGGTGAATTCAATAGTGATGAATACATGAAAAAGACCAAAGGCAACAACAGCTTTGGCTTTCTGGTTCCCATTTTTGCCATATTGTTCTTCTTTTTCTTTTCCCGCATAGGCGGAAAAGCAACGACCATGGGAGGTCGTAGTAGTGGATCCGGTTTATGGACGGCTTTATTCTTAGGCAGTATGCTAAGTGGCGGCGGACGGCATAGCGGTAGCTGGTCCAATTTCTCCGGAGGCTCCGGCGGATTTGGTGGTGGAGGCTTCGGTGGTTTTGGCGGCGGAAGTTTTGGTGGTGGCGGTGCAAGCGGTAGCTGGTAACGTCAAAGGATTGAGCGATTGTCGATTTAACGATATTCAATATTCGATTTGCGTTATCAAGTGTCTATGTTTTAATACTTATATCTCCTAATTTATAATTGTTATATGGCAGTATTTGGGTGAACATTCACCACAGATTACACAGATAAACACAGATTTTTTCTTGGTATTTAATCCGTGTTTATCTTTGGTAAAATCAAAAAAGACAACTTACTGTATAAATAAAAAGTTAATTTCAATCTTTTCATCTACCCCTACAATCAAAAATTGACAATTATTCCATAATTCCTTTAAGTTTTTACCTTTGTTGGAAAGAATAAAGCATGATCGTATACCATTCACTTTCTGATCTTGAGTTGTCATCCTTCTTTAAGACGGGTGATCATGCTGCATTTACGGAGATTTATGAGCGCTATTTCGGTTTATTATACCTTCATGCATTTAAACGACTAAAAAATGAAGAAGAGGCAAAGGATGTGGTTCAGGAACTCTTTGCCACACTTTGGTCAAAAAGAGAAAGCTTAGTATTTAAAACCAGTCTTTCAGCTTATTTATATACAGCCGTCCGTAACCGGGTTTTGGATGTGATTGCCCATAAACAGATGGAGTCCAAGTATTTTTCAAACCTCCCCCAATTTATTAAAACCGAAGCTTGCAAGACGGATCATCGTTTAAGGGAAAAGTTATTGGCTGAAATGATCGAAAAAGAGATACAGGAATTACCTCCTCGGATGCGGGAAGTTTTTGAACTCAGCAGAAAAGCCGGACTTTCACACAAAGAAATTGCCGGTCGGTTGGATTTATCCGAACAATCGATACGAAGCCACATCAAAAATGCGCTAAAAAGACTAAGGAATAAGTTTGGCTTTATACTTTATATGATCTCTTTACTGAACCACTGAATCTACTTTGGAATAACAGGACACTTCTGCTTTCGATAATAGTTCCGGTTGCTGGATTCTGGATACTAGATACTTGATACTGGATGTTGGATAATGTGATACTTTTATATGCTGCAACTTGTCCGACTATTGGCGGATTATCATTCAATATTTTACATTCGGTAGTTATCCGGTTGTGATACAATAGTAATACAATTGTTACACCTTGTAATACCGATTAACAGGGAAAGACATCAATTTTAAATCGAAAATCTACTATTGACAATCTGCTATCTGCTATCAATTAAAGCGTATAACATCAAGCAAATCACAACAACCAAGCAAGACCTTACCCCATAAATTTCACCCCCATTACCCCCCACCCTCTCTCTTGACCGTCTACTTTATAAAAGACATCTAAACAAAGCGGCGAATTATGAAAAAGGTAGATATCAAACATTTATTAGAAAAATATAAAGCCGGGACCGCCACGCCGGAAGAACTTCAATTACTGGAAAACTGGTATCTGCAATGGAAACCGGACGAAGTAAAAGTAGAACATGAACGGCTGGAACAACTAAAAAAAGAGGTTTGGCAGATACTCCTGTCTAGAAGCAATAAAGTTAGAAAAATTCACAGGTGGTTACGGGTTGCGGCTGCTGCAGCCGTTATAATCGGTCTGTCGGCAGGTGTTTATTTTTTATTGCAAACACCGGATCAGCCTGCACCCTTAGCCCAAATACTCCATGACGTCGAACCCGGTGGAAACAAAGCTATCCTCACCTTAGCAGATGGGAATCAGATCATTCTTACCGATGCCCAAAACGGGAAACTGGCCGAACAGGATCTTACGGAAATTAAAAAGACTACAGACGGCGAAATCGTTTACGACATCTCAAAAGTAGCATCAGCTTCACCCCCCCTTTCAAATAAGCTCAGCTACAATACGGTTACAACCCCCCGGGCCGGTCAATATAAAGTGGTATTGCCCGATAGTAGCATTGCGTTCCTGGATGCTTTCTCCTCCATCCGGTTTCCCACGGCCTTTAAAAAAGAAAAAAGAGAGGTCACCACCACAGGACAGGTCTATTTTGAAGTGGCACACGACGAATACAAACCATTCATAGTAAAAACCAAGGGACAGCGTGTTCAGGTATTAGGCACGCATTTTAACATCAATGCCTATGATGACGAAGCCCTTATAAAAACCACCCTTTTGGAAGGTTCGGTACAGATATCTGCGCTTGGTTCTCTTAGCGGCTCTGTTATACTAAATCCCGGCCAACAGGCCGTAATGGATACAAAAGGCAACATAAAGGTAGCCGAAGTAAGTACCGGTGAATTTACCGCCTGGAAGGATGGTTATTTCCGATTTAACAATGCCGGTCTGCCAGCCATCATGCGTCAGTTTGCCCGATGGTATGATGTGGAAGTGGTCTACGAAGGACAAAGTTTCCCGCAGCAATTCAATGGAAAAATTAAGCGGGATGCCAATCTTTCAAGGGTACTTAGAATATTGGATTTGGGAGGCGTAGAATTTAGGCTCGAGAGCCTGTCTGCCGACAAAGCGGACAATTCAGCCGAACAGCCAAAAAAGAAATTGATTGTTATTGGAAAATGAGATAATTTGAAAATTTGAAAATGATGAACAGGACACAAGGCAATAATAACTCAAGCTTGGGGCTCCTGTCATAAATCAGACTTTTGGACAGGCCCCAGGGAGATTTGAAAATTTCGATGAACCCTGGCAAAAGCTAATTTTGGATTGAATGACATTAAATAACGCGAAGCAAATGACGGCGAAGCCAAATGACCATTGAATGACGCAAAGCAAATAACAATAAAAAAATGAAACACTGAATATAAAACATACTACGCGCTTACCTAAGCAGTAGCAAAAAAGAAAGGAGGTAAACATAAGGAAACAGTTACACTAGCAAAACCCAAAAGCTTGGCCTAAAAAAGAACCGGATTCCGCTAGCGACGAAATCCGGCAATGTCCGGGCTAAGCATTAAAAAAATCGTTTGAAAGAAATTGATAACATTAACCCTAACACTACAAAAGTATGAAATTAAAATTAGATGCAAAAGCGCCTGATAAAAGGCGGATTTTAAACCTTAAAACGATCTTTGTCATGCGACTAAAGATCATACTAATCGTTCTTGCCTGTATACAGGTATCCGCGGCAGCATTCGCACAGACCATCAATCTGGAAGAAAAAAATGCGCCCATCGAAAAAGTGCTGAACAATATTCAGCAGCAAAGCGGTTATGAATTTTTTTACAATAGTAAAGCCATACGCGAGGCAGGCACAGTGAGCCTGTCTCTTAAAAACGCCACCGTGAAAGAGGCTTTGGAAGCCTTATTTAAAGAACAAGCGTTTACCTATACCATCGAGGATAAAACCATTATCGTAAAACCATTAAAAGCAAACTCGATTAACATACAGGGTAAAGTCACTGACGAAGACAGCCTGCCCCTGCCCGGTGCCACCGTGCTTATTAAAGGCACCTATAAAGGCATAACCACCGATAAAGAGGGGGAGTATTCCATTAAAGTCCCTGGTTCCCAAACCATCTTGGTCTTTTCTTTCGTGGGCTTTGCGACCCAGGAAATTACGGTAGATAAACAAACCACTATTAATGTTACCCTGGAACAAGCCACGACTGAATTGGAGGAAATAACCATTAATGCCGGCTATTATACCGTAAAAGAACGGGAGAAAACAGGGAATATTTCCAGAATAGATGCTAAACAAATTGAAAAACAAGCAGTAACTACCCCTTTACAAGCCTTACAAGGTAGGATGCCCGGGGTTAATATATTTGACAGGTCTGGTATTCCCGGAGGAGGTATTGATATTCAAATCAGAGGCAGGAACAGTATTCGAAGGGATGGTAATAATCCTTTATTTATTGTGAATGGAGTACCTTATCCGACCGATCCTCTAACTTCCATTTATACAAGTAGCAGTCTTTACAATGCTATTATATTGCCTATCAACTACATTAATCCTTCTGACATCGAAAGTATTGAAATCCTAAAGGATGCGGATGCCACAGCCATTTATGGTTCAAGAGGGGCTAATGGAGTGGTTTTGATCACAACCAAGCAAGGAAAGGCCAGTGAAAAAACAGCCTTGACCATTGACCATTCCATGGGTTGGGGACAAGTGCCAACAAAAATGGAACTGTTAAATACCGACCAATATCTGGAAATGGTACATGAATCATTGAAAAATGCCGGTTATGATCCCATCCCTTCCTACTTTGAAGCTTTTCTTCCCGATTTATTTCTATGGGATCCTTCCCGGAATATCGATTGGCAGGAAAAACTGATCGGTGGTACTTCCAAACGCTCCAATACCCAGTTATCCATTTCAGGAGGAAATGCGAGGACTAATTATCTATTCAACGGATCTTATTACCGTGAAACCACGGTATACCCGGGTGACTTTGCATTGCAAAGGGGGGCAGGCCTTTTGAGTTTAAATCATCAATCAAAAAACCGGAAATTCAATGCATCTTTTTCAGCAAATTATGTATTTCAATATAGTAATTTACCCTCGGAAGACCTGACCTACGAAGCGCTTTCGCTTGCCCCACACGCCCCGGAACCTCTTAATGAGGAGGGTGATCATAATTTTGAAGAATATGGACCTTATAGAAACCCTCCTTATGCTGAGCGTTCAAAACCTTATAATGGAAAAACCCGAAACTTGATTACTAGTGCTTTACTAGCTTACAAGTTAATACCGGCATTAAACTTTAAGATTGATTTGGGCTATACCAATATAAGCATGGATGAAATACGAAAAGTTCCGATCAGTTCACAAAATCCGATATACAATCCGACGGGTTTTACAAATTTTGCGGATGCCAGAAGTGAAAACTGGAGTATAGAACCCCAGATAGAATACAACAAAAATATCGGTGCCGGTATCCTAAGAGTTTTGACAGGAGCTACATTCCAATCCTCCACCAATGAAAGACAGAGTATAAGTGCCTGGGGGTATACCAGTGACGCTCTTTTAGGTAATATCAAAGCAGCTCCAAATACAAATATTGATCAATTCTCTTTTTCAGAATATAAGTATAATGCCATTTTTGGCCGGATCAATTATAATGTTAAAGAAAAATATATCTTCAACCTTACCGGCAGAAGGGATGGTTCCAGCCGTTTTGGCCCCGGCAAACAATTTGCTAATTTCGCTGCTCTGGGGGCCTCCTGGATATTCTCAAATGAAGGATTTATTAAGGAAAACCTAAGTTTTCTTAGCTTTGGGAAGTTGCGAAGCAGTTATGGGGTAACCGGTAGCGACCAGATCGGGGATTATGAGTATCTGGAAACCTATTCTTCTACAAGCCGACCGTATATCATTTCGGCAGGCTTAAAACCGACCCGCCTCGCAAACCCGGAATTTGCCTGGGAAACGGTCCGGAAATTTGAAGTAGCCCTGGAACTGGGCTTTTTTGATGATAAGCTTTACCTGGCTACCAGTTATTACAGGAATCGTTCGTCAAACCAATTGGTCGGACTGCCTTTGGCCGCTACTACAGGTTTTAGCAGCATACAGGCTAATTTTCCTGCTACTGTACAAAATAAGGGCCTGGAAATCGAGATCATCTCTAAGAACATCGATACTAAAGATTTTCAATGGACCACCAGTTTTAACATCTCATTTGAACGGAATAAACTGATCTCTTTTCCCGGCATCGAAGGTACCTCTTATAACCGCTATTATACGGTTGGGAAATCCATGTTTACCCGTAAGGGCTTAAAATATATCGGGATTAATCCCGAAACTGGTCTTTATGATTATGAGGATGTGAACGGGGACGGAAGAATTACCACTCCAGAAGACTATCAGCCAGTATACAATAGTGGTGAAGTGGATTATTACGGTGGGATCAACAATTCTATCAGCTATAAAGGCTTGCAACTGGACTTTTTCATTCAGTTCAAAAAGCAAGTGGGAAATGGATATACAAATAGTTTTGGATTAGTTGGTTCG
>JANQHL010000241.1 GCA_028277085.1 Flavobacteriaceae bacterium
TCGTTGTGGCATCAGGTGCATTGGGGGTCACCTTCATCCCCTGTACATAACGTTTGGTCAACAACTCGATGGTATAGCCAATATGAACCATTTGCTCTGCAAAGGATTTGCTAACCGGGGTTGGGCGATAGCCGTATAATTCCTCCGGCATTGCCTCGGCCACCGCTAAACAATGGGCTTTGGCTTCCAGCCACACTGGGAGATACATTTTAGTAAAATCCGTTTGCGGCACTTCTTCTTGTGCCCAAAGCAGGTTACCAGCCAGCAACCCGATAAGAAAGATTCCGATGTTTCGCATACTTAACCCCTTAAAGTCCCTGCTCCAAGATAGCTTTATTGATCCGTTTTATCAAGCCCGGGCCTTCGTAGACAAAGCCGGTGTAGAGTTGTACCAGATCCGCTCCGGCTTCTAGTTTTTCAATAGCATCTTCCGGCGTATGGATCCCTCCAACTCCGATGATGGGGAAGGCTTTTTTACTTTTTTCGGATAGAAAGCGAATCACCTCCGTACTGCGATCCGCTAAGGGCTTCCCACTTAATCCTCCTTTTTCTTCGGCGATGATCAAATGCGATTTTAGTCCTTTTCGGGAGATGGTGGTATTCGTAGCGATAACCCCGTCAATCTTGGTAGTCCGCACAATACTGATGATATCCATCAACTGGGCATCGCTCAGGTCCGGGGCGATCTTTAACAGAATCGGTTTCTCCCCGACGTTGAATTTTTCAGCATATTTCGAATTCTCTCGTTTTAATTTCTTCAAAAGCTGCGTGAGCGGCTTTTTATCCTGAAGTTCACGTAGGCCCGGCGTATTGGGAGAACTCACGTTGACCACAAAATAATCCACATGTTCGAAGAGGGCGTCAAAACAGATCAGGTAATCTTTAACGGCGTTTTCATTAGGGGTAAGTTTATTCTTGCCAATATTTCCTCCAACAATCACCCGATGCTCTTTCTTAAGCCGTTCTACAGCATCAAAAACCCCTTGATTGTTAAATCCCATTCGGTTAATAATAGCCTCATCTTTCTTCAATCGAAAAAGGCGTTTTTTTGGATTCCCAGCCTGGGGTTTTGGTGTTAGCGTTCCAATTTCAATAAATCCAAATCCAAAATCGGAAAATTCGTTGTACAGCTTGGCGTCCTTATCAAAACCGGCCGCTAAACCGACAGGATTTTTAAAGGTGACTCCAAAAACTTCCCGCTCCAGGCGCTTATCGGGGACAAGAAATAGCTTTCGAAGTAGTGGCGAAAAACCTACGTTAGAAAGGAGTCGTAGGGCTGAGAAGGAAAAATGATGGGCGGCTTCGGCATCAAGCAAAAATAATAGGGGGCGGATTATCAGCTTGTACATTAACAGTTGTTTTCCGTAAAAATAGAAACTCTGTTAAGAGTACCTTAAAAAAACTGCTATTTTTCGTTCACCGAACGATTCACGTAGATCGGACTCCTCAGGATTTCAGTACACAACATGATATAGAGGTTGTATTGCTCTTCATTAAAGGTACTGAGTAATCGTTGGTCCAGCATACGCATATTACTTTTCATACTATCCATCAGGACCTTAAACTTATCGGACATTTTCACAATATCCTCCGTGGTACTTTGTGGGTGATTTTTGAGAAGGGAATGGGCCTGGTTTTCCAAATATTCGTTTCTCACTTTTAGTTCAGCACCCCAATTGCGGAGTTGTTCGGTTTGTGCCTCAGTTAGTTGAAATACCTGAACAATACGTTGGTCATCCCTCCCTCCAATGCCGAGATAGCAGTCTTCCTGGGAAAACAGCAAACCGGGTAGTACTAGTAAAAAGCGTAAAATTTTAATCAAATTTTAAATTTTGGAGAAAGAAGATACCCCCATATGGCCGTGAGCAGGAATAAAATGGATGAATAAACGGTATTTTTGATGAAAAGCATTGAAATGGAAAGATTATTACCCCGTTTTTTGGAATATGTAGCCGTGGATACGCAGAGTAACCCGGATTCTCAAACCACGCCAAGTACCGAAAAACAATGGAAACTGGCCAAAAAATTGGTGTTGGAACTGCATCAGATCGGGATGCAGGAGGTGGCTATTGATGAAAATGCCTATATCATGGCTACCTTGCCTAGCAATACCAAAAAAGACCTTCCCACCATTGGATTCATTGCCCATTTTGATACTGCCCCGGACTATACCGGAGAAAATGTAAAACCGCAAATCGTTACAAATTACGACGGGGGTGAAATCATATTGAACGGTGCCAACAACACCATCCTATCCCCGGATTATTTCCCGGATTTACTGCAATATACCGGACAAACCTTGATCACTACAGATGGCACTACCTTACTCGGAGCCGACGACAAGGCGGGTATCGCGGAAATCATTACCGCCATGGAATATTTAATTCAGCATCCGGAGATTCCTCATGGAAAAATAAGGATCGCCTTTACCCCGGATGAGGAAATTGGAAGGGGCGCCCATAAATTCGACGTCAAAAAATTTGGTGCAGATTGGGCCTACACCGTGGACGGAAGTCAAATCGGAGAGCTGGAGTTTGAAAATTTTAATGCGGCCAGTGCCAAGGTATTCTTTGAAGGAAGAAGTGTCCATCCCGGATATGCCAAAGGGAAAATGATCAATGCGATCGGTTTGGCCAATACCTTTATGAGCCTGCTGCCCAAACATGAGGTTCCGGAAACCACTGAAGAGCGACAGGGTTTTTTCCATATCCACAGCTTAAGCGGAAAAGTTGAACATGCCCAGCTGGAGTTGATTGTCCGGGATCATGACGAAGAACAATTCCAGGCCAGAAAGGCACTCTTAGCTGACATCACTGAAAAGATCAACACCACTGTAGGGGAAGCAGTGGTACGTCTTGAAATTATCGAGCAATACAAAAACATGGCGGAAAAGGTGGCGCCGGTGTTCCATATTGTTGAGCTGGCTGAAGAAGCAATGCAGGATCTTGATATCGAACCCATTATAAAACCCATTCGGGGAGGCACCGACGGTTCACAGCTTAGTTTTATGGGATTACCCTGCCCAAATATCTTTGCCGGGGGACATAATTTCCACGGGAAATACGAATACGTGCCCCTGGAAAGTATGGAAAAAGCGGTTTTGGTAATCGCAAAAATTTGCGAACTTACTGCTGAAAAACTAGTGAAGCATGGAAAAAGCAAAAAGCGCTGATGCTTATTTTTCGGAAGAACACCTTTTCAAAAATGGTATTGGAATGCTTCGGGATTTGGCCAAAAAAACCGAAGCTCTTGAGACCTGTAAATGGGGCATGCCGGTCTATACCATACAAAACAAAAATGTCTTTGGCATTTGCAGATTTAAAAACCACTTCGGCGTATGGTTTTACAACGGGGCCTATTTGAGCGATCCGAAAAAAGTGCTTGAGAATGCCCAGGAAGGCAAGACCAAGGCCATGCGGCACTGGAAGTTTAGTTCGGAAGATGCAATTGATGCCGAAGGCGTCCTTTCGTATTTGCAAGAAGCCATTCAAAAGCAAAGGGAAGGGAAAGTACTGCAGCCTAAAAAGTCCTCTGCTCCCTTGGAAATCCCCAAACTGCTGCAAGATTCCCTGGCAAAAGATGCCAAGTTAGCGGCTGCCTTCACAAAGTTTACGCCTTACAAACAAAAAGAGTTCTGCGAATATCTGACCGAAGCGAAACAAGAAAAGACAAAAAACCGCCGACTCGAAAAAATTCTTCCCATGATTGCGGAAGGCGTTGGCTTGAATGATGGCTACCGGTAGGTTTTCTCACTAGGGTTTTGGTAATTCCCATCCGTTGTGATATTGAGGTACCAATAGTTGATTGGATTTCTCATTATCAAATTTTTTGCTTTCCGCGTCCCAGTGAATACGTTCCCCGGTCTTATAGGCAACATTGCCCATATGACATACCAGTGCGGTGTTATATCCTACCGTTATTGGAGCATTTAACATTTTCGTGTCTCTGGTTTTTACTGCCGATAAGAAATTGGTAGTATGTAAATCCAATCCGCTTCCGGTGTTGGACTGTAAGGGGATAGCCTCCATCTTGGGGCCAAGGTTTTCGCTCCAATGCGGGCGATCGTTTTCCGGGATCACCTCCCACCCTCCTCTATTCAAAACGAGGGTTCCGTTGTTTCCAATAAATGCTATCCCGTGGTCTCTTCCGTAATTGCCACCATCAATGCCGGTGGCGTGTTCCCATAATAGGGAATAGTCCTCGTATTCATATACTGTTTGTAGGGTATCAGGGGTTTCGGAAGCATCTTCGGGATAGGCAAATTTTCCCCCAATAGCCATAACCGACTTTGGTAGTCCGGCTTTCATTCCAAAAAGCGCGTAATCGATCAGATGGACTCCCCAATCGGTCATCAATCCTCCTGCATAATCCCAAAACCACCTAAAATTAAAGTGAAAACGGTTGGGGTTAAAGGGTACCTTTTTTGCCGGCCCCAACCACAGGTCATAGTCTACTCCGGTAGGTATTGGCATGTCTGCCAATACGGGAATGGGTTGCATCCACCCTTGATAAGCCCAGGCCTTCACCAACCGAATCTGGCCCAGTTTCCCCGAATGCACAAAGTCTATTGCATCTACAAAATGCGGCTGGCTTCGTTGCCACTGCCCTACCTGTACCATGCGGTCGCTGGCATGTACCGCTTTTAACATGGCCTCGCATTCATAGATCGAATTGGCTATGGGCTTTTCACAATACACATCCTTACCTGCTTGTACAGCATCTGTCAATTGCAGACAATGCCAGTGGTCAGGGGTACCAATGATGACAATGTCTACATCCCTATCTTCTAAAAGTTTCCTGTAATCCGTATACCACTTCGGTTTTGTAATCCCTGCTTTGTCCAGATCTGCTGTTCTCTTGCGCAACACCTGCTCATCCACATCACAAAGTGCCACCAACTGCACTTCACTGTTTTTTAGCATGGAGACCAGATTAGAGAAGCCCATACCGTTACACCCTATTACTCCAAGCTGAATGTGGTCATTCGGACTTACCCTTTTCCGCACCCCTGCCAAAAGCGCTCCTGGGAATAGGGAAGGAAGGCTCAGTGCGGAAACGTACAACGCTCCTGTTTTTAAGAATTGTCTTCTTGTTTCCATAACCGATTGATTTTGACAAAAGTTACGAACAAAAAAAGCCCTTTGAAAATAACAAAGGGCTTTACACTAAAATATGATAGTATTTATTTCTTTGCTGGCGTAGCGGCAGGCTTTAACTTTTTACTGCCCTCCATGGACAGTGCACTCCGATCGAATTTTAACCTTCCCGCCATGGTTTCCAAAATACAGGAGTTGTCTTTATCATTAAGATCTACCACTTTCCCATATAAACCGCTTTTGGTAATCACCTTATCGCCTTTCTTGATCTCCGCCAAAAACTTCTTTTCGTCTTTTTGACGCTTCATTTGTGGCCGGATCATAAAAAAATAGGCTACAACAAAAATGAGAATCAGCGGAAAAAACTGTCCCAATCCCTCCATTAAAAATCTATTTTACAGGACCAGCAGGCGCTTGCTCCTTAGGTGTTACAAATGCTTTGATGCGCAATAACTCAGACCCTTTCTCCGTGTTTGCCGTCACCGTTACTGTTTTGGTCACCTGATTTTTACCGGAACCGTTAAATTTTACGACCAACTCACCCGTGTCTCCAGGGGCAATGGGTGTATTTTTTGGATATTGTGGAACAGTACATCCACAGCTACTTCTAGCATCAGTAATGATAAGAGGGGCATTACCCGTATTTGTAAACTTAAAAATAGTTTCCTGAGGGGTTCCTTGAATTATAGAACCAAAGTCATGCTCAGATTTTTCAGACGACATTACCGGAAGGTTTTTTGCTGCCACATCGCGTTCCGACGCCGTTTCTAGGTTATCTGCAACTATCTTACTGCTGGCTTTGTCTTTACAAGAGGTTGTAAATAGCAGTACACCGGTCACCGCAACGACAAAAACTATTCTTTTCATTCTTACTATTTTTTGTTTGCGCAAAAATACGGATTTCATTTTTAAAGCAGCCCCCTACCTACTTTTTGCATCTTTCCGGAACTTTTGTATTCCTTGACCAATTTGTCCAGAATTCCGTTGATAAAAATGCTGCTCTTTGGGGTTGAATATTCTTTGGCGATCTCCAAATACTCGTTAATGGTTACCTTTTCTGGGATGGAAGGAAAATGAATAAACTCACAAATGGCCATTTTTAACAAAATATGGTCAATTTCCGCGATCCTGTCTTTATCCCAATTAGGGGTCTTTCCTTGAATTTCCTTTTCCCATTTGGCATTGTGCAACAGGGTCTTGGTCAATAAATCCTTAGCAAAAACCATATCCTGATCATCCTTAAGCAATCGCGGCAAAAAGAACCTATCCGGGCTGTCCGGTTTTGCCTTTTTTAACCGCTTTACCAAAAAGGTGTTAACGATAGGAATGTCATCTGCCCAGGTTAACTTATCGTCTTCAAAATATTCGTAGATCTTTTCATTTGGAGCGATGTTTTCTTTGAAGACCTCGACTACAAATTCCCTGTCTTCCGGATAACTATTGCTTTTAGCATTCATGTAGTCGCGATACCGTTCACTCTCCATCAATTCTTTGTGAATGATCTTTACGTAGTCCTCATTCAGGTACCAGTTGTTCAATTTTCGTTTGGAGAGCTCTGCTTTTACCGCTTCATTGCCAACAAGCTGTAACAACAAACCATTGTTTACGAACTTTTCCTTATTGGGAAAACTGTTCTCAGCATCTGCTACATACTTTTTTGAGTCATGGGAAACATATTTCTTGGCCAGCTGTTGTAATTCAATTAGAAAGCCTAAAAGCAACAGATAAAGGACATACACATTGGCAATACTAACATTCAAAAACTTCAATTGCTTGTCCAGGGAATCTTCCTGGGCCTGGGTCAATGCATAAATAGACTGCATTACCTTGACCCGAATATGCCTTCTTGTGAGCATTTAAAAGAACTTTAAAAAACGTTCGGTTATTTCGGGGGTAAAAGTAAGGCTATATTTTATCCCGTCCTATGGTGTACTGGTATCTTATCAGTTTTATAACATTGCGTTTACCACCAATGCGCTATCTTTGGCGGGCATTTTTATTTGCTACCCGCTGCTTTCCATGAAAGAACTACGCCATCTTAACAAGTACTTCAAGAAATACTGGTTCAAACTGCTTTTGGGTATTTTAATTACGATCATTGCCCGGGTTTTCTCTTTGGTCATGCCTTCCTATGTTAGCAAGTCTATTAACACCATTCAGCAGTTGACGAATGGTATTCTGGAAAAGGGGGAAGCAAAAACACTACTGTTCGAATACATTTTGATCATCGTTGGCGCGGCTATTTTATCCGGTCTGTTTACATTTTTAATGCGACAGACCATTATCAATGTCTCTCGTTATATTGAGTACGATCTAAAAAACGAAGTGTTTGACCACTATCAAATACTGCACCTGGGCTTTTATAAAAAGAACCGTATTGGGGACTTGATGAACAGAATTAGTGAGGATGTTACCCAGGTACGAATGTATGGAGGGCCAGCGATCATGTACGGTATTCAAACCCTAACCCTTTTCGTCTGCCTTATCCCGTTAATGTTTATCAAGGCCCCAACAATTGCTTTTTATACGCTGGTACCCCTTCCTATTCTCTCCGTTCTCATCTATCAAATAAGTCGAATTATTCATAAACGCAGTACCAAAGTGCAGGAATTTCTCTCTACGCTATCCACATTTGCACAAGAGTCCTTTTCGGGAGTAGCCGTAATAAAGGCATACAGCCTGGAACCTAAGATTAATGAAGAGGTCCAGACCCTGGCGGTTCAGGGAAAAGATACCAGTATGGACCTGGCTAAAGTGAATGCCTGGTTCTTTCCATTAATGATCTTGTTGATCGGTATCAGTAATATTTTTGTGATCTACATTGGCGGTAAGCAGTACATCAATGGAGAAATTGGCCTGGGGGTAATTGCAGAATTTATCCTGTACGTTAATATGCTCACCTGGCCGGTAGCTGTGGTAGGATGGTTAACTTCAATCGTTCAGCGTGCAGAAGCCTCTCAAAAACGTATCAATGAATTTCTAAAGGTGCAGCCCGAAATACGTAATGAGGTAGCAAAGGAAACTCCCATCCAGGGCAAAATTGAATTTAGAGATGTTTCTTTTGTGTATCCGGATACCGGAATTACTGCCTTAGATGGGGTCTCATTTACGGTAAACGTTGGCGAAACGCTGGCAATTCTGGGAAAAACCGGGGCGGGAAAATCTACAATTTTAGATTTGGTGGCCCGCTTGTACGACGTGAGTTCCGGACAGATTCTTATCGATAATACTCCTATAACACAATTGAACCTGAACAGCCTTAGGACTGGTATTGGTGCGGTTCCCCAGGACGCCTTCTTGTTTTCTGACACGATCGAAAACAATATCCGACTGGGTAAAGCAACCGCAGCCCTTCCGGAAATCAAACAAGTAGCCATGGATGCTGTGGTACATAACAATATCATGGGTTTTAGTAAGCAATACGACACCGTATTAGGGGAACGTGGGATAACACTGAGTGGGGGGCAAAAACAACGTGTCTCCATTGCCCGGGCCTTGCTCAAGGATCCTAAAATCTATTTATTTGACGACTGCCTTTCCGCTGTGGACACCGAAACGGAGGAGGAAATCCTGAAAAATCTGAAGAAGGCATCAGCAGATAAAACCACCCTCATTGTAAGCCACAGGGTATCTTCGGCAAAGAATGCGGATAAGATCATAGTACTGGAGGAAGGTAGGATAATACAAGAAGGAACTCATGCGCAATTGAACAACGTAGCAGGCTATTATCAACAGTTGTACCACGACCAGCTTACGGCGAAAGATTAGTGAAAAAGTTGTCCCTTTATGATTTTTTTTACATTTTTACCAGAATAATGTAACGTTATACTAACAGAACACTACACTAACATGGGTGATAAAGATTTAATGGATCAGGAAGAAATATACTCCAAAGTCTTACGGGCTGGGAGGAGAACGTATTTTTTTGACGTGAGGAGCACAAAAGCCGGGGATTATTATCTCACGGTTACGGAGAGTAAGAAGTTTACTAACGATGACGGTTCTTTCCATTACAAAAAGCACAAGATCTATCTTTACAAGGAGGACTTTGGCGCCTTCAGGGAGATCATGGAAGAAATGATGGACTATATCATTGACGAAAAAGGCCTAGAAGTCATCTCTGAACGCCATCAAAAGGATTTCAAAAAGGAAGAAGAAGCAGATACCAGCGCAGATGGCCAAGCTTCCGGGAATTTTACGGATGTTGATTTTGATGATATCTAAAAAAACGATAAAAAATACACTTTAACGGCCTGTTTCCACAGGCCGTTTTTTATTTTTAAGGCTGACTAATTCAAAACCACACTGCATGAAAGCAAGACTACTATTTCTTTTAGTAGCTCTGGGGCAATTGCTATATGCACAAAATACGGTGACCCTGGAATACTATCTCCCACAGAATATTACCTATGATCCCAACATCCCGAAACCGTCAGAAATTATCGGGCATGAAGTGGGACAATGGCATGTAACACATGACAAACTCCTGTTTTATATGAACACCCTGGCGGCTGCCAGCGATCGGATCACTATTGAAAACAGAGGAACAACCTTTGAAGATCGGCCGCTATTATTGTTAACCGTGACCACTCCGGAAAACCACCAAAACCTGGAAAACATACGACAGGACCATTTGGCGCTGAGTGAGGCTAACTCCGCTACAATAAACACCTCAACTATGCCCATTGTAGTGTACCAGGGCTTTTCCATTCACGGAAATGAATCCAGCGGCGCCAACGCTGCAATAGCCTATGCCTATTATTTGGCAGCTGCTCAAGGTCCGGAAATAGCGGAATTACTGGACAATATGGTTATTCTCCTGGATCCCTGCATGAACCCCGACGGTCACCAACGTTTTGCCTACTGGGCCAATATCCATAAAAGCCAAAACCTTAATCCCGACAAGAACGAACGGGAATATCATGAAGTGTGGCCCGGGGGACGAACCAATCACTATTGGTTTGATATGAACAGAGATTGGCTCCCGGTGCAATTGCCGGAAAGTCGGGTCCGGATTGCCTCCTTCCATAAGTGGATGCCCAACATTTTGACCGACCACCACGAAATGGGCACCAACTCGACGTATTTTTTTCAACCTGGGGAACCCTCGCGAGTGCACCCGCTTACCCCTAGAATCAATCAAGAACTTACGGCTGAGATCGGGACATATCACGCTAAAGCCCTTGATAAAATTGGATCGCTCTACTATTCTGAAGAAAATTTTGATGACTATTATTACGGGAAAGGATCCACCTTCCCGGACGTAAATGGTGGCATCGGTATTCTCTTTGAACAAGGCAGTTCAAGAGGGCATATTCAGGAGAGTGAAAATGGTATCCTTACTTTCCCTTTTACGATACGCAATCAGTTTACCACAGCACTGTCCACTATTGAAGCGGCTAAAGACATGCGGGTCAAAATACTTGATTATCAAAAAAAATACTTTCAGGATACCAGGCGAGAAGCGGTTAGGAACCGAACCAAAGGGTATGTTTTTGGAGACAGCAAAGACCCTGTAAAAACCTGGCACCTGGCTGAAATACTACATCGTCACAAAATAAAATTCCACGAATTGGCGAATGATGTCAGGATTAGCGGCAAGGCTTTTAAAACAGGAAGCGCCTTTGTTGTGCCCCTTAACCAAAAGAATCCCAGACTGATCCGGGCCATGTTTGAAAAGCGTACCACCTTTACAGATAGCCTGTTCTATGATGTTTCGGCCTGGACCTTCCCATTGGCCTTTAACCTGGATCATGCGGCGCTTTCCGCCCTGGTAAGCGCTGGGGAAGAAGTACAGGAATTTAGACCAATTCCCGGGAGCATCACCGGAAAAAGCAATTATGCCTATCTTTTTGAATGGCATAGCTATTACACCCCAAAGGCCTTAAATCAGATTTTGCAAAAAGGCCTACGGGCTAAGGTGGCCAAAAGCCCGTTTACACTGGAAGGGAAGCAGTATGACTACGGAACGATTATGATCCCGGTGCAACACCAGAAGTTGGATTCGGATGCACTTTACACTTTTCTTGCGGAAATTGCAGATAACAGTCAGATTGCCATCGATGCCGTCTCTACGGGTTTAACCCAGGGGATAGATCTGGGAAGTAACGATTTTGACCCATTACGAAAACAAAACGTTGCCCTTTTAGTAGGTGATGGAGTGCGTTCGTATGATGCCGGCGAGATCTGGCATCTTTTTGACACCCGGTATCAAATGAAAATTACCAAAATCGATACGCGCTATTTTGACGATGTAGATTTGAGCCGATACACCGATTTAATTCTCCCTGGTGGTCGGGGCGCTGATATTCTGGATAAAGAGGCCGTTGAGAAAATCAAGGATTGGGTAAAGCAAGGAGGAACACTAATTGGGTATCGCAATGTGGCGAACTGGCTTAAAAAGCATGAAATACTATCGCTAAAAATGAAGGAGGATTCTTTGAAAGCGAAAAATATTCGTTTTGATCAAAAGAGAGATTACCTGGGGGCCCAGGTCACGGGAGGTGCTATTTTTGAAGCCAAACTGGATCGGTCGCACCCTGTGGGCTATGGGTACAAGAACGATCGTATTTCGCTCTTTCGAAATACCAATATTTACCTGGAGCCGGAAGAGAATAGTTATGACAATCCTATTCAATACACCAATACCCCATTACAAAGCGGCTATATTTCCGAGGAAAATGTGGCTCTTTTAAAAAATAGTGTTCCCTTCAAGTCCAAAAGAATGGGGAAAGGAAGAGTGATCTTATTTACGGACAATACCAATTTCCGGGCATTTTGGTATGGTACCAATAAGTTATTGATGAATGCCATTTTCTTCGGACCTTTAATGTAGCTATACGTTTTAATCAAAAAATTATCCACATGGCACGCACCCCAAGCAATATGCTCCCCCTTGGAACTTTGGCCCCTGCGTTTCGTTTGCCGGATACCGTTACTGGAAAAACGGTACATCTTAATGATCTCAAAGGAAAACGGGGCACCGTAATTATGTTTATCTGCAACCACTGCCCATTTGTAAAACACGTGAATCCAGAGTTGGCGCAAATCGGGCGAGATTTTCAGGATCAGGGTATAGGGTTTGTAGCCGTTTCCAGCAATGATGTAGAAAACTATCCCGAAGATGCCCCGGAACTGATGCAGGAAGTGGCCAAAACAGAGGGATATTCTTTTCCTTATTTGTACGATGAAACCCAGGAAGTGGCACGGGCTTATGATGCGGCCTGCACCCCGGATTTCTATCTTTTTGATGAAGATTTGAAACTGGTGTACCGAGGGCAATTGGACGATTCCCGACCTGGAAATGGTATCCCGGTTACGGGAAGTGACTTGCGCGAAGCCATGGATCATCTTATTCAAGGTATTCCGATATCTCCCAATCAAAAGCCCAGTATTGGCTGTAATATTAAATGGAAATAAGCGTAGTACCCCTTACAGAAGAAAAAGTACCCCACTATCTGAAAGTTGGCCAACAATCCTATAATGAGCATTACCTCCACCTCTGGGAAAACCGAAATCCCAAGTCCTATTTGAACGTTAGTTTTACCGAAACACAAGTACAACAAGAATTGCAGGATCCTAACAGCCAAAACTACCTGGTGAAATACGGAGAAGCCTACGCGGGCGTATTGAAACTCTCCTTAAGCCAGGGTTGGGGTAGCTGGAAAGATCAAGAAGCACTATATCTGCATCGCATTTATTTGCTTAAGGCCTTTTCCAGAAAAGGAGTTGGAAAAGCCGTGCTGGACTTCGTTACCCGTTTTGCTAAAGACCTGGAGAAAAAGGTGATTTGGCTGGAAACAATGAAAAAGGGAAAAGCACTTGATTTTTACCGAAGCAATGGCTTTGAAATTGCAGGAGCGACTGAAATTTATCTGGAAGGTGTGCTCCCCGCTGAAAAGGAAATGTGGGTGCTAGTCAAAACCCTATAAAAAATTACCAGCCTTCACGTTCCAACAAACGCTGAATATGGGCGAAATGGTGACTTCCATGCCAGGCATAGCGGCCTATATTTTCGGCTAAGGTGGTTATAGTGTTTCCTTCCGGGTGGGTGAAGGTACGTTGCAACTGGTCTGCGGTTAGTCCTTTCAGGAGATAGACCAGCTTGGCATGAACCGCTTTTAGATGGGTTAAGGAAAGCGATATGGGAGCACTTCGGGTATCAAAAAGGTTGGCCCACTCTTTTTCAAAATACGCCTTTATTACTGGGTTGTCCTCTGTAAGTGCCCACTTGAACCGAATGTAGCTATGATGATGACTATCGGCCACATGATGGACTACCTGCCGTACCGTCCATCCACCAGGTCGATATGATGTTTCCAATTGTGCCTCGGAAAGTGGGGTCACCAACTGCTCCAGCTTTCCCGGTAGCTGTTCCAACACAGCGATCCATTGTTTTATATGTTCTTCGGTAATGGGATCCGGAACTACATACTTCCCAATAGGGTATTGCAATTCCTCCAGTTTAGTAGTTTCCATAGCATAAAAGTAATTAACTTTAGTATAGTTTTAACCAAAAAAACAAGGGTTACTTTCCTAACCCCAATACCTTTACAAGATAATCTAAAACGAAAATCATGGCAGCATTGAGACTAGGGGATCCTGCCCCCGACTTTAACGCAGAAACCTCACAGGGTACGCTCAATTTCTACGATTACCTTGGGGATAGCTGGGGCATATTGTTTTCTCACCCAGCCGATTTTACACCGGTATGTACTACCGAATTGGGAACAGCCGCCAAATTTAAAGCCGAATTTGACAAACGCAATGTAAAAATGATGGCGTTAAGCGTAGACGGAGCGGATTCCCATAACGAGTGGATCAAAGATATTAACGAGACGCAAAACACTGTGGTGAATTTTCCTATAGTAGCAGATGAGCATAGAGCCGTAGCGAACTTATACGATATGATTCACCCCAATGCAGATGATACTTTAACTGTTCGTTCAGTTTTTATCATCGGGCCGGACAAAACCGTTAAATTAATTCTAACCTACCCTGCCTCCACAGGAAGAAACTTTTACGAGTTGTTACGCGTGATAGACTCCCTACAATTAACCGCTTACCACAAAGTAGCTACACCGGCTAACTGGAACAATGGCGAGGATGTGGTAGTAAGTCCTGCTATTCCAACGGAAGAGGCCAAAGAAATCTTTACCAAAGGGGTCGAAGAGATTAAACCTTATTTACGGATGACTCCCGATCCAACAGCTTAGCGGTAGTTCATCTACAACTACAAACCTCCCAATGTGGAGGTTTTTTTTTTGCATTTTGTTTAGCTTTTTAAGCAACCTTAAGGAAATTCTTCGTCTAGGTTTAAACAAAACAACCTTTACCGTGAGATTTAGACAGCTTTAAACGATTGAATATGAAACCGCTACAATACTAAGTAGGGTTTTTCGGCGTTTACCTGTTACAGAGGAAAGAACGGAATGTAATAACAACCCCAATAGATAATGAATACCTTTTTCGCCATTTTACTTGCACTACTAGCCATCAATGCCTTCCTGCTGCTCATTAGTGTCAATCGTTCCAAATAAAAAAAACTCCCATAAGGAGTCTTTTCATAGCGCTTACCGGGTGGTATCAGCATCACCGGGAAAATCATTTTTATTTTACTGCCATTAGCTCTACATCAAAAATAAGCGTGGCATTCGGAGGAATTACCCCTCCAGCTCCCCTACTGCCGTACCCCAGGTGAGAAGGAATTACAAACCGTGCTTTGTCTCCTACCTGTAGCAAAGCGATACCCTCATCCCATCCTGAAATCACTTGTCCGGCCCCGAGGGGAAAGGTAATAGGTTCTTTTCGAGAATATGAGGAGTCAAATACCTGGCCGTTGTCCAAACTACCTTCATAATGTACGGATACCATGGCGCCCTTTTTGGCGGCAGTACCCGAACCTTTCTGAATGATTTTGTAGTGTAGCCCGGAAGCCGTTTTTTCAAAACCCGCAGCTAATTTTTCCAATGCTGCTTCCGCTTTTGCTTTTGCTTCCGCCGCCCTTTTCTCCCGTTCCCCATCAAAAGTGCGAAAAGCTTCAATTCCATTCCAGTTTTCTGCTTCTTCTCCTAGTCGTACAATTTCCAGGGTTTCAATAACATCGCCTTGAGCAATCGC
>JANQHL010000235.1 GCA_028277085.1 Flavobacteriaceae bacterium
GGACATCTAACGCGAAAATGGAACCCGAATATGGCGCCCTACATCTATATGGAACGCAACGGGATCCATGTTATCAATCTTTACAAGACTGCAGCAAAATTAGAGGAGGCAAAGGAAGCGTTAAAAAAAATCGCAGCCTCTGGCCGTAAAATCCTTTTTGTTGCAACAAAAAAACAAGCAAAAGACATAGTTGCGGACAAGGTTGCCAAAGTAAACATGCCCTATATCACAGAACGATGGCCAGGTGGCATGTTGACCAACTTTGTAACCATCCGGAAAGCGGTGAAAAAAATGACCGCGATTGATCGGATGAAAAAAGATGGGACGTTTAATACCTTATCAAAAAAAGAACGACTACAGGTAGACCGCCTTCGGGGTAAGCTTGAGAAAAACCTGGGATCTATTGCTGATATGACCCGGCTTCCTGGAGCAATCTTTATTGTAGATACCATGCGGGAACACATTGCCGTGAAAGAAGCCCAAAAGCTGAATATTCCCATTTTTGCGATGGTGGATACAAATTCTGACCCTAGGGCCATAGATTTTGTAATTCCTTCGAATGACGACGCCGGAAAATCGATAGAGATTATCCTTTCTGAAGTTACGAATGCCGTAGCAGACGGTCTGGCAGAACGCAAAGCGGACAAGTTAGGGGAGAAAGATACTTCCGAGACCCCTGCAGCTGCTGAAGCTCCAGCAAAAGAGGAGTCCAAGAAGCCCGTTGCCAAAGCCGCTCCGGAAGCTAAAAAAGCTACTCCGGAAGATCTTACCAAAATTGAAGGTATTGGGCCCAAAACTGCAGAGGCGCTACAAGCCAATGACATTGTCACTTATGCTGATTTGGCAAAGGCAACCCCTGACAACATAAAAGCCCTTTTAGTAGCAGCTAGTCCAAGGTTAGCCCATTTGGAACCAGAGTCCTGGCCAAAACAAGCCCAAATGGCCGCTGATGGAAAGTGGGATGAGCTTAAGGAATGGCAGGACAGTGTAAAAGGCGGAGTGGAAGACTCCGAAGAGTAATTTAATAGTGTACTAACACAGGACACGAACGTTGTGTTTTACTTTACATAAATTTTAAACACTTAAAGAAATGGCAAATATTACCGCCGCAGATGTAAATAAATTGAGAAAAGCCACCGGAGCAGGTATGATGGACTGTAAAAAAGCTTTGGTAGAGGCTGATGGCGATTTTGATAAAGCAATCGAAATTCTTAGAAAAAAGGGACAAAAAGTAGCCGCCAAAAGAGCGGACCGTGAGTCTTCTGAAGGAGCCGCAATTGCCAAAGTAAATACAGACAGTACTTCTGGGGTTATCATTTCCTTGAATTGCGAAACAGATTTCGTTGCTAAGAATGATGGTTTTGTAAAGCTGGCACAAGAACTGGCCGAACTGGCCTTAGGTTTTGAGGATAAAGCTGCATTTCTTGATGCACAATTTAATGGGATGACCGTTGCCGAAAAACTTACGGAGCAAACCGGGGTAATCGGAGAAAAAATTGAAATCGGTAGTTTTGAGAAACTAAGCGCTCCTTTTGTGGGTTCTTATATTCATGCTGGCAATAAAATTGCAACCCTTGTTGGATTATCCGCTAATGTTGAAGGTGCAGCAACTGCTGCTAAGGATGTTGCCATGCAGGCAGCAGCGATGAATCCTGTTGCGTTGAATGAAGATGCGGTAGACCAGTCTGTTATTGACAAAGAGATTGAAATTGCCAAAGAACAGCTGCGCCAGGAAGGCAAGCCTGAGGCCATGCTAGATAATATTGCCAAGGGCAAATTGAATCGTTTCTTTAAAGATAATACCTTGGTAAACCAGGCTTTTATCAAAGATGGGAAGCAAAATGTAGCCCAGTACGTTAAATCCGTCGACAGTAATCTTGAAGTTACTGGGTTCTCTCGAGTAGCATTGGGATAAGAAATCGTAAAAATGTTTAAAAAAAGCCCCGTTTTTAGGGGCTTTTTTATTGATAGACACTTACTGGGACTTTATCAAAATGTCCCCGTTGTAGGTTTTAAAAAGCATTTCCGGACCCCCTCCGTTGATTGTCCCTTTTATCCACTGTTCAATTTTTACCTTGTATTTTCCTGAAGAGGCTCCCCTATCTACCTGGGGTTCGTTTTTAGAAACCGCCATATCAAAATCCGTATACACATCGCCCATATCCGATTTGGCTTTGACGTTTGCTTTTAAGGATTTGGGGAAAATCACTTCCACATCCCCATTAAAACTGCTAAATGCCATTTCTTTTCCGCTAGCAATACTAGTAAAACTCACTGTTAACGCTCCGTTCGTGGTATCGGCGAGTACCGAACCGCTTACGGATTCCAAGGTAATACTGCCATTAACATTACTGATCTCCATCTCACCGTTAACCCCTTCCACCGTAATGTCTCCATTGTTTATAGTCTTAAGTTCCAGGGAAAAGTTTAAGGGTACTTTTATGGACAAATCTGTCTTTTTATTCCAGAGTTCATTCTGAATTTGTACAACGTTGTTTTTCTCTTCCGCTCCAATATTAATACTGGATGCCGATATCTTTTTCATTCCGTTCCTACCGTTACCGCTCTTAGCCTTTTTTCCACAACTGCCGCAGTCATCCCCTTCATGAATTGTAGCCTTAACGATCACTTCCTTTCCTTCATAGGCGGTTACGTAAATAGACCCTGAGATCTGATCCACTTCCAATTTACCAGCTTCTCCCGGATTGCTTAAAGGCACTGTAAAAAGGTCTATCTCTTTAGTTTGTGCAGAAAGTACGGCTACAGTGCAAAATGTCAATATTGTAGTTATCGTTTTAATCGTCTTCATAGCTGTTACATTTTTTTGATGAATACATTTCCATTTAAGGTTTCAAAATCAAGTTCTATTCCTCCATTTCCAATTTGCACAATCGGAGTAGATTCGTATTTGAATTTTGCTTTTCTTTTTCCGGCTTCGTCCTTATGGGTACGAACATATTGTTTTGCAATCGTAAAATCGGTAAACAATTCGCCATTCATGCTTTTAAATGACACATCTGCACTTAATGGCTGCTGGTATGAAATGTTGATGTCTCCGTTTAAAGAATAATACCTGGAAGCGGCTTCCGGATTACTGGCATAAGAAACATTAACCCTTCCATTGATACAATGCAAATTGGTTTTTCCGATAACATTCTCAAGATCAATCCCACCATTTACATTATTCACTTTTATAAATTTCCCCCTGGTATTCGCTATGTAGATATCCCCGTCATTTACAGTGGAAACATTAATATTGATCCCCTGTGGCACTTTTACCGTAAAGCCTAAGCGATGTTCATATACAGGTTCTTCATAATTGTTGCACCAGTTAAATCGCAACCCTTTTTCATCGTACTGCATATATGGTGTGTCCGGATGGATGATAATACGGTTATCCTTTTCTACAACCTTGAGCGTTAGTTCGGATTTCCCTACCTCAAGGTCTTCGGTGGTATACGCAGAAATCTCCTTGTCCACTTCGACCTGTATTGTACTCCCATTGTAACCCTCTACGCTAACAGGTCCAAAAATATTCCGTAAGACAAGTGTATTTTCGGCAGATACAGTGGTAAACGCAACTTCCTTGGTCACGGTCTCTTTGAAAACCTTTTTCTGGGCTGGGCACCAGCTAAAGCTAACGGTTAGGACCAGCGCTGCAATAATTGTTTTTCTCATGATTAAAAAATTTGACTGTTCGTAATTTGATTGTTTTGTTCCTTTGAAAGGTTTTATGATTTAAATGATTGATGCAATGGTATTTTCGATCTTCTTCTTTACCGTAGTATCCAACTCCTCTTTCTCCAATAATTTTTTAAAGGATTCGATAGCCCCTTTCTCTTCCAGCGCTAACATCAGATTGGCTAATGTAACCTGTATGATAGGAGATTCCTGGTTAGGAATAGATTGTATTATCCCCTGCCGTACTGATGGATTATTTACGTAATTACTGAGCGATTCAATAGCTGCTAGTCTTACGTTAACGTTGGGATCGTTATTTAAGGTTTTTAGCAAGGCATTTATGACCTGTTCATCTACTTGCACAATTTTACTGGCCTCACTTATGCCCTGTAACCTTTGGTTGGCGGAACTTTGTTCTAATAGCGTGAGCACCAACTTTTCCCTAAGTTCCCGAGTATCTGAAACGTTTACCGTTTCAATTGTTGTATTTGCCTTACTGCCGCCGGACTTTATAAAATATCCTCCCAGCACCCCTAATCCCAGGATCAGCACACTATACACTAATTGCGGCCGAAATAGCACTCCAAGCATGCGCTTTAGCTCTTCGGTCCAGGAGGTAGTTGCCGTGGCACTTTTGGTTATTTCAGTATCCAGTTGTTCAAAGAACTGCATATCCATATTGGAAGAAGGTTCCGGAACTGCTAACATCTCAAGTGACTCCCAGACCCCGCCTAGTTCTTCCAATTGCTTTTTAGCGTCTGCATCTTGCTCCAAAAAAGCTTCAAACACCTCTTTCTTGTCTGGAGCAAGAGTCCCTTTTAGATACTCCATCAGCTGTTTTTCAAATACTTCCTTCTCCATAATTTATCCTATTTCCATTTTTTGTACGATTCGCTTAAGCTCCTTTAAAGCGCGATGTGCCTTTACCTTAGCCGCTCCCTCGCTACACCCTAAAACTTCGCCAATCTCACTAAATTTCATTTCTTTAAGCTTGCTAAAGACGATAACCTCTCGCTGCTCTTCCCCCAATTGCATCAAAGCTTTCCGTAGCAACAGCAGATTATCCTTTTTTTCCATTTGGGCTATGGCATTGTCATTGTCTACCATTTTATAATCCCATGAGGAAAGATCCGCCTGGAATAGCTCTTTATTCTTTTTATGATGATCGTACTTCACGTTTCTTGCTGTACGAAACATCCATGCCAAAAAGGAGCCTTCTCCACTATACGTATGCCTGTATTTTAACATTCTTACAAAAACATTTTGCACCAGATCTTCACTCAAATTAGCATTACCACTCATATTGTAAAAGAACCCGAACAAACGTCTTTTGTGCCTTTCATATAGTAATCCCAGCTTGTCCAGGTCGCCGGACTTCACCTTAAGCATTAACGCATTATCAGTTAGTTGGTGCATGCTTTGTTCGTATTCAAAAAGGTATACTGCTCTTAAAATAAAAGGTTACAGAAAATAGTATTATTTTATTATAAAAGTTGCGGTTATACAAGATTCTAGACGACAGAAGGTCAAAAATATTTTTGACTATTTTTGCTGGGATTTCAAAAAAAGCCTGCATGCAATACAACAGAATCCTCCTTAAACTAAGCGGGGAAGCCCTTATGGGAGAACAGCAATACGGTATTGACCCTAAAAGGACATTGGATTACGCTGAGGACATCAAATCCATAGTAGATAAGGGAGTGGAAGTAGCAATTGTAATTGGTGGCGGGAATATTTTTAGGGGTCTTAAAGGGGTAGGCCTGGGAATGGACCGTGTTCAGGGAGATCATATGGGAATGCTGGCCACTGTTATTAACGCCTTGGCTTTGCAAAGCGCATTGGAGGGAGTTGGCGTAGAAACCAGAGTGCAATCGGCTATTAAGATCAATGAAGTAGCAGAGCCCTTTATTAGAAGAAGGGCGATACGGCATTTGGAGAAAGGCAGAGTGGTAATTTTTGGAGGAGGCACTGGGAATCCGTATTTTACCACAGACTCTGCCGCAGTGCTACGTGCCATTGAAATTGGCGCCGACGTGATTCTGAAAGGCACCAGAGTAGATGGTATTTATAGCGCAGATCCTGAGAAGGATAAAACTGCTACAAAATTTGATTCCATTTCTTTCAATGAAGTGCTTTCCAAAGGTTTGAAGGTGATGGATACAACAGCTTTTACGTTAAGCCAGGAAAACGAACTCCCCATAGTAGTTTTCGACATGAATACCCGGGGAAACCTGATGAAAATTGTGTTGGGAGAAAACATTGGAACGGTAGTCAACAACTAAATCGGGTATGAAAATTGATTTCATAACGAAAATTTTTTCCTATGAATGAAGAAGTAGAATTTATATTGGATAGTGCCAAAGAAAGCATGGATGGCGCAATGGCACATCTCGAAAAGGAGTTTATAAAGATTAGAGCGGGTAAGGCTAGTCCGGCCATGCTGTCTTCGGTAATGGTGGAGTATTACGGTTCCCAGACCCCTCTATCCCAGGTGTCTAATATCAACACTCCCGATGCCAGGACCATCTCGGTACAGCCCTGGGAAAAGACACTGATCCCGGAGATTGAAAAGGCTATTCTCACCTCTAACTTAGGCTTTAATCCGATGAACAACGGAGAAAGTATAATTATTAATGTACCCCCTTTAACTGAAGAGCGCAGGAGAGACCTGGTAAAACAGGCTAAGGCTGAAGCAGAAGATGCCCGGGTAAGTGTTCGAAGTGCACGGCAGGAAGCCAACAAAGAGTTAAAAAAGTTAGAGATTTCCGAAGATCGGTTAGGAAATGCCGAAATTGATGTTCAAGAATTAACCGACAACTATATAAAAAGAATAGAAGACGTACTCTCCCTAAAAGAGGCAGAGATTATGAAGGTTTAAAACCTTCGAAGTTTTTGGGTGCTGACTTTTTCATTTTCTACCTTTGCAGCCAATAAAACCGCATGCTCAAAGAATTTCTTAAAGGGTTTTGGTCCAATGTTGCCCGATTGATTCTTCGGAATCGAATCATTATCCTTTTGGTTATTGCTTCATGCACCACCTATTTAGCCCTGCAATGGAAGCACATGCGCTTTTCCAATACGGAGACGAGTGTCTTACCGGATGACCATCCGGAAACACTTCAATACGCGGAGTTCGTTTCTTTATTTGGCGAAGAGGACAATGCCATAGTTCTCGCTGTTTCAGATAGTTTGCTTTTTTTACCGGAGAATTTTAACAGGTGGAACAGGTTGAGTAAGCAGTTTCAAGCCAATCCAGAGGTAGATCTGGTCATTTCTACCGATAATCTTCAGGAACTGGTAAAGGACAACGAACAACAAGCTTTTGTGCTTAAATCGGCACTGGAGTCCCCTACGACTACTGAACAAGAGGTAGCCGCTTTTCGAAATAAACTTTTTGAAAACCTTCCTTTTTACGAAAACCTAATTTATAACAAGTCCTCAGGTACCATCCGAACGGTAATCTATTTGGACAAGGATATTCTTAACACCACAGTGCGAAATGAATTCATCCTGGGGGATTTGGAAAATCTTATAGAAAATTTTGAGAGTGAAACAACGCTGGACGTTAGGGTATCCGGGATGCCCTATATCAAAACATGGAATTCCAAGATCATTATTGACGAGATCGGAAAATTTATCCTCGCCGCCTTGCTCGTTACCTCGTTGATCTTCTTTTTCTTCTTTAGAAGTTTCAGGGCTACTGTTATTTCCATCTGTGTCGTGATTATCGGAGTAATGTGGACTTTCGGGATTCTTGGGTTATTTCAATATGAGATTACCATCCTCACCGCATTGATCCCACCCCTGATCATTGTAATTGGTATCCCGAACTGTATTTTTTTAATAAACAAATACCAGCAGGAGGTTAAAAAACATGGAAACCAGGCCCTATCGTTGCAACGGGTGATCACCAAGATTGGTAATGCCACCTTAATGACTAATGTGACTACCGCATTGGGATTTGCCACCTTTATCATTCTTGACAGCGTCCTGCTCAAAGAATTTGGTATTGTGGCTTCCATAAGCATCCTCTGCATTTTTTTCCTGTCGCTTTGCATTATCCCAATTATCTACAGCTTTATGTACATCCCTAAACATAAGCACCTTAAACACCTCAGTAAAAAATGGATGTACACCTTTGTCAACTGGATGGAACGCGTGGTACGGCATCACCGAATTTCGGTCTATATTACGGCAGTTACTGTTTTGGTACTCAGTATTATTGGCATATACCGGATAGAGATCACGGGAAGCCGTATTGAGGACTTACCCAAGAATGCCAAATTTTTTCAGGATATCCGTTTTTTTGAAAAGGAATTTGATGGCGTAATGCCCGTTGAAGTTGTTGTGGATACTAAACGCAAGAATGGAGTTACCAAGTTGGGAACGCTCAGAAGAATGGAACAACTTGCACAAGAAATTGATGAAATTCCGGAGCTGTCCAAAACTCTCTCTGTGGTGAACCTGGTGAAGTACTCAAAACAGGCATTTTATAATGGGATTCCTAAATATTACCAACTCCCTACATCCCAGGAGAATACCTTTATTATGGATGTTGCGCGAAAATCTTCAGAAGATAGCGGCGATCTGTTAGAAAGCTTTGTGGATAGTACCGGCCAAATTGCCCGAATGACCACCTTTATGCGGGATGTTAAGACCCCCCGTATGGAAGAAATTGAGCAGGAACTCTTACGATCCATAGCCAAAACTTTTCCGGCAGAACGGTACAACGTATATATGACGGGTAAAGCACTTCTTTTTTTAAAGGGAACCAAATATTTAATTAAAAATCTCCTGATCTCCCTGGCTTTGGCTGTTGGAATTATCTCGTTATTCATGGCCTATCTGTTCCGCTCTTTCAGGATGATCGTTATTTCCCTGATCCCTAATTTATTACCCCTGGTAATTACTGCAGGATTAATGGGCTATTTGGGTATTCCTATAAAACCGTCTACCATTCTGATCTTTAGTATTGCCTTTGGGATTTCGGTGGATGATACCATTCATTTCCTGGCCAAATATCGGCAGGAATTAACGGCAAATCGTTGGCAGATCAAAAAATCCGTATACAACGCATTGCGGGAAACGGGAGTAAGTATGTTCTACACCTCGGTAGTCTTGTTTTTTGGGTTCTCCGTTTTTATCATTTCCAGCTTTGGAGGCACCCAGGCCATGGGAGGATTGGTCTCAGCTACCCTGTTGTTTGCCATGCTTTCTAACCTCATCCTTCTTCCCTCCTTGTTGCTCTCCCTGGAACGCAATATTGCCAACAAAAAGATCTTTAAAAAACCGCATATCGATGTATTGCCGGTTTCGGATAGCGAATCCGACAATGTCTAGTTTTTTTGGTGCGTTATCCCTTATTCCCTCCCGTTAAAAAATTATCTTTGGGGCTTAATTTGAGCGTAAATGATTAAGCGATTTTCTGTTAGAGAGCTACTGAATACGGAACCTAAAGAGCAAGAGGTGGTTTTGGAAGGCTGGGTGAAAGCCTTTAGAAGTAATCGGTTTATTGCGTTAAACGACGGATCTACCTTAAAGAACCTGCAATGTGTTGTAGATTACGAAAACTTTGATGAGGAACTCATTAAATCAATTTCCACGGGCGCCGCTGTTAAAATAAAAGGCAGTCTGGTAGCTAGTCAGGGCAGGGGGCAGGCTGTTGAAATCCAGGTGGATCAGCTTTCCCTACACGGAAAAGCAGATCCGGACACCTACCCTATTCAACCTAAAAAGCATTCCCTGGAATTTCTAAGGGAAAAGGCTCATTTACGTATACGGACCAATACTTTTTCTGCGGTAATGCGATTGCGATCCGCATTGTCATTTGCCATTCACAGCTACTTTCAGCAAAATGGGTTTTATTATATGCATGCGCCCATCATCACTGGGTCCGATGCCGAGGGCGCGGGAGAAATGTTCCGGGTTACTACCTTGGATGCAAAAAATCCTCCCCTTACAGAAAATGGGCAAGTAAACTTCAAGGAGGACTTTTTTGGTAAAGAGACGAACCTGACGGTATCCGGTCAACTGGAGGCGGAGGCATATGCTATGGGACTAGGAAAAGTGTACACCTTTGGACCAACATTTAGGGCAGAAAATTCAAACACTTCCCGCCACCTGGCGGAGTTTTGGATGATAGAACCGGAGATGGCTTTCTATGACCTCGACGCCAATATGGATCTGGCGGAGGACTTTATACGATGGGTAATTCAATACGTGCTGGACAATTGCCAAGAGGACATTCAGTTTTTAGAACAACGCCTTTTGGAGGAAGAAAAACACAAGCCCCAGGCAGAACGTAGTGAAATGCCATTATCCGAGAAATTGAAATTTGTCGTAGACAACAACTTTAAACGCGTTAGTTACACTGAGGCAATTGACATCCTTAGAAATTCAAAACCCAACAAAAAGAAAAAATTCGAATTTGGTATTGACGAATGGGGCGCTGATCTCCAAAGCGAACACGAACGCTATTTGGTAGAGAAGCATTTCAAATGCCCCGTGATCTTGTTCGACTACCCTGCGGACATTAAAGCCTTTTATATGCGGCTTAACGAAGATGGCAAGACCGTAAGGGCAATGGATGTGCTGTTCCCGGGTATTGGTGAAATTGTAGGAGGATCCCAGCGGGAAGAACGTCTCGAGGTGTTGCAAAAGAAAATCGCTGCTCTCAACATTGAGGAAGAAGAACTTTGGTGGTATTTGGATCTCAGACGATTTGGGACCGCGGTTCACAGCGGTTTTGGCCTGGGATTTGAACGTTTGGTACAATTTGTTACGGGTATGAGTAACATTCGAGATGTAATTCCCTTTCCCCGAACACCGCAAAATGCAGAATTTTGAGGGTAATTCTTTAACTTTAAAAGTAAGGAATACAAGAACCTATGCTCAAACAGCACTTACAGTTTAAACTATCTCAAAAGCTCTCCCCGCAGCAGATTCAACTGATGAAGTTGATTCAACTTCCCACCCAGGCATTTGAACAGCGGCTCAAGCAGGAACTCGAAGAAAATCCAGCTTTAGAAAGCGGAAAAGCCGAGAGCTCGGAAATAGAAGAGGGGTTTGACAATAGTTTCGAAGAGGCAGGAGACAATGAGACCATTGCTGCAGAAGACATCAACATTGATGACTATTTAAGCGACGACGAGATCCCTGATTACCGGACGCAGATTAGCAACTATAGTGCAGATGAAGATGAAAAAAGCATTCCTTATGCGGCCGGAATATCATTTAACCAGTATCTGATTAATCAGCTAAGTACGGTGTATTTGGATGACGAAGAGTGGGCGATCGCGGAGTTTCTAGTGGGCAGCATAGATGAAAGTGGTTACATCCGAAGGCCGCTTTCTGACATCATGGATGACCTGGCCTTCACTCAGAATATCTACACCGATGAAGCTACGATAGAACGGGTCTTGAAAACGGTTCAAACGCTGGATCCACCAGGAGTTGGCGCACGATCCCTGGAGGAATGCCTGACCTTACAATTGAAGCGAAAAGATGCCACGGAGGCAATAGAATTGGCCACCGTCATCATTGAAAAATCTTTTGAGCAATTCACCAAAAAACATTTCGAAAAACTTCAGGCAAAGCATAGCATTACACAGGACGAACTAAAAAATGCCCTGGCAGAAATAGAAAAGCTTAATCCCAAACCCGGAGGATCATTTTCCGGGAACAACAGGGTTGTGGAACACGTGGTCCCTGATTTCTCTATTCGAATAGTAGATGGGGAACTGGAGTTAACCTTAAACGGTCGTAATGCGCCTGAGCTACATGTTTCCAAAGATTACATGAATATGCTTATGGGCTATAAAAATGCCAAAGACAAAAGCAAATCCCAAAAAGATACCGTACTGTTCATAAAACAGAAATTAGACGCTGCCAAGTGGTTCATTGATGCGATTAAACAGCGTCAACAGACCCTTTTTGTGACCATGAACGCCATTTTGCAGTACCAGGAAGAATATTTCCTTACAGGGGACGAACGCAAACTGAGACCCATGATCTTAAAGGATATTGCAGATAGAATAGACATGGACGTTTCCACGGTTTCCCGGGTCGCAAACAGCAAGTATGTAGATACTCCCTATGGTACAAAGCTCATCAAAGATTTCTTTTCGGAATCCATGAAAAACGTGCAGGGAGAAGACGTCTCTACCAGGGAGATTAAAAAGATTTTGGAAACGGTAATCAGCGAAGAGGATAAGAAAAAACCATTGACAGACGATAAACTTGCTAAGCTGTTAAAAGAAAAAGGATATCCTATTGCTCGTAGAACAGTAGCAAAATACCGTGAGCAATTGGGACTTCCGGTAGCACGGCTTCGAAAACAGATTTGATGCGTTTCCTGTTATATGCAGTTTCCTATGTTTTTCACCCGTTGTTCGTTCCCATGGGAGGTACAGTGGCGTATTTTCTAATTACACCAAAGTTTAGCTCCTTAGAATTACAAAGTGGCAACATTTTGCCCATTTTTATCTTAACGGTGATCATTCCAATTATTTTCTTTTTTATCCTGAGAAATCTGGGACTGATATCATCCGTTTTTGCCCTTAAACTTAAAGAACGTAAATACCCGCTCTACATGAGCATGGTTTTACACCTCATGATCCTATACAAGGTAATTCCACTAAATTATATTAATGAACTCTATTACTTTTTTGTAGGCTTACTCATAGGCACCTTTTCTACGCTGTTGTTACTATTCGCTAAAGTAAAGGCCAGTATTCATCTTTTAGGAATGGGATGTATTCTCACCTATTTGGTGGCATTAAGTATCCATTTCGAAATCAATATTACATTTGCGATCGCCATTTTTACATTAATGACGGGTCTGGTGGCTACTTCCCGCATTTACATGAAGGCACATTCCAAAATGGAACTTACCATCGGTTTCCTAGTGGGGTGCTGCTCCCAACTAATGGTATTGAAATATTGGTTATAAAATATAGAAAATAACCCCTATACGGATCGGTCGTATATCCAGGGTGTTTTCTTCAAAACGTGCGTTCGCATCCAGCAGATCACTTAGCGCCCAATAAAAATGTAGGTTCCAGGTATTATACCCAAAGTTGAGCATCCAGCCAAATTGCCACTGTTCAATGTTCGGATTTGAAAACGTGATGTTCTCATCTTCCAGAACCACTTTCGCCCTTCGGGAAAAAAGATACTCTGCCTTAAATCCGGTGTACACCCGCCAGAATCGGTAATCAATAGGATTTGAGGTGCGCCATCGAAACTCTAGAGGGAATTCAATGGCATGTGTTTCTAACTTACTGCGATTAACCGTTTCCGTATCCAAAGAGAATCTGTAGGTTACAATCCCCTCAGTCTCTGTAGTAACGATGTTCGTATAATATGAATTGGTGGCATATCCAACCCCCAGTCCAAGTCCAAAATTCCTTCGTTGGTTGAGTGGTATATCCTTAATAAATCCTATCTGAAAATTATAGGACAGGCTTTGCTGTACTACCCCATCGGGCTTGTCCAGTAAAAAATTATAGGCAAATCCGGTATAGAACTGATCTTCCAGGTACTTCTCGTCATAAGCACTTTCTGCTGATGCCTGCTGAGCACAAATACTTATATTCCAGAAGGAGAAAAGAACCCCGATAATTACCATCCATCGAACCATACCACAAAATACACAAAAAACTTTCGTGGATCTTTTGGTATCTCAAGAATAGGATAAGTCCACTCCCATTTTATTGCATCAACCTAAAATGGCAAAATCATTCCAATAGCATACAATACCCAGCTCATAGTAACAAAAAACGCCCCTAAAAGGGGCGTTTTATTTTTTATTTATGGTGTTTACTTACTTATTGTAAGTTGTTGAAGGCATTCCCTTCATAGGTGGTGTAGTTCACCTTCAACGCATTCACCTTTCGCAACTCTTGCTTGATATCCGAGATCAAGCCCATATTGGCATTTTTATCTACCTTAAGTGCAGTAGTTAAAACATTTTGCAATTCCTGCGGTTTCTTTGCCCGCTCTGCCAAAATATAGGACCCTACCTCCTCAACGCTGGCGAA
>JANQHL010000076.1 GCA_028277085.1 Flavobacteriaceae bacterium
CATCAGGTTTTCTGGATTCCGGAGTAGGAATGCGAAACCGTTCTGTGAGCATTTCTCCGGTTTCTGCGTTTACCAGGGCACCTTTTATCCCAGAGCCCCCAATGTCAATACCTAAAAGTTCCATATAAAGGAAGAAAAATTTGAATATTGGCAAAGAAACAAAAATCTTTTAGGTTGATGAAGCTTGGGATTTAGAAGAATATCCAACACTTTTTAACGGTACATTGGAAATCCCAGGATGTTTTCTTCCGAAAGATTAGTAAGTTGATTGTCTAAACGGCTTTTTGAATAACCTCAAACATTTTACTGGCATCACACTTGATCGTTTTGTGGGGGTATTTTAAGATCAACGCATAGTCGTGAGTGGCCATTAGAATGGTGCGACCGCTGTCGTTGATTTCCTGTAATACCTTCATAACCTCAACACTCGTCTGGGGATCAAGATTTCCTGTGGGCTCATCGGCAAGAATAAGTTCGGGGTCATTCAGGAGCGCCCTCGCAATGGCAACCCGCTGCTGTTCCCCGCCAGACAGTTCGTGCGGAAATTTAAAACCCTTGGTTTTCATACCAACCTTGTCCAGAACCTCCATGATTTTGGCATCCATTTTAGCAGGATCTGTCCACCCGGTTGCCTTAAGTACGAACTTCAAATTGTTATTCACATTGCGGTCGGGCAACAACTTGAAGTCCTGGAAAACGATACCCAGTTTCCTGCGGAGGTAGGGAATATCCCTTTCTTCCAGTGTTTTCAAATTAAAATCCACCACGGTAGCTTCACCTTGTCGCAAGGGAAGATCACCATAAAGGGTTTTCATAAAGCTGCTTTTTCCACTTCCTGTTTTTCCAATGATGTAGACAAACTCCCCCTCCTTCACCTGAAGGGTAATATCGCCAAGCACCAGGTTTTCATCCTGAAAAATAGCAACATCCTGAAGTTTTAAAATGGTCTCTGGCATGGTATTAAGAATTGGAACGCTTTACCATAGAAAGCATCAACCCACTGAAAATTAAAAGTAATCCTACAATCCTGTTCTGTAAATACCGTTTTTTACGATCTTCTAAAAATCGTTTTAAACGTGTGGCGAATGTAGCATAGATAAGAAGAGAAATACCATCAATGACCAGAAAAGTCGCTGCAAGAATAACAATTTGAGCAACAAAAGGAAGGTGCTCGTTGATAAAAAGCGGAAATAAGGCGGCAAAAAACACAATAGCCTTTGGGTTGGCAGCAGACATTAAAAATCCTTCTACATATAATTTCCAAAAGCTTTTATCGATATCTGGACTTCGAAAATCACCGGTTTCTGGCTTTTTGAAGATTTTGTTCAGTCCCAAATAAATAAGGTAGAGTACCCCTAACCATTTTATGACCTGAAACAAGGTTCCGGAGGCAATCACGATAGAGGCGAGCCCCAAAGAAGCTAATAGTATTTGACAAAGATTTGCCGAAAGATCGCCTAAAATTGTTCCTGAGGTCTTTTTTATTCCGTGATTCATGCTATTGGCAGCAACTAATAAGACACTTGGCCCTGGAGTGATCCCCAAAATTGCTACTGTGCCAACAAATGACAGCCATATCGTAATCTCCATAGTAAAAAAATTAGGTCGAAACGGGATTAAAATTACTAAGAATTTGTCTTCCACTTCTGTTTCGTTGGACTTAAGTTCAAAGTTGCTATATACTTTGGCGCGGATTTTGACGTTATCATAGCATCAATTGAGAACCACGACGAGCACTATGAACTGGACTATCCGAATCCTTCCCTATCTACTTTTGGGAGTATTCTTCTGCGGAAGCGCACAGGAAACCCAAATATTTTCTCACGCCAACAAATCGTATCAAGATGCACTGGCCTTGTACAACAATCAGCAGTATCAGGCAGCTATGGCCCTTTTTGAACAGATCGGGGAAACGACCAAGGATGAGGAGACCCGTGCCAATAGTGCATACTATAGTGCGAATGCCGCTATTCGCCTTAGTCAAAGGGGAGCTGACCAAAAGATGGAAGATTTTGTAGAACGCTATCCCACTTCTACAAAACGCAATTCTGCTTTTATGGATGTTGCGGATTACTACTTTGAAACAGGAAAATACCCTTATGCGCTCAAATGGTACAAGAAGGTGGAACAGCATGCCATGTCCAGAAAGGATCGTGAACGCTTTAACTTCAATACGGGCTATGCCTATTACGCTGCCAATCGACCCAAGGAAGCAGAGCGCTACCTGAGTAAAGTTTCCAACTCCCCCAAATATGGTTCTCAGGCCAAGTACTATCTAGGGTATATTGCTTATGAGCAAGATGATTACGCCACAGCGAACGAACGCTTCGACAAAATTGTTGATCCAACGGTGTTGGATGAAAAGTTGTCCTATTATCAGGCCGACCTCAATTTTAAGCAAGGCAATTTTGAGGAAGCGATTGCAATGGCTGAGAAACAACTTTCCAGATCAAATCGTAGGGAGATTTCAGAGCTAAATAAGATTATTGGGGAAAGCTATTTTAATCTGGAACAATACGATGCTGCTATTTCCTACCTTAAAAAGTACAAAGGCAAACCCGGGAAATGGAGCAATACGGATTTTTATCTTTTGGGGTATAGCTATTACAAGCAAGGAGATTTTGAA
>JANQHL010000276.1 GCA_028277085.1 Flavobacteriaceae bacterium
CGATTCGAATCACAGCCGTCTTTGGATTTTGACGATACCTTTGGCAGCTATGACGACATGGATTTCGATGAAAACTGGAACTGACCCCTGAGGACACAGATCGAAAAATGTCTAGTAAACCCTACGTTTTTTTGTACTGTTCAAATACGTTACTTTTTACCCCTAATACCAAAAACAAATGCTCAACCTTTATCCTGCTCAGCTCGAAAGCATCTCCCTACATCGCGTAGGTAACAAGAGCAAGAATGAACCCTTATTTCTTTCCAAGTCACCCTACGTTTTGAATGACGAAATCACAGGCCTTCTAAAGGAATATTTTTTTAAGCCCTTTCGGGAAAAGGAGGAAAACTATTTTCGGTTTGATCACGAAGTTGACCTGGAATTCAACGAAATCTTTACAATGGCAGCAGCTATTTTTAAAGACCCGGACATACTGCATGCCTATTCCAAGAAAATTGCTTCTCATCTCTACGAACAGTCCAATCACCCACACATCAAAAGCGGGGAAGTCTATGTGGCCTTAATCTCGGATGTGATGGTGGATAACCAGAAAACCAATGCTTTAGGTATTTTTAAAAGCGAACTGCGTCACGAGTATCTGGAATTTGAAACATCGGAAAACAACCTGGAGATTATCATCCGGGAGGGGGTTAATGTGAACAAATTGGACAAAGGATGCTTGATTTTTAATCAGGAAAAAGAAAACGGTTATAAGGTACTTTCGGTAGACAGTAATCGGTATGACACCAAGTATTGGCTGGAAAATTTTTTAGGATTAGCGCCCTTAACAGATGAGAATTTTTACACCAAGAATTATTTAAAATTTTGCCAGGGATTTGCCAAGGACGTGGTACTTCCCGCAGAGGATAAACAGCAGGAAGTTCTCTTTATGAACCGGGCGGTCAATCATTTTGCAAAAAACGACGCCTTTGAGGAAACCCGTTTCTTAAATGAAGTCATGGACAACCCGGAACTCATCCCTGAGTTCAAACATTACAAAGTGGAAAAGGGCCCAAAGTTCAGTATAGAAGATGTTTCCAATTTTGATATTGCCAACAAAGCGGTTTCCGATGCCCGGAAGAAGATCAAAAATGTAATCAATTTGGACACCAACGTCCAGATCCGCTTGGATTTTGTCAACCCCGAATCTGCAGAAAAGTTTGTGGAAAAAGGATGGGATGAAGAGCGACAGATGTACTACTATCTGGTCTACTTTAACAAGGAACAAAAAACATAAAGCATCTGGGGAGGCTCCTGGAGCTTTTTAGATCGAATGCAAGAAGAGAAGGATTATCTACAACGCGAGATTGAACGCATTACGTTGTTTTTAAAAACCCTATTGCGCAGAGTGGCGGGTTTTTCGGACGAAAACCTTACCCCCGAATACGATCAATTGGAAAAAGAACTGCAAGTCCAAATCGATTTTTCGCTACGAGATTTAAGTGATATGGATACCATGGCGCTCGATGAGAAAATGGTGTCGCTACCTCTTGTCCATATTGAAAAACTGGCCGAGATAGCATTTGAACTCCTCAAGAAACAGTCGGTTACAGTAAATCCCAGGAATTTTGCCAGGAATTTACTCTATATGCTGGAACATATTAATAGAGAATCATCCGTTTTTTCGCTTCATAGACAACAGATGTTAGCAGAAACAGAAAAATATAGCCTTGGGGAGGTATAGGGGTCCCGGTGCGATGAAATTCAAAACTTTTTCTCAATAATTTGTTTCATACTCATATCCTGATAATTACGTTTGACAAAATCCAAAGCCGTAGACAGGATCTCACCCATAGAATTGCTTTTCTTAAAGGCTACATCTGAAGTGTATTCATGCAATTCCCCCTTAAGACGTTCTACATTTTCCGGTAATGAAATGGTATCGTTTTTAGCACAGCTGACCAGACGCTTTATCCGCGTGCCAGAACTGAGAATACGTTTTGCTACTATTGAACGTTCTTCGATTTTATATTGATTTACAGAATGGTCCTGGAGCTTTTCGGTAACCATTGCCACCATTTGGTTGTTTTCTTTAAAAAATTGAGGTAGGTATACTCTGAACTTTCCCTCAAAAGACTGCTGATCAAAATCTATGGCACGGATGCGGTATATGACATGGTCAAAATCATGAACAGGAATAATAACATAATTGTAGGAACGCATGTCGCCCAATAAACGGATCATACAACGCTCATTGAATTTTACAAATTCCTTGGCCAACTGTGCTTTTTCGGATTCTGACAGATCGGGTAGTGATTCTTTAATAAAAACATCCCCGGGGATACCCGGAATGTGTTCCTCGATTAAGGTATTCTTATACACTAAAAAGTTGAGGTGATACGGCGACAGCATGTGTTCCAGTTCCAGGCCATAGACCCTTGAGGCATCTGTCTTCTTTACATAAAAATAGGTATAGTTGTCATTTAATATGTTTCTGACTTTGATCCGGAACGGCTTGGAGTTACCAAAAGTGCAGAAATCCACTGCATCGACGTTTAAATACTCCAAAATACGTTCACTTCCATCGGAGTGCAATATGGAATATACCTTTTTTAAACTGAGATCGATCTCCTGCCGTTCAAAATCGGGATAATAGACCCGAACCCATAGGGTATCTTCACCATATTCGTCCTCCAGTGCCACAGAGCCTGAAAACCGTAGCAGATCTTCATAAAAAATGGGGATCTCAATCTTCCTGCTATATTTATCCAAATACCGATCTAATTTCTCCTGTACAGGATAGGCCGGTTTTTTCCTGGACATCAATTTTTCATCAGACATTCCTAAACTTTTTTGTAACAAACTTGTGCAATCTTCGTCAAGTTACTATAATCGAGACAAAACACATAGTGCCTTTGGAAACTATACTCACAGTAAACAAGCTCACCAAAAAATTTGGCTATCTCACCGCCGTTAAGGACTTGTCTTTTACTATTGAAAAGGGAAACGTGTACGGCATTTTAGGGCCTAATGGCAGCGGAAAGTCTACCACACTAGGCATTATACTTAATGTGGTGAACAGAACTTCCGGCGATTTTAGTTGGTTTAATGGTACTACTTCCACGCATGATGCCTTGAAGAAGGTGGGGGCGATCATTGAGCGCCCCAATTTTTACCCCTATATGTCGGCCGTGAAAAATCTTAAACTGGTATGCAAGATCAAGGAAGTTCCGGAAGACAGTATTCGGGAGAAATTAGAACTGGTTGGCCTTTGGGAGCGAAAGGACAGCAAGTTCCGCACCTACAGTTTAGGGATGAAACAGCGATTGGCAATAGCCTCCGCCCTGCTCAACGATCCCGAAATCCTCATCCTGGATGAACCAACCAACGGCTTAGACCCCGCTGGAATCCATCAAATCCGGGAAATCGTAAAAAAAATAGCGGCCCGGGGAACCACCATACTACTTGCCTCCCATCTCCTGGACGAAGTTGAAAAGGTATGCTCTCATGTTGTTATTTTGAGAAAAGGGGAAAAGCTATACTCCGGCCCAGTAGACGGTATGCTTGCCAGCCATGGTTTTTTTGAATTGCGAACGGAGGATATGGGTAAACTAAAGGAAGTACTAAGCAAACATCCCAGCTTTGGAAAAATCAACGGCGAAAATGGTACCCTTACCGCCTATTTAAAAGAAGAAATGAATGCCGAAGAACTGAACAAAATGCTTTTCGAAACCGGCATAGTGTTGTCCCACTTGGTGAAACGAAAGGAAAGCCTGGAAGAGCAATTTTTAACGCTGACCAAAAACAACTAAACCATGGTACGATTACTGCAAATAGAATTTATAAAGCTGTGGAATAACAGGGCCAGCAAAATATTGATTACTTCCTATTTTGTGCTTTTGACTTCCATAGCCTTAATAGCGGCCATAAAATTTGACATAGGGCCGGTACAATTTCATTTGGCAGACCAGGGTATCTTTAATTTTCCCTATATCTGGCACTTTAACACTTTTGTAACCGCGATCTTTAAGTTGTTTTTGGCGATTGTCATCGTTTCCATGATGGCCAATGAATACAGCAACAAAACCATTAAACAAAATTTGATCGATGGGTTATCGAAAAAAGAGTTCATTCTTTCCAAGTTTCTTACAGTCATCTCTTTTGCGGCAATTTCCACCGTATTTGTTTTTGTGGTCTCCATGATTTTGGGCTTGGTCTACTCCGATTATAACGAGCTCTCCATTATATTTTCCGATTTGGAATTTTTGGTGGCTTTCTTTGTCAAACTCGTAGGTTTCTTTTCCTTTTGCCTGTTCCTGGGCATTTTCGTGAAACGTTCGGCTTTTGCCCTGGGATTTCTTATCCTTTGGCAAATATTTGAAGGATTTGTACGTGGAATGTTACGTTGGAAAGTTTTAGATGGTGATGCCACCGATGCCGTAATGGGCTTTTTCCCGTTGAATTCCATGTTTAATCTGATCAAGGAGCCTTTTACGCGTTTGAGTGCCGTTCAAAATGTTGCGAGCCAGATTGGTGAGGATTTTGAACTGAATTATCATGTGTATTGGTATGAGATCGTAATCGTTCTCGGTTGGACGGCTATTTTTATCTATTTGTCCTATGCACTATTAAAAAAGCGTGATTTGTAGTATCTTACAATGTCTGAAGATGCTGTATGAGAAAAAAATTGCTCCTTTTTCTTGCACTGTGCGTTGCTACCTATGGTATTTCACAAGAATGCCCAGATTTGTTGAATCCCGTAGATGGCGCTACCAATGTTGCTGTGGACGCTACAATTTCTTGGGAAGTCGTGGATGGCATTCCCAGTTATGGGATCCAACTGGGAACTACTCCTGGGGGCAATGATATCGCGGATGCTTTGGTGGGTAGTGCCACTTCATATACGCCACCGCAAGGGCTCCCGGAAAATACCACAATTTATGTAACCATAATTCTTGATTTTTTTCAAGGACAGTCCGATATTTTTTGTAGTGGACAATTCTTTAGAACTGAAGATGTGACTACCCCACCAGACTGCACTGATATCAGAATACCTGCTGATGGTGCTACCGACGTTAGTGTTTTTACCAATGTGGTATGGAATTATGCGCCAACGGCAACAAGTTATGATGTCATCATCGGAACAGATCCGGTCTCTGGTGATATTGCAAACATAAACGTAGCAGATCTTAATTATGATCCACCGGGGGAACTGCCTGAAAACAGTGTGATCTATGTTCGAATAACTCCTCGTAATGAGAATGGCACGGCAATGAACTGTACCCAGTTCAGTTTCACTACACGCGAGCCCGCCCCCTTACCGGATTGCACGAGTATGATACAACCTGCGGACGGAGAAATAGATGTAGCGCTAACGCCTTTATTGGAATGGACACCTGTCCCGGGGGCGACAGCCTATAAAGTGACCATTGGCACTACGCCAACAGCCC
>JANQHL010000107.1 GCA_028277085.1 Flavobacteriaceae bacterium
TAGTGGACATAACGAACAGTTTACAGCCAATGGAGAGGTGGTCACTTTTGACGGGTTCCTTAAGGTCTACCTCGAAGGAGTTGATGAAGAGGATGCGATAGAGCAGGAGGGAATGCTTCCTGCGATGCGCGTAGGAGAAACTTTGGCAAACAATTTCATTACCGCAACAGAACGGTTTACCCGACCGCCCTA
Organism: Flavobacteriaceae bacterium; assembly: GCA_028277085.1. Classification (GTDB taxonomy): domain Bacteria; phylum Bacteroidota; class Bacteroidia; order Flavobacteriales; family Flavobacteriaceae; genus Croceivirga. The sequence continues at coordinate 193 of JANQHL010000107.1, forward strand.
TCGCTATACGGAAGCTTCTTTAGTGAAAAAGCTGGAAGAATTGGGTATCGGACGACCATCAACCTATGCACCAACAATTTCTACTATCCAAAATAGAGAATACGTTCAGAAAGGAACTGTAGAAGGTGTTGAGCGGCACTACAAGGAACTCTTATTGGAACAGGGAGAACTCACTGAGAAAAAGCTTTCCGAAATGGTGGGCTCTGACAAGGGGAAATTGGTTCCTACGGATATTGGTATGATTGTAAATGACTTTTTAGTGAGTCATTTTACCACCATTTTGGACTATAATTTCACTGCCAGGCTAGAAGAGAACTTTGATGAGATTGCGTCTGGAGAGGAAGATTGGCAAAAGGTGATGCGGGAGTTCTATAAAGATTTCCATCCCAATGTTTTAGATGTAGAAGAAAATGCCGAACGGGCTAGTGGAGAACGCGTTTTAGGGACCGATCCGAAGACGGGCCGTCAGGTGGCTGCACGATTAGGCAGATTTGGCCCAATGGTTCAGATAGGAACCGTTGAAGAAGAGGAAAAACCCCTTTTTGCAAGTCTACTACCGGAACAATCCATAGCTACAATTACTTTTGAAGAGGCGATGGAGCTGTTTCAGCTTCCCAAAAAATTAGGGGTATACGAGGGAGAAGAAGTTGAGGCTAACGTAGGGCGTTACGGCCCTTATGTACGTTTTGGAAAAAAATTCATTTCACTTGACAAAGGAGAAAGTGCCTTTGATGTGGATATAGATAGGGCCATTGAACTGATCAAAGAAAAGCAAAAGGCCGACGCTCCGATTGCCAGCTACGAGGGGAAAGGCGTTACCAAAGGAGTAGGGCGTTTTGGCCCTTTCATCAAATGGGATGGGATGTTTATTAACGTCAATAAAAAATACGATTTTGACAACCTTTCGCAGGAAGATGTTCAGGAACTTATCGAAGGCAAGAAGCAAAAGGAAAGGGAGAAATTGGTGCAGTCCTGGCCAGAGGAAGGTATTCGCATTGAAAAAGCCCGATGGGGCCGACACAATATTATTAAAGGAAGGATTAAGGTAGAATTGTCCAAAGATGTGGATGCGGCACAACTCTCCCTTGAGGAGGCCAAAACACTAATAGAACAAAAGGCCCCCAAGAAAAAGACAAAGGCAAAAGCAAAAAAATAAATCCGTTAAACACCCCGTCGTATGGCATTTGATTTTTTGGTGCCGGTAAGTGAAAAAGTATTGGCCTTTAGTGAATTCCTGCCCCCACAGGCATTAGGGAAAAACATTTACAAACACACGGAAAAAAAAGGGCTTCCTGTTTTTGCAAATGCTACAGTTGCCATTTTTTGTGTAGTGGAATCCCGAACTGCCTTTGAAAAAAAGCCTGAAAAATTGGATACCGATGCAATTCGGATTGCGCTTTACCGGCTAATGACAGGAAATTGGAATTCCAGTATTATCGATATTGGAGATGTAGAAGAAGGGGATACGGTTGAAGATACCTATTTCGTAGTTAAAGAAATTGTTGCCGGACTTCTTGAGGAAAAAATAGTACCTATTATATTAGGTGCTACCCAGGACATCACCTTCCCTACCTATCGGGCGTTTGACAAAATAAAAGACATGGTGAATCTGGTGGCCATTGATTCCAGATTCGATTTTGGGGAAGACGAAGAGTTGATCTCTTCAGAGTCTTATATGAGTAAGATAATTACTGATAAGCCAAATAACCTCCATAACTTTTCCAATTTAGGATATCAAAGTTATTTCAATGCTCAGGAGGAAGTAGACCTGATGGAACGATTATTTTTTGATGCCTATCGTCTGGGGGATGTTGTCGCGGACATTACTTTGGCCGAACCGGTATTGCGGAATGCCCATCTCATCAGTTTAGACATGCGGGCTGTTAAAGCCAGTGAAATGGGGATTGTAAAAAGCTATTCACCAAATGGATTTGACGGTCGGGAAATCTGTGCACTTGCCAGGTATGCCGGGATAAGTGATACGGCACGGGTATTTGGTATTTACGAAATGGAGAATACCCACCTTTGCCAGGGCCTTGTTGCTCAGATCATTTGGTATTTTATAGAAGGATTAAGTTTTCGCATTACCGAAGTGCCCAGCTCTGGTGATGAGGATTTTACCAAGTTTACGGTGCCAACAGATTCTGAAGAGCTGGTTTTCTTTAAAAGCCACGTTACCGAACGCTGGTGGGTAGAAGTGCCTTCCATTTTACCCGAGCATACTAAAAACAATTCCAAGGCGTTATTACCATGCGCTCAACAGGACTATTTGGATGCTTGCAACCAAAATATTCCCGAGAGATGGCTTAAAGCCTACAAAAAGGGGCTGAACTAAACAAAATATTTTTGATGCATAAATTGTTTCGGCACAATATTTTACTCAAAATAAAGTTTTGTGATTATGAAATTGTGTTATACAGTTTACGATCTTAAATCAAAAATTTAACCTAAAGTATGAGAAAGCTATTGTTATCATCTCTAGCACTTGTTTTTTTACTCGCAAGCTGCGGGTCAAAATCAAGGTCAAAAGGTGAATTGGTTGGTGTAAAGGGAAAAAAATGGTATCCCGAGAAGCCGTATGGAATGGAATTGATTCCTCGAGGTTCCTTTATTATGGGTAAAGCTGAGGAAGATCAGGGTAAAGTTTTAAATGCTCCTACAAGAACTGTGACGGTACGCTCATTTTATATGGACGATACTGAAATTACCAATAGTGAGTACCGGCAATTTGTGGAATGGGTTAAGGATTCTATTGCCCGTACCAAACTTGCAGTGTTGGCGGATGAACTGGGCCTGGGTCCGGAAGATGACGGTACTATTGGAGAGTTCGCTTTTAAAAGTGCCGATACTACAAAACTTTCGGTTTGGGATAAGTACCAGTTAGACAATTATGCGGGAATGGGCGACGACTATTACGAAGGTTATGCCTTGAATACCGATATGGATCTAATTTGGGACACCAATGACTACCCGGATGAATACTACGCTGAGGTTATGGATTCCTTATACTTATCTGAAGAAGAAACGTATAATGGTCAACGTACTATTGATGTAAAACAGTTGAAGTACAAGTACAATTGGATGGACATTGAAGCTGCAGCAAGATCCAAAACAGGCAAGCGCAGTGACTATATCAAACAAGAACAATTGTCAGTTTATCCGGACACCACGGTTTGGATCCGTGACTTTGAGTATTCCTATAACGAGCCTATGCATAATGACTATTTTTGGCACGATGCGTACAGTGATTATCCTGTGGTAGGGGTAAACTGGAAGCAAGCCAAGGCATTCTGCCACTGGCGAACCAAGTTTAAAAATGACGATCAAAAAAGCAGGGGAAGACAATTCGTGAACCAGTTTAGATTGCCAACCGAAGCTGAGTGGGAATATGCTGCCAGAGGAGGTATTGAAGGCGGTACATATCCATGGGGAGGACCTTATGTAATTAGCGATACGGGTTGTTTTATGGCTAACTTCAAGCCACAACGCGGGGATTACGCTGCCGATGCTGCCTTGTATACCGTAGAGGCCAAATCGTACGAACCTAATGAATATAATTTATATAATATGGCTGGTAACGTTTCTGAGTGGACGAATTCCAGCTATGATCCGGGAGCTTATGAATACGTATCTACAATGAACCCGAATGCAGGTTCCGGACAGAATAAAAGAAAAGTGATTCGGGGTGGATCCTGGAAGGATGTTGCGTATTTCCTTCAGGTAAGTACCCGGGATTATGAGTACCAGGATTCAGCACGAAGCTACATCGGCTTCAGAACTGTACAGGATTATATGGGGGAGGAAGATTCTACCCGAGGAAATAATGGACTATAAATAATGAAGTATTACGAGAATACTATATTAAACCTTGTAACCAATTCTTATTTAAATACTTAATTAAAACTAAAATTATGGCACAGTCAAAATCAACAAAAAAACTGTTTAACATGGCCTACGGGCTGG
>JANQHL010000114.1 GCA_028277085.1 Flavobacteriaceae bacterium
TCCTTAAACAGCATTTATTCCCTTTCCAGGCAGCAATCACCGGAAACACCAGTGGTCGTAATGCAACTCTCGGAACTCATGCGGTATCAATTAGAAAGCGCGAAGAAAACTACCGTTTTGCTGAAAGAAGAACTGGAGTTTATAGAAAATTATTTGCTGCTCGAAGAAAAGCGACTCAGTAACCGTTGCCAAATAGAATATGATATTGATGGAGCGCTATTGGACTATGCCATAGCCCCTATGTTGCTTATTCCCTTTGTTGAAAATGCGGTGAAACACGGCGCCCAAAGTACCAATAAAACCAGTAGTATTGATATTTCTGCCAAGATGAAAAATTCCTCCCTCTATTTTGCAGTGGTGAATTCGAAACCTGATCCAGTATCGGAATCAAAAAGAGAAGGTATGGGACTTGAAAATGTGAGAAGACGGTTAAGCCTGTTATATCCTAAATCACACGAATTACAAATTGAGGACACTGAAAAGGTGTATCGGGTAGATTTGACCATAGATTTAAAAGCTGTAAACCAATGATTAAGGTCGGAATTATAGATGATGAAATATTGGCACGTAAAGTAATCGAAGAGTACTGCGCTAAAATTGACAACTTTACCATCGTATTGAGTACCGGTAACCCAATTGAATTTATCAATTTCGCTCAGCAAAATGAAGTTGACCTCATTTTTCTAGATATTGAAATGCCAGAAATTAATGGCCTGGAAATTTTGAGCTCGCTACTACTACCCCCAAAAGTTATTTTGACGACAGCCTATTCTGAGTATGCCCTGGAAAGTTACAATTATGGGGTTGTAGATTATTTATTGAAACCCATAAAACTTGAACGCTTTTTAAAAGCGGTACACAAAGTTTCAGCTTCCAAAATAGTACCTGCTAAAAAGAATCCGGGAAGTGAAGCACTTCAAATAAAACATGACGGCCTGCCCATTGCTATTCCGTTTACATCGATCCTGTACATTCAGAGTTTTGGAAACTATTTAAAGATCTTTACCGATTCAAGAATGTACCTGATTTCAGAAACACTAGTTAATATTACTGCAGTATTGTCTGAAAATTTCCAACGTACCCATAAATCCTACATTGCCAATTTAGATAGGGTGACCAAAGCAACTCGAACCTATTTGTCCATTGAAAACAATGAAGTCCCGGTAAGTGCTATGTATAAAGTTGTTGTTTTTGAAAAACTACAAGCTTTAGGAAAATCCTAAAGCAGTGAATTTCCCATTCCACGCTCTTGTCAACCGTTTTACAAACTTTTAACTTGCAGGTAAGTATTCCCTCTACCCTTTTCTACTTGGGTTAGTATTCCATAGAACAAATCAGGCCTCTAAAATGTGTTTGTCCCCTAATCTTTTTCCCTTGCGGTGCTTGTAAATCTCTCTGAGGCTCGTCTATATTACTTTGTTGATGAAACTCTGATGTGGTTTTTATGCCTCTGAGTAACATCTTTACGACAATTCAGAGAATTTTGAATCTGTCAACTCCATAAATGGCGAACTTCTCTCATTAAAACCAAAGCATTAAGGAACATGAACAGAAAATCGTTTATTGAAAAAAAACTCTTTTTGAGCGGTCTTTTGCTATCTGCACCAATGACAATGTTCGCTACTAAAGATCGTCAGGTACCGGTTTTTGAACCAGAATTAATACGAGAGTTTGTATTTGCAGCCCATAAGAGCCTGGATGAAACCAAGAAAATCATTGAAAAGTACCCCCTGCTATTAAACTGTACCAACCAGGCTAAGAAAGGTGATTTTGAAACAGCCGTTGGTGGCGCGTCCCACATGGGCCGAAGGGACATCGCTGATCTTTTGGTAGCTAAAGGGGCCCGTCTTGATATTTTTAACTATGCTTTTTTGGGATATGACGATTTTGTAAAAAAGCTCATTACGGATCACCCACAACTTTTAAACGCCCCTGGACCACATGGGTTTACCTTGTTGCATCACGCCAAAGTCGGAAATAGAAATGAATTGGCAGATTGGTTACAAACGCAAGGCCTTACCGAAACGTTCTTTAAAGGTGCATTCGGATAACAAAACGGTTTTACTATATACAAAAGACGCTTTTGGTATATTTAAAGATTGTATTAATTCTGGTCTTGTATGCCTTTGATTTCCAGTAACAGGCGGTTTTATTTTTTTTCAGTACTCCTGTTATCGGTTATTTTTTTAATATCCTTCTTCCAAAATTTTATAAAATACAGCCATCACAGTGGGTATAGTGTTTGGACCACAATCATGTATCTTTCGGTGCTTTTATTTCTTTTCGTTCCCGCATTGATCGGTTGTGTGGCTATTCTTCAACGCTTCAAAGTACTTTATTTAAAATGGTACTGGTATCTAAGTATAGGATTGGCGCTACTAACCTTGGCCATATTCTTCCTGGTATCCAACGTAATACTTTACATTTTTGGTTTTTTTGATTCTTACCTGGATCCTAATTTTGTGAGGTATTACTTTGGAAGAGAGGCGCTATACCACCTGGTATTGATTATAGCAGCTGCTTTTTTTGTGTTTTACCGAACAACCAGCACGCGGAAATTGCAGGTTTTTAAAGGAAGGAAAAAACTGACCATTGCTGCTGATTTGGTGCATTGGATAGAGGCCGAAGGGCATTATCTTAACTTCTACACGGCTTCAGAGCGGTATATTAAACGAGAACGGCTTGGCGTAATGGCAAAAAAACTAACGCCTGAATTTATTAGGATTCATAGAAAATTTCTGGTAAACAAGAACCAAATTGTTTCAAAAGAAAAAGAGAAGCGCAATGAATATGTCGTTCTGAATTCAGGAAAACGGCTAAAAATAGGACCTTCTTTTAAAGAAAAAGTAACCTTTTAGCATTGACTCTTATCGTATTGAAGTGAGTTCGGCTGTTATCCCTGGTGTATGGATTCAAAGGTAAAGAGGTGTTCGTGAATCGCGCCAAAGGCTATTTCATTTTCTGAAAAATGGGGTTGCAGCAAAAATATACTATGGAATTGGTCAATTTATTCCACCTTTTTATTAATCGCTACCAATAGCGTCTCCAATTCCTGATACCTTTCATGTACGTCCTGGCCAATGACCTGATCGGCGCTGGTGACCATATAATAGAGGTAGGAAATTTGTGCAGTCAACATTTGTTGGGGATAGGCACCTTCCGCATTCTTTAATTGTTGTAGGGCAGTTTGTAGGGTTTCCAATCTGTCGGTATCTGCATCCCCCTCTTTGGCTTCCAATTCCTTGGATTCCTTTTCCAAGCGCTCCTGCAATTGGCGGGCTTCCGACAACAATTGGGTCACTTTGTGCTGCATCATGTGTTGCTTTTGCAAGATCTCCGGGGTAATCCCCGCTGCCTGCACCCTAGGATCTAACAGTACTTCAAAATCCTGGGTTAGGATTTGTTCGCCTACCGTAAGTTGTACAGTATAGCGGCCGGGAGGTACCAGGGGGCCATTTGTATAACGTCTTTTTTCCTCCTTATGCCAGGGGCCTTGTTCTCTCAAATCCCATGCAAAGCGATTGAGCCCTTTTTTCCCTTCCAATTTGGTATTCACAAAGCGAAAAGTGGTACTCAAATTCATGTCTTCTTCCTCTTCTACCGAAGATTTTAATAGCGTACTGTCACTTAGCACTGTGACCAACGGTGTTGCATTCGTATCCAAAATCTCCAGTTGCAGTCCTTCGGTAGCTTTGGGCAAATAGTAATCGATATACATGGCTGTTCTGGGGTATTCGGGAAAGCTGTTCCCGGATCGGACCATAGGATAGCGATAGCGAATGGTTCTATCGGGTTGAAACAAATGGGGATCGTTGCCAAGATTGACCATAGCAGCATCCCGCAAGCTGGTAATGTTGTCCAAAATCCAAAAGCCGCGCCCCATTGTACTAAGCACGAGATCACCTCTAAATATTTTTATATCGGTAATTGGCGTTACCGGAAGATTTTGCTGAAAGGCCTGCCAACTGGCACCATCATTGAGCGACACAAACATACCGTATTCCGTACCGGCATATAGCAGTCCGGGTTTTACCGGGTCTTCCCGCAGGACACGGGCGTTATGATCATCGGGAATACCGTTGGAGGCCATACTTAATAGGGTCCAGCTAACGCCATAATCCGCGGTTTTATAGAAATAGGGTCGCGCATCCCCCAGCAGATGCCGATCCACGGCAATATAAGCCGTCCCCACTTCGTGGTGGGACGCTGCAATGGACTCTACCCTCCCCCCTTTCGGTAATTTCTTTGGTGTCACATTTTCCCAGGTTTTGCCCCCGTCCCTGGTCAGGGATACTACCCCATCATTAGATCCCGTCCAGATCAGGCCTTCCTGTAGCGGGGACTCGCGAATGGAGTACAAGGTGCTGTAATACTCCTCACCGGTAATATCCCTAGTGATGGGGCTTCCTGAGATGACCTGTTTGTCCGCTTCAAAAGCTGTCAGATCCGGGGAAATCGTTTCCCAGGCATACCCATCAGAATCGGTTTTGTGCAGGAATTGTGATCCGTGATAGACCACATCCGGGTTATGCGGCGATACATGTACCGGAGCCACCCTTTGGAATCGATATTTTAAGTCTTTTGGATTGTGTCCGTAAATATTGGTAGCGCCGACATAATAACTTTTTTCAACCCCAGTCAATTTGTTAAACACCCCAAAACGCCCTTTACAATTGGCATATACGATGTTGGGATTTCCCGGTTTGGGAACAGCAGGCCCTGTTTCACAGCCCCCGGTATTGATAACCCAAGCTTCACCAGGACTTTGCACGGCACTAGGCGGAAAACTGGGTACCGCAATGGTGGAATAATTGTCTTGCTGGCCGGCGTACAACCAATACGGGTATTGGTCATCTACTTCTACTTGGTAGAGTTCGGCGGTAGGCTGATTAAATTGTGTGGACCAGGTTTTGCCCCCATTAAAACTTACATTGGCACCCCCATCGTTCGCCTGAATTAGGAGTTGTGGGTTTTTTGGGTTCAACCAAATATCATGATTATCCCCATGGGGCACCTCCATTTCTTCCCAGGTTTTGCCACCGTCCACTGATTTTATCAAGGGGTTGGCGTTCGAATAGATGATATCCGGGTTGGTGGGATCCAATTCTACATTAGTATAATAAAAAGGGCGGTTTACCAGACGGATATCATCCGAAATGTGTTCAAACGATTTCCCCTGATCCACCGATTTATACAAACCTTGTTCTCCCTCAGGCGCTTCGATGATCGCATACAGAATACTGGAATTCACCCGGGAAACCGCCAAATCTATCTTGCCAATAGTATCCTTGGGTAATCCGTTTTCCAGTTTGGCCCAATCTTTCCCCCCATTTACCGATTTGTAGATTCCACCCTCAGCCTTGGTTCCGCCTGAAATAATGGTCCAAGGTTTGCGTTCGGCCTTCCATGCTGCTGCATAAATAACATTGGGGTTGCCCGGTAGCAATTCGATATCTGCAAAGCCTACCGTATCGGAAATGAACAGTACTTTCTCCCAAGTTGCTCCGCCATCTGTCGTTTTATAAACTCCTCGTTCGGGATTATTTTTGAAGGCATTGCCAATAGCTGCTACCCAAACGACATTGCTGTTGGTCGGGTCAATTTCCACGGCTCCTATTTGTCCTACATTTGAAAGCCCGATATGCTCCCACGTTTTCCCACCATCAATGGACTTATATACCCCTTTTCCGCTAATGACATTGCTTCGAAGTCCATCGGAACCTGTGCCTACATATACGATATTGGGATCGTTTTCTGCAACCTGTATGGCCCCTATGGAGGGGGTTTCAAAAAAGCCATCGGACACATTGGTCCAGGTAGTACCGTAATCTTCGGATTTCCATACCCCCCCACCGGAAGCCCCCAAATAAAAAGTGCCCGGCTCCTGGACAACCCCGGTGATTGTTGTAACACGACCTCCACGGGCAGGACCTACAGTGCGGTATTGAAGCGCTTCAAACTGTTCCGGGGAAGAGGTTTGTGCATGGGCTGTTTTGGAAACAAAGACAAAGCTGGATAGTGCAAGCACCATCACGAACGTGTAATTAGCAATCTTCATAGGGTGGTCTATTTAGGTTGCTAAATATAAGTAATAATGCTATCCGGTTTTTTGGAAATTCCTTTGAGGTGCCACTACATCCCATCGCACTAGCTTTGGAAAGTGAATGAAGCCCTCACCAAAGGATCAATACTGTTTCAGCGATTTTACGTGGGCAAATATTTTATACCCCTGAATGACCGCCTCTACCTCCTCACTAAACATTTTTAATCCCTTAACATGATTTACCTGGTCTCGTGGAGAAATAGAGATCACGTCATATTGCCTTTGCTCCTTGTCTAATGCTCGTACTTCTATCAAATTACCCATCCGGCTCACCCCTTTCACATCCAATATTTCCCCATCTTCCCCGATCGCTTTAACATCCAGTATCTGACCTTCATAATCAATAGCCTTAACAGGATAATACTTGTCATCTTCTTTTACGATCATTTTTACGGGGATGGTCTGCCCATTTACCAGGGCTTTGACATTTAAAAGGCTAATGTCATACGAGTCCTGGATGGCCTTTACATCGTGATAAGTACCTTCCTTATCAATGGCTTTTATATCTAGCAATTTGGATTCCGGGAGCACAGCTTTAATATCCCAAAAGATCATATTCTCGTTTGGGCGGCTTTGCGCCTGGGTAGGACTTACGGTACAAAGAAAAAGTGCTAAAAATCCAATATACTTTACAACTGCCGCGATGTGTTCCATTGTTTTCATGGGTAAAAATTTGCTTTAAATGTAAACTATAATCCTTGTGCCAAACATGACAATAATCAGGACTGAATTCCCGGGGCTATTCGAAAGAACAACTATCCAGGTACCACCTTGCCATAGGTTAAAGTTCTCTTAATACTGTAATATTCTAGGGTGTTATACGTCTAACTCGGCGTGTTAATAGGGATGTTTATTGCATCCATCACGCCAATTACAAAAGCAATAAAAATGAAAGATACAAAGCGAACAACTAATAAGAACAGTTCTATTGTTGACCGATTACTAAATCGTCATGAGAGCTGGAAGAACTACCGTAGGCATACCGGACTGAAATTAATACGATTTGCCTAAGGTAAAAAAAGAAGCAAAAAGGGGGCTTTTGCCCCCTTTTTTGTTTATATGTTACCCTTCGGGTATACCTTATTTACCAGTAGCTTTTACTTTTTGTGTAACCCGTTGGCTACAAACAATCCATTTAAAAAATCCTTACTACGCTTTTTTTGATTCTTTGATATAGCCGTTTAAAATAAAGCCGAATAGCGCAAGCCAAATAAAACGATATATCCAAATGTTGATCTCGAATCCAAAAAAACTACCCGTATCTCCCATTGCAAAGAAGCTATAGACTACAGTAATCAAAGCCGCTGCCATGCCTATTATTAAGAGTACTTTTCTCATAAACTTTAGTTTCAAATGATTCCTTATCCTCCGGTTGATCTTTGGAATTAAAGATAGCGTTTTTAGTCTTTATCCGGTTCCTGTTCAATTTTGTCCTGATTTCCATAGATTGTCTTGTCCTCCTCAAAAATCGCACAGGACATTCCGATCATGAATGCCGAAATGATTAAAATGGTCTTACTTTTTATCCATCAAAAAGGGCCTTCTGTACACTCGGCCAAAGCCGATTAATCCTTTTTTGTTTACCTGATTTATTTGGACTTTTAAGTATTCAGTTACCCCATAGCGTTTACTTTCTATTTAACATACGCCATTAAGTGCTATATCGGTTCACAAAACGCCTAAGCATTTCATTGGGTACCGGAGCTTTTGCTTCCTTAATAGCAGCTATTAATTCCCCAGCCTGCTCAGGAGGAAAATAACCAAAATTTTTGTACGTCTGGATCCGTAGGACAAACTCATGGGCATCCGCTTCCGGGTGAAATTGGGTCGCATAAATGTTCTTTTTGATCCGAAACATCTGTACCGGACACGAAGATGAGGTAAGCAATAGCTCGGCCCCTACTGGGGTTTGGTCACAAGCTTCCTTATGACCCACAAAACCCGGAAACGCTTCGGGGAGATCCTGGAGTAAGGGGTCCTTTTTTCCGGCATTGGTCATCTTGAGGGTTACCAACCCAATCGGTTCGGCATAAGTACTGGAAATGGCAGTCCCACAGTAGTTGCCCAGATGTCCGTTACCGGAACAACACCCAAGGAAAGGGAAATCTTCCGGAACTACCAGATCAAACAGCGCTGTAAAAAATTCTTCTATTTGCCGTTGCATGGCACCCTTTTTTGCTTCGGGAAGGCTTATATCAAAAGGACTTCCCCCCGCAATAATAGCAGAATATTTATCGAGGTCAATCTCAGGAATAGGCGCTTGCTCCAGACGAATGTGATCTACGGCCTCAGGGGTTAATCCGCCATAACGTAAAATCGCTTCAAATTCACTTTGCGCGATCTCGTCTTCGGGACGCATTTGCAATACAAGTATCTTTTTCACAGTAGCTGCTCTTTATTGGGGTAGACTGCCTACTTCGTTTTATTCACTGGTAGCTAATTCCCAATATAAGCATATCCCATTAAAGACCCTATCCAAGTGATATGAACTTATAATTGGATTTTTAAGGTGTTACAAAACTTCTGTTTGTAGTATTTCTTTCTTTGAATGAATCAATTGGCACAACCACATATCCTTCTGATTCTTGCAAGGTGTAAATAGCTATCGATCCTATTTGCTTGGTGATGTAAGTCATTTTCTTTGTTTGAGGTAGTCACTATGTTTGTTTTCACCAAGTAATTTGGTGGTGAATCAAATCCTTAATTAAAACAACAACTATGTCTGTTAAAAGTAAAATGTTATGCCGCTCAGCGCATTATTTACTGTTGTTCATCGTATTATTTGGGAATCTATTTCTTAGTAGTTGTGATGGGCAGGCGCGTGGCTTTGCATTGCCTGAAGGTGACATTGAAGCAGGTAAAATGACCTATAGGATGTTGGCCTGTAGTTCATGTCATAGTATTTCAGAAATCGAGTGGACAGGAGGAAGTGATAGTCTCAATATACCGCTTGGGGGAGAAGTAATTACGAAGAAATCTTATGGAGACCTTGTTACTTCAGTGATAAATCCTTCTCACAAAATCGCAGGAGGCTACAAACAACAAGTCACTACTGAAGGAGGACTTTCAAAGATGAAAAATTACAACGAAGTAATGACAGTACAGGAACTGATTGATTTAGTTGCCTTTCTTCAATCGGAATATAAAATAACACCTCCAACAACGGAATACTATCCGTATTATTAATTAGGATAGGAGCGCGTACAAACCTACTCCTTCAAAAGCGCTACCGGACTTTTTTACCTTTCCGTGTCAAGGGCTTTAGTCCAAATAAAAATCGCATGACCGGATTAATTCTGATGAGTTGGTATAAAAGAAGGGATACGGGTATGGCTGTGCCGAATATCAAGACAAATTTTATAACTGGACGCATTTCAAGAGCAACAATATAGTATCCAAACACGATAATCAAGGTCTGGTGTAACACATAAAAAAGAAAGCCTGTGCCGCCCCGACGATAAAAACAAATTTCATATATAGTCCTTCAACAATCGATTGGTGTCGCTTACCGCACGCTACTTTTCTTTAATTTCCCTTTAGGGGCATAGGCAAACAAGATAAGCATCCTTTTGTATCTTTTTCGAAATGACCGTATTTTAAGGGTAGCAAATCCCATGGTAGGCCCCTAGCGGCATTAAGTATACAATTCCCGGATTTTAAATAGCCTAAGCTATGGAAACTTATTACATGTTCTTATATGGAGGTCTCATTACCTGCTTGATTACGCTGTTGGTGAATGTTCTATTTAAAAAACAACCTAAAACGGCGGATAGGGTAATTGATTATATCGTACTCTCGCTCATGGTTATATTGCTAACCTATGCGGTAAGCATCACCGACTGGGACCCGGTGGAAAAAAAGCTTTCCAAGGAACTGCAGGAGTATCGAGACATTCAAAAAAACGTTTGGTGGCGGAAATAGATAGTAAAACAGTACCTCAAACCTTCCCGCCTCGTACTTCCTACTTCGTATTACTGTGCCCTCCGATCCCGGGAAGGGTCATATTCTTCGATACTAAAATCCTGTTCCGGACCAACAACTAGCTCTTGTCGTATATTACGTTATGATTTAACGAGTTGGCGTTGTATGTTCTCAGGTACGGATTCAAAGGAAGCAAAGTCTGAGGTAAAGAGGGCTTTACCTTGCGTTAATGAGCGCAAATCTGTGGAATACCCACTGAGCTCAGAAGCAGGTGTAACACATTTTATAATTTGATATTGTGCTGCTGTTTCAAAGCCCAGAATAACCGATCTTCTGGACTGTAGATCGGTCATTACATTCCCCAGCATTTCCTCCGGAACCCGAACGGTTAGTTCGTTCATCGGCTCCATTAACCGGGGTTTTGCATTTAAAAACGCTTCCCTAAAAGCATGGGCTCCTGCAATTTTAAAGGCAATATCGTTAGAATCTACGGAATGCATTTTACCATCATAGACCAACACCCGAACATCACGAACATAAGAACTGGTCAATGGCCCGGATTCCATTACCTCTAAGATCCCTTTTTTGATAGAGGGCAGATATCGCAAATCAATAACACCCCCTACGATACAGTTGTAAAAGACCAGTTTGCCTCCCCAGGGCAAATCTACCTCCTCTTTTCCGCGAATGTTGAATCCTTCCGGCTCTGGTATGCCTTCATACCAGGGTTCTATCTTCATATGTACTTCAGCGAACTGCCCTGCCCCACCCGATTGCTTTTTGTGGCGATAGCTGGCGCGGGCCGCACGCTTAATCGTTTCACGATAGGCTATTTTCGGATCTTCGAAATGCGGCTGTACCTCATAAGTATTTTCCAATATCCATTTTACCGTGGCCAAATGTAACTCGCCTTGAAAACCGACCAGTTGTTGTTTCAACTCCGAGGAATAGCTTACTACTACGGTGGGATCCTGACTCTGGATTTTCTTCAAGGCTTCGGTTAGCTTTTCTTCCTCCTGTTGTGAAACTGCAGAAACAGCTTTGGTTAGCCGCGATTGCGGATATTTTATCGGCTTGATAGTTATTTTATGCCCTTCCTGGTGGAGGGTGTCATTGGTTTCTGTATCCTTTAGTTTTAATGTGGCTCCAATATCACCGACAACCAGTTTGGCAACCGGTTCACGTTTTTTACCATCCACAATAAACAACTGATGCAAAACCTCGGACTCTCCTGTTCTGGCGTTGATCAATTTGTCATTGACCCGGACCGTACCAGATTTTACTTTGAAAAAATTCAACTGGCCTACATTGGGCAGGTTCACGGTCTTAAATATGAACAAGCTGGTAGGAGCATCCGCTTTTGGAGGAATACTCAAGCCTTCTACACTTTGCTCGGGTTTTAGATCGCTTGCAGCAGGCGCCACATTATCAATAAAGCCCATCAATCGGCCACTGCCCATATCCTGAAGTGCCGATACACAGAATACCGGAAATACCTCATGGTTCAACATACCGGCTTTAATCCCCTGTCGCATCTCATCCTCATTTAACGTCCCTTTTTCGAAGAAAAGTTCCATGAGATCTTCGTCGTTCTCAGCCGCTTTTTCAACCAATTCATTATGCAGTCGATCCGCCAGTGCTTTTTGGTCTTCAGGAATGGGACGTTTCTCCGGTTTCCCTCCCTGGGGTGGAAACTTGTACATTTTCATCTTAAGCACATCTATAATGCACTGCGCGCCATCAATTCGAAGCGGGTACTGTATTTTAACGGCATGATTTCCCACCAATTCTTTAATACCTTCAAAACTATCCTCGAAATTGGCATTGGGATGGTCAATCTGATTAATGACAAAAAGGGTGGGTTTATGATAGGTATCCACATAGTTCCAGATAATCTCCGTACCGACTTCAACACCGTTTTTTGCATTGATGATGGTAACCACCGTATCCGCAACTCGAATTGAGGATATGATTTCCCCTACAAAATCATCGAGTCCCGGAGTGTCTATGATATTGATTTTATAGTTACGCCACTCAGTATGTAAGGGCGTGGCAAAGACCGAAGTACCTCTTTCATGTTCTATAGGATGGTAATCCGAAACCGTGTTTTTATTCGCTATCGTACCCCTACGGTTGAGCAGGCCCGCTTCAAAAAGCATGGTCTCCGATAGTGTGGTCATCCCACAGCCGTGGGCACCCACAAATACTATGTTTTTGATATGTTTTTCGTCATAAATTTTCATGGCACGAAGCATTTAAGTGTTGGTAAACTTTACATTATCCTATAAAAATATCGGTATCTTTCTACATAAAACATGGTGTTTTGTCATAAATCCACAATGTGAATTGCGCTATATTTTCACCTTGAAGTAGCGGCTCCTAGGTGGCTACATCTCATCACAGAGGTAATCCCTAGCATTCTTTTCTTTTGGTAAACCGGTATCCTTTTTTGGTATATCCCCGAGAAGTATGCCAGCATATCTTGTGACTACCGATAATGGTACTTACCGGGTATTCCCAAACGATCATTATAAGTTACAATAAATTATAAATAATCCTATGGTATTGGAATACAGTAATTTCACGTGAAAATGAAGATGTAAAGTATTTTGCAAAGAACTTCCACTACAAACTCCTGCAAGCCTAACAGAATTTGCTTCTATTCTAATATGCCCGTGAATGAATTTCCCGGATCTCCGTTGGGATGTAATGATTGTCCTGACTAGGTAAAAAAATGCCCGCTCTTTGGAGCAGGCATCTTTGTAACTTCTATACTATTACTATTGTCCCTGACCTAGAGAGAATCCTAGTTCTCCATCAAAGCGGTACAGGTTTTCAGTTTTAATAATGTCGAATCCTGCTTCATTTAGGGAAGCCGATAAGGCTACCACATCTTTGTATGCGGCGTTCTGGTCCATCTTTTTGGAAGAAAAGCGACATCTCCAGTGGTCGGTGCAGAAGGTTTCTTCCATCCCTCCGGGATACACCTTAACCCCTCGATTGGTGATCAATTGCAAGGATAAAGGCCCTGCAGCGTGTTTTGAAAGCGCGTCACCAAGTATTTTGGCATCCCGACCGTCTTCATCCCAATCCAGGAAAACGTCTACGCCAACCAAATCCTTTTTTGCTCGTGCTTCAGGAGTATACTCAAATAACGCAGGTTGACTAGCACTGGCGTACGAAACCACCGGCAAAGTAGTAGGGTTCTGGCCCAGGCGTTCAATAACCGCATCGGCAAAGCCTTGTGTTCCCACTTTTTGAGTACTGCTTTTCTCATCGTACAGATCATAGGTGTGAATTCCGTCTTCCAAGGTCTTTAACCATGCGTTATGAACCTTTTCTGCTACGTCCGACTGGCCAATGTAAACCATCATCTGGATGGCACCCAGCAATAATCCGGATGGATTGGCCAGGTCCTGACCTGCCCTACGAGGGGCTGAACCATGAATGGCTTCAAACATGGCATAACCCGTACCCACATTGGCGGAACCTCCCAGTCCCACAGATCCGGTGATCTGTGCAGCAACATCTGATAGGATATCACCATACAGGTTGGGCATCACCACAACATCAAAATTCTCCGGCGTATCGGCAAGCTTGGCGGCACCAATATCAACAATCCAATGCTCCGATTCAATCTCCGGGTATTCCTTAGCAATTTCTTCAAAAGTACTATGAAACAACCCATCGGTCAATTTCATAATATTATCCTTAGAAAAACAAGTTACTTTTTTCCTACCATAGGTTTTCGCATACTCAAAGGCAAAACGGATAATTTTTTCCGTTCCGGGTTTGGTAATTAGCTTTAAACACTGTGTAACTTCCTGTGTTTGACGGTGTTCGATACCTGCATATAGATCCTCCTCATTTTCCCGAATAATAACAACATCCATCACCGGATGTTTGGTGGTTACAAAAGGGTGGTAAGAGATACATGGGCGCACATTAGCATATAGGCCCAGGGATTTTCTGATAGTAACGTTTAAGCTTTTGTAGCCTCCCCCTTGAGGAGTTGTAATGGGAGCCTTTAAAAATACTCTTGTTCGTTTGAGTGATTCCCACGCCCCGGGTTCAATCCCGGCAGTATGTCCTCGTTTGTATACGTTTTCGCCTATTTCAATCTCTTCTGTCCTTATTTTGGCTCCAGCCGCAAATAGAATTTTTAGCGTGGCATCCATAATTTCAGGGCCGATACCATCTCCCTTTGCAACGGTTATATCCTTCATGTTTTTATTTTGAGTGCAAATTAAATGAGTTACTATGGTTAATAGCGTAAATATAATTCATATTTAACATTTAAATAATTTATGAGCTTCTTCCGTAGCCCCTAAGATTGGGGCCATCGAGGGTGGAAAAGAAGGTTGCCGATTATCACAAATTCATGACAATCGGCAACATTACATACTCCAATGTTATTGTAAGTCAGTCATTTGCCTCTATTAACATCGGGGTCTTACCATCGGTAACGATAATTTTTGTGTTTGGCGAGTTTGATAAATTGTTAAAGGCCTCAATACTTCGGATCTTGATGATTTCTTCTGTTAAGCCTTCCGATAAGATCTTTTGGGCATCGCGCTCTCCTTCGGCGTCAATAATTTTACGGTCAGCCTCCAACTTGGCCTGCTGCAAGACGAACTCCATACGCATGGCATCTTGCTCTGCCTGCAATTTTCGCTCAATGGAACTGGCAAGTCCGGGTGGTAATTGAATGCTTTTCATTAACACGGCGATCAACTCAATCCCATCGGCTTGTTTTTTTAGGTTTTCGTTCATTTTTACCTTTATCTCCTCTTCGATCTTGGAGCGCATCCCGGAATGCATGTCCTTGGCATAAAATTGTGCACATACATCTGAAGAAGCCGAACGAAATACACTGGTAATAATAGATTCGTAGTCACGCCCTAAATTCTGTAACACACTGGGAATCTTATCTCGTTCCAGTCGATACAAAATCGATATTTCCGATTCCACACTCAAGCCTTCTTTGCTAGGAAGGGTCAAAAAAAGTTTGATGTTGTTGGTTTGGGTAGACTCTTTAATCACCTTACTGGTAAAGGGGTTAAAAAAGACGGTGCCTTCGGTAGCCACCTGATTATCAAACTTCCCTAAGGTTTGCTTAACACCGGCCTCACCGGGTCGAATTACGGCGCAGCTTGAACATAAGAGCATAGCTGCCATGCTTACTATGTATATCTTTCGCATAGTACTGTTTTTTGGATGAATAAAAATTGACTCGGTTTAATTGCGTGGTGGTTATTTGGGTATTCGGACAGTTACTATTGCTTCTCGCGCCCGGTATACCCACCAGAATTGACCAATAATTATGCCATTACACCTACTATATGACCAGCCATGGTAAAATAGTTGGATAAAGTGGAATCAACTTCTCCATGGGATGGCACTACACAGGAATTTCAATAAATAATGTAAGAAAAATGTGACTATTTATCCATTTGGGTTTCCTAAAGGTATGCTCGTCTGTAGTTAACCCCAAACTTTTTTAATGAATTCATTCCAAAGGGATTGTTATTACTGGCGAGCTTGGTTTTTCGGCAGGGATTTCCCTTTGATCCGTTGCCAAAGCGCATTCAATAAGTAGTTTGCATCATTCCCAGTTTTTGGGACTTCCGCTGCAATGATTTGTCCGTTTTTCTCTTGCAATGCGTAGCTAAACGAGAAAAAGGGCTTCTCGTTTTTCCTTGGGATCAACCCAAATCGTAAATCGTAAAAATACCACTGCTCTTCCTTTTGCTCCAAAATGTACCATCCTTCGGTTATTGCTATGAGGCGTTGTACATTGGGAAATACCATCATTTCTTTGGCGGCTTCACGATTTTTAGCATAGTATTTAAATTGAATTGGGGCCGTATCAAAAAAAGAATAGTCTGCAATAAGATAGTGGTCCGGAGTATCGATATTCGCATTCCACAAAACGGTGTTCAAAGGGGCCGGACGGGTGCTGATAGCACTGTATGCGATCTTTTGATGCTGCAAAGCGCGTTCAAACCTGCGGTTTACCACTGTCTTAATCGCCAAGGTAAGCAACAAATACCCTGTAGATAGCACCAGGCCAGTTGTATTCAAGCGCCATCTTATTTTGGACCCCCTTTTACAAAAAAGCACCAATAGGGTCAGCACCAAAAAAGGCAAGGTATATAAGGGGTCAATGACAAAAATTGAATTGAAAGCAAGGCGGACGTCAAAAGGCCAGAATAATTGAGTGCCCCAGGTGGTAAAGGCGTCCAACAGCGGATGCGTAAAAAGGCACCAGAAGAAGAGGGTAGTCCAGGGCTTCCAACCCAGGTTTAGCTTTCGTTCAATCCTATTGACCAATACCCCCAATAAGGGCGCCAGTAAAACACTGAAGAGGATGGAATGGCTAAATCCCCGATGCCATTCTATTGCTGTGATGGTATCGGTAAAAAAGTTGGTCAATACATCCAGATCGGGAACCGTACCCGCGATAGCACCATATAACAAAGCTCTGTTACCTGCTTTTTTTCCTAAGGCCGCCTCTCCTACTGCAGCGCCTAAAACAATTTGGGTCAATGAATCCAGAACAGCCTGCTTTGATTACGAAAATAGGAATTCCAGGAATTTTAGGTCGACCGTTAGTATTAGTTTATGGATGTTTTTCTCTATATTCCATACCAATAGGATTTTCCTAACGTGGTTTCGTTGAGTATGTCTCGTTAGAAAAGGTTAGGCTATGACGCAATTTCAATTGAAAGGGAAAAAGGGGCAACTCAAATTGACACTAAAGCGGCTGAATTGTTTTGTGTTTATCGCCTTACTGGGCTGTACAGAGCCAACCAGTCCGGAATTTGAATTCGAAAGCGGTTTAATCTATGTCGATGCCTTTATTTCTGATCTTCCGGGTTCCTCATTTGTTACTATCGCGGAGTCCGTTTTTGAATTTGATTTTTTCAGAAATGAATTTATCGGGAATGCCGTAGTTGTGCTTCGAAATGCAGCTACCGGTAGGGAAATACCCCTAATGGAGGAGGGCGAAAGCTATATCCCTCCATCTGATTTTACGGTAACACCGGGTGAAGTCTGGGAACTTCATATCGAATTGGAAGACGGAAGGCAGTACCAATCCCTGCCAGAGGCGGTTAGCAACCCTGTCCCTATAGATGCATTAGAGGCTAGCTATAATCCGGAACTTGTGTTTGATATTGAGGAGGATAGCTTTGTACCTGGCCATGCCATCACAGTCACCTTTGACGATCCTCCTGAGGAGGACAATTTTTATTTTTGGCGGTTCCGGTCGTTTGAACGACTTGTCATTTGCGCTGTTTGCGAAAATGGCGTATATCGGGAAGGGCAATGTCTTAGCTTTGATCAGTATAGGAGTCGGTTTGGCCTAAATATTAACGAAAGTGCGGCAGACCCCCAATACACCTACACCTGTGCTTCAGATTGCTGGCAAATACGATTTAATGAAACGATAGAGATCTTCTCGGATGAGTTTTCCAACGGCGCAGCCGGGAATCGTTTAGCTGTTGCAGATGTGTTGTTGTACACAAAAAATGACATCCTGGTAGAACTTCAGCAATATGCACTTACAGCTGAAGGGCACCGATATTTCAGAATACTGAAAGACATTGTAGATAACAATGGTAATTTTAACGCACCTCCTCCTGCGGCGCTGTTAGGAAATATGTTCAACCCTAATGATAGTAATGAATTTGTATTGGGAAGATTTACCGTTGCGTTGGCCGCTTCAGCATCAATTTTCATTGATCGGACCAATATTCCGGAAGCGGCTTTAGAAGCAATCCCCATTAATTCTGAATCCTCAGATCTGTTTTTCGGAGACGGATTACAGGTCGTTAGCACAATTCCTTGTGAGGAGGGACGGTTTAGAACAGGAACACGTCCCGAAGGTTGGATAAGTAATTGATACTCTGGATGTCACACAATTAGTTAGGAAAAGATAAAATGGAAATGAATATTAGGTGTACTGTACTTATCCTTATGATATGCCTAACCATTACCCGTATTCAGTCCCAGGAACATACACTGTCTTTTACTATAGTGGATGGCAAATCCGCACTTCCGATAGAAAATGCAAACATTTTACTAAGTCCCTGCAATTGTGGTGGCGTTTCCGATGCCAATGGGACATTTTCGATTACCCTTCCGAAAAACCGTTACAAGGCAGTCATCACCTTTGTTGGTTTTCAAAATGAGGTGGTAACCTTGACGTTGGACAGGGATACCGATTTGGCAATACGACTATTTGAACAGGAAGAACGTCTGTCGGAAGTGATTGTCAGTGCCAAAAAAGCCAATGCAATGGTAACATCTCCGCAAATGGGGGTTTTACAATTGGAAAGTCAGGAGTTGAAAAAAATACCTACGGCCCTGGGAGAACTTGATGTCTTGAGGGGCTTAACTTTACTTCCCGGTGTGAACAATACGGGAGAAGTCAGCAATGGACTTTCGGTAAGAGGGGGATCATTAGATCAGAATTTGGTGCTATACGACTATGCTCCCATATTCAATCCGACACACTTATTTGGACTTTTTTCCATTTTTACGCCTGATGTGATATCCGAAATAGAGCTGTACCGGGCGAATATCCCAGCGCGCTACGGCGGCAGGATCACTTCAGTGCTCGATATCAAAGTAACCAATCCGTATGTGGACACCTTGAAGCTCAGTGGAGGAATTGGGTTGGTTTCAAGCCGACTTAATATTGAGGCCCCCCTGATAAAAGATAAACTTATGGTAATTGCCGGAGCAAGGGCTGGTTTTACTGACTTTTTGTTACCGATATTCTCAGAGCGTCTTAAAAACACAAAAGCCAGATTTAACGATGGTACTTTGAAACTCTTGTATTTGCCCACGGCAAAAGACCAAATAACGTTCACGGGCTTTTTTTCCAACGATTTTTATCAGTTGGATCTGATCTCAAGAATTGAGAATATCGAAGCAGAAAGCAATCAATACGATTTTAGAAACCTCAATGGCACATTAAATTGGTTGCATTCTTTTGATGAAAATACCGCTTTGCGGAACATTCTGGTTTCCGGAATATACAATGCCGACAATATTTTCCCGGAAATAGATTCATCCAATGAAATTGAGTTTCGGTCAAGAATCAAGCATTCAAGTTTTATATCAGAGTTCTCAAAATATGTTAATGATCGCTTTGATTATTACCTGGGCACTCAGATCAACCGTTACAAGATAGAACCTGGAACGTTAGATCCCGGATCTGCTACTTCCGTGTCCCCAGTAGCACTCGATCCTGAAACCAGTTATGAGTTTTCCGGCTATGTTAATCTTAATTGGCAACCACTGGATTTTTTAACCCTTTCCACAGGCCTTCGATATACCCACTATTTGCTAGAAGGACCTTATATATCCAACACGTATGACAACACTACCGGAAATATTTTAAGCACTGAGGTATTTGAAAAAGGTGAGACTGTAGTCAATTACAACGGCTGGGAGTCAAGGTTGGGAGCGAGTATCCTTCTAAACGAGACCACTTCCTTAAAATTGAGCTATGCCCGCTTGAATCAATATTTGCAGAACATTTATAACAGTACAACTCCCTTGCCTACATCCCGATGGAAAACGTCCGACCCCAACATCTTACCCCAAACAAGCGATGCCTATGGTTTAGGTATTTACAGCAGTTTTAAGGAGAATACCATTGAGGCGAGTGTTGAAGGGTATTATCGAACATCAAAAAACAATCTCACCTACCGGCCCGGCGCTGATTTCTTTTTAGAACCGTTCGTAGATCGTGAGGTAGTACAGGGGCCTGGAAGAGCCTATGGAGTAGAATTTAGTTTAAAAAAGAACAATGGCCCTTTAAACGGATGGCTAAACTATACCTGGTCCAGAAGCCAATTACGTACGGAAAGTGAAGCATTAAGCGATAGAATTAATAATAACCAATGGTTTAATTCGGATTTTGACCGTCCGCATACGTTTAACTCGACACTAAATTTTGAAGCGGACGAATACAATACCTTAAGTTTCAATTTTGTCTTGCAAACTGGTAGGCCGCTTACTGTTCCTAATGGGGTGATAGAGTTCAGTGACGGTATAAGGGCCCCTATATTTCTGGAAAGGAATAATTCCCGCTTACCCACCTACCATCGCTTAGATATGTCCTATGATGTTCATTTCAGCAAGAGTAAGAAAAACAAACGCTGGTCAAATTACTGGACATTTACCATATACAATGTTTATGGAAGAAAAAATCCCTTGAACATATTTTACACCCAAAGGAATGGGCTGCAAAATGCCGATGTATTTCTGGATAGCCCGCTGGGTTCTTTTGAGCTACTGGTACTGAACGCCCCGCTGTTTTCACTGACGTATAATTTTACCTTTCAATGAGTAACACCCTCAAAATCCAGATAAAACCTTCAAACTTTTACCATTACTAACAAAATTCTAGAGAATCTTCGTATTCTTTAAGAGATGCTATGCGTTTCCATTTTTTTGTTGATTTGACGAACAAGTGCTATTAGAAGATTACCCGGGCCAATTTCCATGAATTCAGTTGCTCCGTCCTCTATCATATGGAGGATTGTATGCCTCCACATCACAGGACGTGTCAATTGATCAATTAAATTTTTCTTGATTACTTGGATATCGCTTGTTGGTCGGCCCGCAATATTCTGATAAATTGGGCAAATGGGCTTTTTGAATTTGGTCGTCTCTACGGCTTCGCTAAATTCTTCAACAATTGGATCCATAAATGGAGAATGAAACGCACCACCAACAGGTAGATTGAGCACTCTGGTGGCACCTGGCCGTAGTTTTTCACAGGCTTCTTCGAGAGCCGTCATTTCACCTGAAATAACAACTTGCCGTAGTGTATTATAGTTGGCAGGTACAACTACTCCATTTACCTGATTACAGATATCCCTTACGATAACATCATATAATCCTACCACCACGGCCATTCCTGTATTTTCTACTTCACAGGCTTTTTGCATTGTTGTTGCACGTTTTGAAATAAGTTTCAGCGCAGATTCAAAATCCAAAGATCCAACAACAGCCAAAGCCGATATTTCACCCAAAGAATGCCCAGCAACCATATGAGGGTTAAATGCATTACCAAGGGTTTTTGTTAAAATATAGGAATGCAAAAAAATTGCCGGTTGAGAGAAGATTGTATTTTTCAAATCTTCAGCTGTTCCTTCAAACATCACATCGGTAATTGAAAATCCTAAAATTGCATTGGCTCTCTTAAAATACTTTTGAGCCAATTTGGATTTTTCAAATAACTCTTTTCCCATACCAGGAAATTGAGTGCCTTGACCAGGAAATAAATAAGCCTTCATTAAGACAGTTTATTGATAAGACCTATACTAAATCAATTTTGATAAGAAATTAAATCCCCAAGATAGTAACACAAACTACTTACACTATTATTATACAATAGTAAACAACTCCAGAATTAATTTCTAGTTCTTTTGCATTATTACGATGTAAAGGCGACATTTTACGTTCAGTGTCCTAATATCTGGATATCTGGATATTAGCTTTTTTTTATGCTTGGTATGGCATGCATTTTTTAAGAAAAGAGAACGTTTTGCAATATGTTAGTAGACCTATACACCCATTCTTTCTTGTAGAAAAAGGGTTGTTAGTCCTCATTTCATTATAACACTTTTGATTGTATTTAGCGCAATTATTTGTATTGCAGTCGGAAAAAAGGTTGCCCATAACCTATCCTCGTTCACTTCGCTTTGGTGGACTTAAGTCTTTCCCAAACATAATCCGAACCCAGCCGAAAACTACCCACATGGTCAAAGTTGCATTCCTGAGGTGCCAGAATGGATAAAAAGGGGGCTCCCTGTTGATTTTTGTACAAATGGTACGTATGTCCCACCATAGGTTGAAAACTAAATTTAGCGGAATACACCAGGGAATTGTATTCAAAACGCTCTTGTAATTTTTGGTAACGCTCTCTTATCTCTTCATATTCTGAGGCCATGGCGGCGTTTAACATGCCTACACCTTTATTCTTCCAGGGGGCGAGATTCTCGGTGGTAATAGCCGGCGCCCCAATATTGGTAGCATAGGGTTTTAAGGCAGCATCATACTTATTTTCTGCTGCGTTAAAAACCACGTTGTCAGGTTTTTTTTCCTTCATGGTTTGCTAAAATGAATACGAAGTTACGTGATATGCTTGGTGATTTTAGCACTTTTGGGGTTTGTGGTGGAGTAATAATAATCCAGGAGTTGTCCTTCCGGTCCTACCAGATACTTTTGAAAATTCCACCGCACGGTGCTACTCAGCCTTCCGTTGTGCTGTTTGTTCGTTAGCCATTCATAAAGCGGATGTTGATTCGCTCCCTTTACCGCTACCTTTTCAGTGAGTAGAAAACTAACCCCATAGTTGACAGCGCAAAAGTTTTGGATCTCTTCCGCAGATCCAGGCTCCTGAGCTCCAAACTGGTTGCAAGGCACCCCAATGATCATAAGTTGTTCTTTGTAATTCTGGTATAGTTGCTCCAAATCTTTATATTGCTTTGTAAATCCACAATTGGATGCTACGTTCACAAAGAGCAAGTACTTTCCTTTAAAATCGCGAAGATGAATGGGGACACCGCTTAAGTCGTTGATTTCAATATCGTAAACGAGCCTCGGGCCTGGGCCAGGGTTGGATGCTGCAGTTCTTTTGAATGCTTTCTTGCTTATCGCATCGAGTAACTTCAAAGGGCCGTATATTAGTTGTTAATATAATTGTACAGTTCCTGAATCTTTTCCGGGATGTTGAAGGCTCCACCATAAAAGGAAGTCACCGTGGCCGAAGTATCATCCTGAATCCCACGTGAGGACACGCAAAGGTGTTTGGCATCAATGATTACGGCAACATCGGGAGTTTCTAAAATCGTTTGCAATTCTATCGCGATTTGATTGGTCAAACGTTCTTGTACCTGGGGTCGCTTCGCAAAGTATTGTACAATTCGGTTGAGCTTGGACAGTCCAATCACTTTACCGGATGAAATGTACGCTACGTGCGCTTTACCCATTATAGGAACAAAATGGTGCTCACAATTCGAATAGAACGTAATGTCCTTTTCCACTAACATTTGATTGTAGCGGTACTTATTTTCGAACAAAGCCACTTTGGGCTTGTTTGCCGGATTAAGCCCGGAGTATATCTCATCAATAAACATTTTCGCTACCCTTTTGGGCGTTCCCCGTAATGAATCGTCATTAAGGTCCAAACCCATTACATCCATGATTTGCGCAAATAGCTGCGCAATACTTTCCTTTTTTTCTTCATCGCTTAATGCAAAAGCATTGGATTTCATTGGGGTGTCAATCCCCGTATATAGATGGTCGTCACCAATTTCTTCATGCGAGAAGCCGTTTAGTAATTCCTTTGCATCAATAAGATTTTCCAGTATCGTATTTTGATCTTCCATAAATTTTATAACGCTATTATCGATAGTTATTCGTAAAAACCTAGCCGCTCAGGCTAAATTCTCACCACTGTTGGTCGTAAAACTAGCTACTTTGTTTAATTATAAATGTTAAAGTTTAAACAAAATTTTATAGGTTTGGAGGTAACCGTTGATTATCAACACCTTTTATTCTTGTCTGTCCTTCGCAATTCCGGGCAAACATGCAAACCACCGGCACTTCCATACCAAGAGATACTCATTTAATCACTATTTTAACAGTCTTAATTGACCAAGCCTTACCAATGAAGGAACCTGTAAATAAGCTTAAAAAGTTTGGCACTTTTGGGGGTGTCTTCACCCCTACCCTTCTCACCATACTGGGCGTCATTATGTACCTGCGCCTGGGCTGGGTAGTGGGTAATGCGGGCCTATTGGGCACCTGGTTAATTATTGGGATTTCGTTTTTGATCACCTTGTGCACCGCTCTTTCCATGTCCGCCATTACGACCAATATTCGTATTGGCGCAGGAGGCGCTTACGCTATAGTTTCGCAGGCCTTAGGCCTGGAGGTAGGCGGAAGCCTGGGGATACCCCGCTATATTTCACAAGGCCTGGCGGTCACTATGTACATTTTTGGTTTTCGAGAAGGTTGGTTGGGGATTTTTCCCGGTCACAATGCCTTTCTGGTGGATATCATTGTATTTGCCGTGCTCATTACCATTGCTTACATCAGCGCTAACCTTGCAATCAAGACACAGTACATCATTATGGCCATTATTGCGCTGTCGTTGATTTCCATCATAATTGCGGCTTACGAGGGGTCTATGATCATCCCAACTAGTGAGGCTTTGGGTTGGGGATCGTTTAAAGGCGCCATTGAAACTGATTTTCGTGGTAGCAATTTCTGGCTGGTGTTTGCCGTCTTCTTTCCCGCAGCAACGGGCATCATGGCCGGAGCCAATATGTCAGGGGAATTGAAAGACCCAAAACGCAGTATTCCCTCTGGGACGCTATGGGCCATAGGTGTCAGTTTTATAATCTACATGCTCATCGCCTTTTGGATTGCACGAAGCGCTACAGAATACGAATTGTTACACAACTATTACATCATGGTCGAAAAGGCCTACATAGGGCCGTTAATCCTGGCCGGAATACTGGGAGCCACTTTTTCTTCTGCCCTGGCGTCTATTGTAGGTTCCTCCCGTATCCTTTTTGCAATGGGCGAACATAAGGTCCTACCCTTCTCTAACTTCCTGGCAGGGCAAAGTGCCAACGGCCAACCTCGAAATGCCATGATCGTTACGGGGATCCTGATTTTTGTTACCCTCTTATTGCGGAACATCAACGCGGTGGCGCCTTTGGTAACACTCTTCTTCCTTATTACGTATGCCATGATCAATATCGTGGTCATTATCGAGCAAAATCTAGGACTGATCAGTTACCGCCCACTGTTTAAGATCCATCGCTGGGTACCCTGGTTCGGACTGGTGTCTTCGGTATTTGCCATGTTTATCATCAATCCTACGGTAAGTTTGATTTCCATCATGATCGTTTTAATGGTCTACTGGTACTTATCCCGCCAAAATTTGGAAACCCCTTTTGAAGATGTCCGTTCAGGCTTGTTTTTTTCCTTTGCGGAATGGGCGGCCAAACACACCTGGGGTATGAAAAAGATGCAACAGCGTGCCTGGAAGGCAAATTTGATGGTTCCAGTCCGGGATATCAATGGGTTACGGGGCACTTTTGAGTTCTTGAGAAATATCGCCAAGCCCAGGGGTTCCATAAAACTATTGGGTATCGAATCCTATTCAGAAACCAGTACATTGGCCAAAGAACTAGAGGTCATTTCTTCAGCCTTTCGGGAAAAAGAAGTCTTCTCCTCTTCTTCAGTGATCCATACCCAAGAATTCGCCAAGGGTATTAATTATGGCAACCAAGCACTCCAGGGGGCTTTTTTCCGACCGAACATTATCTTTTTGAACCTACAACATCATGACGATTATGAAACCGAGTTGCGACCGGTTATGAAGGAGGCAATTCGCCTGGAAGTAGGTGTGCTTTTATATTTGTCGCATCCCACCGCTCTCCTTGGCCAACGTAATACGATCAACGTTTGGGTGAGTGATCGAAGAACCAACTGGGATCTGGGTTGGGATATTGGCAACCTGGACCTTTCCATGCTAGTCGCCTATAAGCTGAAAATGAACTGGGGAGCCCGTATTCGCATCATCACCGTAATTCGTGATCCTAAGGAAGAAGACAATGCACGCAAGTTTTTGAAATTATTGATCAATCTTGCCCGATTACCGGAAACGCTTACCGAAGTGCATGTTGGGGACTTTCATTCGGTGGTGCGTAAAGCACCTACTGCCGACCTGAACATTTTTGGCATGGATGCTGACCTAAAATTCGAGTTCGTAGAAGAGATGTCGGCCAAAACACAAAGCTCCTGTTTGTTTGTTAAAGATTCAGGACATGAGAGCATTTTGGCCTGATCTTACTGTAATAAATCTGTTTCATCCTTTTTCTGCCCTTCTTGTAATTAGATCAGAATAGTCCGTTCTCTATAAAATCATGCTATTAAGTCACTAGGGTAACCTTTACCGCATTTAATCCTTTAGGGCCCATTTCCAATTCAAAACTTACGCGATCATTTTCATTGATTTCGTCCACTAATCCGCTAACATGGCAAAAGTACTTTTCATTGTTCTCAGTGTCTATGATAAATCCGAAGCCTTTGGAGTGGTCAAAAAAGGAAACTTTACCTGTGCGAACAGGGTCTTCTTCAACTTCTTCTTTTTTTGGAATGCCCAAAACGATGTCCTCAGCTTCTATAGCAGCCTTTTCAGAGGGATCCGGAGGGGTATCTGTTAGATTTCCATATTGGTCTACATAAGCAAAAGGGATCCCACCATCACCTTCTTTTGCTTCCGCTTTCCGTGCTGCTTTCTTTTTTTGCTTTTCTTCTCTTTTTTTTGCGCGTTGTTTTTCTTTTTCTCTTTTGTTAAAGGATTGATCAGATCTTGCCATAGCTACTATTCTGTTGGAAAGTTAAGACATATCTCAGCAAAAATCGGATTTCTAAAAAGAAAAAACCCAACCGAACAGGTCAAACTTGCTATGAACAAAAGTTAATGGTCAAGCAAGTAGCAATTTAGAATGTCTTACTACCCGGTGGTATTGGTCATTTGGAAGATCCTTTTTGGTTCATGCAGCAGCGGTATTGGCCAACAATCCAAGAATTAGGCAAACCAGAATAAGTAGGAACGTTTTTTCATAACAATTTGCTTTCCTTTCGCCCTAGGACGCTTCGTTTTAAAAAAGGTCTAATACCTTCCTAATTTACTACACAATTACTTGTGACAAAACATCGTTAATAGCCTATAAGATTACTTTGTGGTAGCGCATTAATCGGTGCTGCGGGATAGCTAAACGATCAACATTTTTTTGGGAAATATCCACAAGATTTTAAAAATTCAGTGGATTCCATTCATTTGATGTGAACCATCGACATGTTTGTAATATACACCAACAGATGAACAATCTAAAAGAACTTCTACTACTGCTCTTAGTCGCTTTTTTTACAGGAGTTCTTTCCGCTCAATCTCCAAAGGATACCCTTACTTTTCAACATATTAGAACAGGAATGTCGCAGAGCTCAGCCACTCAAATTTTTGAAGATAGCGAAGGATTTCTTTGGGTGGGCACACCCAACGGCCTGAATAAATTTGACGGCACCGAATTCCAGGTATTTGAAAAAAGTGAGGAGGGTAATCCAGGATTAACAGACGGTTATGTAGAGAGTATTTATGAAGATGCTGAAGGACTACTGTATATCGGAACAAATCAAGGCTTAAATCTATATAACCGGGAAGTTAACCGCGTAAAGCCCTACCCTTTCAAAGCAAAGGGGGAATTTTTGCAAACCAAATACATCAGCGCAATTGCCCGGTCCGAGGACTTCCTATGGCTGGGCACGGATAATAGCGGGGTGTATCGGTATCATATCAAAACAGGGGAAACCCAGCAAGTTATTTTTGATGAGATTGACAAGGGCGGTCCCAGTAATCATTTTATCGTTGCATTGTTTCCGCTGAAGTCGGATAAACTGCTTATGATTACTCAGGTTTCGGTTTACATTATTAACAATGAGCTCCAGGTAGTCTCGCAAATAGAAAAGCCACAAGATCTCAGCAGCGCCATTCGTATTTCAGAAACAAAATATTACCTCGGTTCGCATGACGGACAGCTCATCACCCTACAAATACAACCGGATTACACCTTAGGTGCCGATCCTACTACCATATGCCCCGGCTATTCGATTTTATCACTGGCTGAAGATGAACAGGGTACGATTTGGCTGGGTAGTGAAAATGCCGGTTTGTCCTTGTACTCCCCAAAAAACAATACAGTATCGAACATAAAGGCCGATGAAAGACGACCCTATTCCATTTCAAGCAACTCTATTTGGTCCATTCATAAGTCGAAAAATGGGGTTATGTGGTTGGGTCCTTTTAAAAACGGGCTTAGTTTCTATGATCCTGAATACTACAAGTTTGTACATTATAAAACGGATCCCTTTAACGAAGCTGCGCTAAACAACAATTTGGTAAACCGTTTTCTCAATGCCGAAAAGGGTAATCTCTGGGTAGGGACGGATGGCGGAGGGTTGAACTATTGGGACAGAGCCGCCAATACCTTTGAAGCATATTCCTTAGATAATGGAAAACTGAATACCAATGTAGTCCTCGCACTACTCAAGGATAACAAAAATCAACTTTGGATTGGCTCCTGGGCCAACGGCTTGGCGATAAAGCACCCGGAGACCCAGAACTACACGGTATGGGATCGAGATAATTCTTTTTTAGGATCCAATAACGTAACGGATATTTTACAGGATCGCAAAGGAAGAATTTGGATTGTTACACTATTTGGTGGAGTACATGTGTATTATCCGGAAAGTGGAGCACATAAACATGTGAGTGTCCGTTCTGAAAAAGACGGTTCGGAGGTGATTACTGTAGCCCGTTTGTTAGAAGATGACCAGGGACAGATTTGGGTAGGATCGCAGACTTCCGGATTGTTTCGATTAGTGGAAAAGAATGATAAATGGGTCCCTTTGCATTACCACACGTTACATAAAAAACGATCGATCAGTAATGATTTCGTTAACACTATGATACAGGATGCAGCCGGTACCCTTTGGGTAGGCACACAGGCAGGTTTGAATCGGTACTTGCCGGAATCGGACTCATTTGTTTCCATAACCAAAAAGGATGGGCTTATTAATGATGCCGTTAAAGGAATTATCCGTGACAATGAAGGGTTTCTATGGCTCAGCACAGGAAAAGGAATAGTCCGGTACAATCCCACTGACGGTAACTTTGTAAACTACGATAGCGATGACGGGCTCCAGGGAAATGAGTTTAACGCAGCAGCGTTTTACCAAACCGAAGCGGGGGAACTGCTTTTTGGAGGTAGTAATGGCTTTAATATTTTTACACCTTCTTCCGTAAAGAAAAGACAAGATATTCCGAAAATCTATATTTCTGGTTTACAGCTTTTCAATCAGCCCATAACACCGGAGGATACCTCAGGAGTACTCAAACGTGACATTAGTCAGACAGATACTTTAGTTCTAGCCTACAACCAGGATGTGGTAAATTTTGAGTTTCACGCCCTTACCTACCGTCATCCCGAACGGGTGAATTTTGCCTATTTTTTAGAAGGGTTTGAAGCGGAATGGAATTACGTTGGAAATGATGCACATGCCACCTATACCAATCTTAATCCCGGAGACTACACGCTACGGATAAAATCTACGAACTCTGACGGGGTTTGGGTGGACAATGAAACCCAGCTTTACATTAAAATAACCCCACCGTACTGGAAAACCTGGTGGTTTAGAGCATTGATAATTACAGCAGGAATACTGTTCATTTATTTACTGTATTATTTGAGAATACGGAATTTAAAACGATATCAGACACGATTGGAACAGCAAATTGACCAACGCACCTCAGAATTACAGTTGAAACACCAGAAATTGATAAACGCAGCAGACAAACTCACTGAGCGAAATGAAGAAATACAGCGCTTCGCATTTGCCGTCTCACACGACTTAAAAAGTCCTCTAAATAGTATTAAAGGCATCGCTAGTCTAATTCCAATGGAAATAGACCTAAATACCTATCCCGATATGGCGGAGTACGTTAAGTACATTGATGAGACTTGCGACACTATGAACACCTTAATCACCGATATCACCAAAATTGCCAAATTGGGTAAGATCGAGAACAAAATGGAATTGCTCAATACCAACGAAATTGTGGAAATGGCTGGTAATCTGGTACAAGGTAGACTTAGCGCTTCTAACGCCAAACTCTACATTGACAAAGACCTTCCGGAAATTATAGGCGATAAAAACCGTATTCTCCAGGTGTTTGAAAATCTCCTCGATAACGCCACAAAATATATGGGTGACCAGGAAGACCCCTTGATCCGAGTGGAGGCCAAAACACAGGGAAGCGAAAATCAATTTCTGGTCATCGATAATGGCTCCGGATTGGATGAAATCGCCCTGGAAAAATTGTTTACCCCTTTTGAACGCTTTGACGGCAGCGTAGAAGGTTCAGGTCTTGGGCTATATATGGTAAAAAAGATTGTAGAATCGCATCAGGGCGATATTACTGCGGCATCCGAAGGCAAAGGAAAGGGAACAACCTTTATAGTTAGCTTTCCATCAGTCGAAAAGTCAGCAACACAATTTGCGACCAAAAAGGAGTCCAAACGGTTGCGCTCCTAATTACTGTGGTAGTATTGGGGACGTGACTTCCGATGTCAAATGCCCCGACCAAAAATTGGGGTTATCTTTATACAAATTGCATCGTTATGGAAATCCGCGCTTTTACCCTGCTAATGGGCTCACTTTTATTTGGCTTTTTGGGAATGTATGCCCAGGATACCCGTTTTGATAGCTCCAGGGATTTGTTGTTAGCGCAATTTGATTGTAAAACTGATGTTGATGATCTGCACACAGTGGCTGCATTGGCAACTATCTTACGCCATCCGAAGTACCAGAACATCAACTACCATGCGGTAGCAGGTGCATATGGAATTCAAGAGGGGTTTTATGTCCCTCCCAATGAACTGTTTCAGCTGGCTTTTGGTGCCCGTTGGTCTGATGCGCACAACCAAGGGAATATGGCGATGCAGGAAGTCCTGACACTTGTGGAAAAAGCGATAGAACAGGGCGGAAATATCTGGGTAGCAGAGGCCGGTCAATCTGATTTTTCTGCACGATGGATTCGTGCGTTATTGGCGCTTCGCCCTGAATTAAATACGAAGCAACGCATTCACATCGTACAGCATAGCGATTGGAACGAAGAGGTGACCGCTTCGGAAAACCTGGAGTTTGTTAAGAAAGTGACAGACTATAGAAAGATTCCGGATGGAAATGTAGTAGGAAACGGTACTCCTGGCTTTCGTTCCGATGAAATCATTGACTGGAGAAAATACATTGAAGACACCAAACTCATAGCGATTTGGGAAACCGCTTTGCGTATTGGGAACCAGTACAATGGAAAAGAAGGTCGTTATCTAAACACCTCAATCGCAAATGGGGGCCTGGATTTTTCCGACTTGTCTGAAACCTGTTATCTGCTGCATCTGGATACTATAAAGGATGCTAATGCCTTTTTTGCCTTTTTTACAGACCAATAAAATAATGCGGTTACTATTTCTTAATTGTTTCCAGTTTTTCCCGGGCGTATTGCTTATAAATGTCCTTAGTGTCCAACGCAACCACTTTGGCATAGGTTTTTATAGCCTCTTCCATATTACCGGCCTTCTCGTAGGCCTCTCCCAGCGCATACCAACCGTAAGCTGATTCTGGGAAGAGATTGGCATTGAGTTGGAATACATAAATGGCTTCCTGGGTTTGATCGGAATCCAACAACCGAAACCCAGCTCTGGTAAACTCTTCTTCAAATGGAAAAGCGGCGTACAGCGGATCACCGACCAGACGTTTTGCTTCACTTTCCAAAAGCTCAAATTTCTTTTCCATAAATAGCCCGCTAAGATATCCCGAGGGGTCTTGAATATATCCCTCCCCATTAAAAGTTAATGCCTTTTCTAAAACAGGATCTTTATTGGCCTGGTAGTCTTCAAAATTTGAGGCAACCAGGATATCGGGTTGGGTATGCGGTCCATTCTCCCATTGTGGTAAGTCCTGCCACCAGGCGAATGACAGATATACCGGCATTTTACTGTTGGGCAACACTACTTTCTTATTATCCCCATAAAAGTTGATATTCTCCGCAGTAGGTTCTCCAATAAAGATGGCGTTAGTATAATTAGTGAGTTCGTTAACCAGGTTTTGACAGGCAGAAAAGGTCCTCCTTCCAATGATGACATAGAGCTTTCCTGTCTGATTGATCTCACGATTTTCAATGATCCCGGTAATTACTTGTTTGTTCTTGTAATTATTACCTCCTCCGTTGAGCCGAACGTCCAGGATCATCCGTTCCACCTCATTGTTTTCGAGAAATTCAAATACCCGGGCATAAAAAGCAGCAACAGTTTCAGAAGGATCATCAAATACCTGGCTATATCGGATGTACAGGGCTTTGGCATCTGGCAGGAATTCGTAATAATAGTGTTTGTCTAAATTTTTTAAATATCGCGGTGAATTGTAAAGGTCTCTTGCACTTTCCCATTCAGAATCTGGCTTTACCTCTCCATATTGCAAAGGAAAATCCATATTTGATGTTGCAATAACACTCCTGGAGAAGCGCTTCCCCTCTTTTTCTACTGTTATTTCCAATTCCTTTTTTACACTCTCCACAACTCCCTGGGCCTGCAATACTTCCGGTAGTAAAGCCATGTTTATACCATGGGCTTTGAAAAATTGTTCATTTTCTACAGGAACAACGGGGTACACCGCCTTTAGTACCTCTCCAATTGGCTGCCCTTCAATTTCCAAAAGTTCTGCTCCTATTACACCCTCATATTCCTTGTGCCCACCCGTGATGTATATGCCATCGGTGAACTGATACAATTGTAAGGGAAGTTTATGAAAGGTAGCAGGGCTGTCGCTCAACCGCATACGGGTATGCCCATATTGA
Organism: Flavobacteriaceae bacterium; assembly: GCA_028277085.1. Classification (GTDB taxonomy): domain Bacteria; phylum Bacteroidota; class Bacteroidia; order Flavobacteriales; family Flavobacteriaceae; genus Croceivirga. Next base: position 32,544 of record JANQHL010000114.1, read on the forward strand.
AAAAGTGCAATGATCTTTGCAAATCCAACAACAATTTCATGCTGTGCCATATTGGGAATAGCTTCATAGAATTTGGTGACCGCAGCATCAAAATCGCTTGATGTTACTTTCTTAAAAAGAAAAGGATATTCTTCATGCACTGTTTTTTGGAGAAACGTCAGGTCGTTTTGCCATTGGATGGTGGTGATCTCCTGGGATGTTAACGGTAGTCCGCAAAGGCAGACCAACATAAAAAGCAAAAATCTCATAGTTTTTGGAAGGTTGATATTATCTACTAACCGAAACGATTTAAAAGGTACACAATTATCCTCTTAAAAGTGATCACTACAGCAGTAGTTACCAACAATTGTCGCCCGAGGAAAGTTGGAAGGATATTACGAAAAGCCGTGTGTCAGCGCACTAACAATACGTTTGTCTTTAATTTATAAAGCATTTTTTTGGGGAAACGGGTCTCCATCCCTTTAGGAATACAAAAAAGCTGGGTATTGGTTTTTGCGGTGTATTCCACAAGGTTGTCTATAGCGTTGCTGCCATTGGAAAAAACAAAATGATTTTGCTCTCGTTCTGAAGCGGTACTCGCCCCATCTTCGATACTGAAATAGCGTATCTGTTCCGAATTTTGATGAAATAGTGATTCCAAAATACCCAATTCTGTTCCGGTTTCCCCCTTTAGTACCCCAAGGGAGAGTTTTTCCGAGCCGGGAATGGGTTGAGAAGCGTCGACGATCAATACGGATGCCGTACTATTGGCGCTAAGTACCGCATCGGTTATGCGCCCTCCAAGTATTCCACCAAGTTTTCTGTAACGTTTTCCAAGCACTACGATGTCAGGATGGTTCTTAGCGATTGCTTCCACCACGTTGCTTTTAACATTTCCATAGAACAGCTCGTATTTAGCGCCTGGTGCATATTCCCGTATAAGTGCTTCCAGACGACTTTGCGTTGTTCGGAAATCCTGAAAGAGCTCCTTCTTCGCAGAAAACTGATTTTCCTGTTTTATTACAGAAAGCGGCGCTTTGACGCATACCGCTTTTAGTGTACCTTCTAGTTGTTTTGTAATTGCATTGGCGGCAGTGATTACGTTGATCGCTTGCTGACTCATGTCTACAAAAGCAAGAATGGTCTTAGGGGAAGGGTTGGTAGGTTGTCCCATAATTCTAAAGAAAATCGGTTAAACAATTGACGGAAGCTACAAAACCCGCTTCCTGTTTTGTTCATCTGCTGACAAGTTCTTTAAAATAAGCAGAAAATTTGCAGACTAAAGATCCCTTTAACCTTTTGTTATGAGGATTTATGGGGTTGAGGGTTATTTGTCTGAGCTTTTGTTCACCACAATCAGTTCGTCATCTTCCCAGAGTCCACTAGCTACGACATCTCCTTTTTTACCGTAGAACACGCCTTCTCCCGTACGTTCGTCATTTTCCCAAAGCCCAACAAATTTTTCGCCATTGGGCCAATAGTAGGTTCCTTCTCCGTTGCGTTTGTCATTGCGATATGCCCCAACGTAGTACTGCCCATCCGGCCAATAGAAGCTCCCCTGTCCATGTCGACGGTTATCCTTCCATTCGCCTTCGTATCGGCTTCCGGTGCTTAATATCGCAACTCCGTATCCATTCGCTTTTCCATCTTTTACTTGGCCTACATAGTGCAGTTGACTGCCTTTACTGGTCCTAAAAGTCAAGTACTCCCCTGAAGCTTTTTGTTGTAACTGGCGCTGTGCCCTGGCCAATTTTACTTTGGTCTTTTCCAGTGCAAAACCTATGGAATCTAACTGTTGGAGCGTTCTATTATTGGTATCGTCTAAATCTGACAATTCCAGCGAGTCTTGGGGAGAAGCCGCCTCCGCGGCTTTTAATGACAGCGTATTCTCATAATGTAGGCGTTGTAACTTTTTGGTAAGCGCCATACGTAATTCAATACTCATGTAATTATCTTCAATAGGTTGTTGATCCAGCTGATCGTTATAGGCGAGTAGCGCATCCTGGTAGTTCTCACCAACCACCAACATCGAGTCAATTTGCAACAACCGTTCTTGCTGTATACGCTGCTGCTCCAAAGCTATTTTCTCCTTTTCTATCTCATCCAAACGTCGTTCCAACTGCCTATTCCGAATAAAATAATAGGAAGCAGCGGCAAAAGTGAGAATCACAATGAGGTAAAGATATCGCGTCTGTCTGGTGCTCTTCATAGGTTAGTTTTATCAGAAACCAAGAGATATACGTGTCTAATCGGTAAAATGGATCGCGGGAAGCTTATCTTTTACCTTTCTTATGTCTGGAGAGAAGTAAACATGGAATCGTATGGTCCAGTTTTGATTGAAATTTCCTGCATTTTGGAGCGTTTGCCCTTGCGAATACATTAAACCAGCTGCAATCTGTAAACGAGGATTTAAAATATACCCCAGGGTGGTAGTTAGTCGGAGGTCTTCCATGACGCTTCCTACGACTTCCTTTCCGCTTTGCATGATCAATTCCGCTTCCGGAGATACATACATTGTACCGGGTTCCAGTTTGGTGCTATTCAACGGAACCTTTGCCCGTAGCATGTAACGCCAGCGATTTCGAAATATGAAGTCACTTTCCTCAGCAAATCCCCTAGTCCATCTGTGCTCGATCCGAATCCTATGGTAGATCATGGCCGAGTATAGCGGCATCGCAAATTGATACTGGTGCCAAATCCGCCATTCCGGGACTACATTTTGATCTTCCGAGGATTCATCTGTGTTAAAATTCACCCGTAACACCCCACCTAAGCTAAAGTTGATGTTTTTGGAGTAGATGTAGCCGATAGCATGCCGGTTATAGATCTGCCCTATTTGACCAATAAATGGGGTTGCCTCGGTTTCCTCAAACCGAAAATGGGTCTGTGCATCCCAAAATAACCGAGGTGAAATCCGAATAAGGCCGTATGTATTGAACCAAACTCTGGTTTTAGGGTCTTTGAAAGTGGATTCCTCAGGTAATACCTCCCCTTCCTGAGCCTGAGCGACCCAAGAAACCAAAAGGGTAAATAACATCACAAAACAAAGGGAGCGATAGTTGTGTTGTTTCATCCTTTAGTTTTCGTTTTCCGTATCCAGAAGGTTCAACAATTGCAACACCGCTTTGGGATCTTGCGTTTTCTTCAATTTTCTTTCGAGTTTTCGGGTTTCCTCATCACGCAAGGCCAGCATTCTAAGGTGTAACCGTTCTAGGGAAGAAGAATACACTTTGGCATTTTCGCAATCTAGTGCCGTAGCAATTTGCCCAAGGAAATATGGCATTATTATTTTGTTATAAGCGCCGGTTATTCGCTTCTTAACCCTTTCAGTCATTATAGTAGTCGTAAAAGGATTCCAAACAGCATCCTGGTATACCGCCGCTATCTCATTGGATCGTTCTGGCAATTGTATCACCCGCTTCGCTAAAGTGTCCATTTCCCTAAAGCACTGCTTCAACTGCTCTCCAAACGCTACTTTTTGATCCAGTTGTTCTTTGGCGGAATACTCCTTAAGATAATTGCCTACGGTAGTCTTAATATTTTCTAGCGCCCGTTGATGAGCTTCCGGGATATTCTGCATCACGCTATCCACATAAGTATTTAGTTGGTTTACCTGGGTAAGCAGTTGCTCTTCCAGCTGTATTACCTCTTGTTGCCGTCGCTTTTGAGTGGACTTCGCCTGTAGCACAGCAGCAATAGTATCCAGACTTGAAGTGGCATATTCAGCTAGTCGCTGTAACGAATTTAAATTGTACGCTTCCCATTGATATGGTGCAACACCTGGCCCTTTGAAAGTTCTACGGATTCCTTCATCACCCATGGCAACGGTGATAACTTCAGCGGGTTTGCCAGTTGGCCAGAGCTGCCGGATCAGTTGTTCCCGGGGCACATGTTCCAATACACCTTCGTTGTGGTAGCGGACTATTTCACCTAGCGGAAGTAGAAATTGTTCTGATAGGATCTCCACTACTTTGTAGAGATATTCTGTTTCTTCATCAGATAGCTTCAAAATGTTCAGATGGGTATCCTTCAACAACGACTGGCCTAGCCCATATGAATTTTCAAACATTGTCTTGATACTATCCAATTGTTTGTTTTCGATAGTATCCAATGGAAAAAAGGGAACTTTGACTTTGAATTCCGGTCGAAACGATGAGGTTCCTATTTCTGAAAGAATTCCATTGATCCTGTTGTAAAAATCAGCATTTTGAGCCAATAAACCAGCTACCTGTCCTTCAGTGGTGGCGGTAGAACTCCCAAAATCCCGCCAAAGTTTCACTATTTGAAGGTAATTGCCCTCTAAATTGATGGTTTTGGCATCTGGTAGGTCTTCATCAAAAATCCTTTCCCTCCGGGTTTCGTTATCGATCTGTAGTTGAATATGTTCTAGTACCCCTTCATTGAAGCTCCAAACTTCTATCGCTTCGGTAGTCGCATCGGAATACAATTCCCAATTGTCATGCGCTAAACCATCACGAAGAAATCGCCCAACCAGGGTATTCGAACTGTCCGCAACTTGAAAACTCTGTTGCGGGACACCATTTTCAAAAAAAATTTGACTTTTGAACAAGGCTTTTTCCAATTCAGAACCCTGTATACGATCCCTACTGATATTCCAAAGGCCTTGGGGTTTACCCATATTCAGCACCCCTTCCGCAGCTGTCTGAGATCCACTGATGTTTAGGGTATATTGATAATCTACCACCCGGGTGGTATTATCCGATTGAAATTCCCCAAATTGAAATGTCCATGATCCATGTGGATACCCCATCTTAAACGCTCCTGTGAACTCAAATGACACATCTTTTTTTTCCAGAAGCGCCTCCAGGCTGGAACGCTGTAGCACAAACGTTCCATCCAAAATGGTGTCCCCCTGATCTACAAAATAGGTATACACCGCTTCTCCCAGATAATCTCCCAGTTTAAGCGGACCTTCATAACGTTCTTTTACTTGTGCTTGCAAAAAGTGGAGCGACAGTGGTGTCATTAAAAGCCCAACACCTAAGAAATGGAGTAGTAATTTTGTGTAGTTTGATCTTGAATTCATGGGACACGATAGCCTAGGTTGTTTTCAAAAGTATCGAATCGACACTTCTAATACGTAAAATAAAAGCGAATGGATTATCGCAATAGTAAAAAATTACATGTATTCTTAATAGGTATTCCGCGAGATAGATGATTGCTTATTTACCACTCTCAAATAATAGGGTAAACTTCACCACTTGCCTTTACCCTTTGGTTCGCTGTCACTCCACTGCCGCCAGGGGATCTCCTTCGTAGGTCACCCTGTAGATAGCATCTCCATAATCGTCCGAAATCAGCATAGAGCCATCTTCTAAAAACAGGATATCCACCGGTCTTCCAAACTGTTCCTGGGTAGCATCGTTAAGCCAGCCATCGATGAAGGTTTCGTAGCTAACCGCTTTATTGTTTTGCAATCGTACCAGGGAAATACGATAACCTACTTTTGAGGACCGGTTCCAGGATCCGTGTTCTGCAATAAATGCATATTCTTTGTACTTCTCCGGAAACATTTTGCCCCGATAAAACTTTACAGCTAATGGAGCCACGTGGGCTCCAAGCTCTTGTACCGGAGAAACGAAGTCCGAGCAGGGGTATTTTTCACCAAATTCCGGATCTTTTATAGTTCCGCCATGACAATAAGGATATCCAAAGTGTTGTCCCGCTTCACCCACTCGATTCAGTTCGCACGGAGGAATATCGTCACCCATCATATCCCTACCATTGTCCGTAAACCAGAGTTCACCGGTTTCCGGGTGCCAGGTAAATCCAACCGTATTTCGTACACCATGGGCATAAATTTCGCGTTCACTGCCATCCGGGTTCATTCGGGTAATACTGGCAAAAATGGCCTCTTCGCTCTCACAGATATTGCAGGGAGCACCTACCGGAACATACAACTTACCGTCAGGGCCAAAAGCGATGTACTTCCATCCATGATGAAACTCATCAGGATAATCGTCATAAATAACTTCCGGTTCGGGGAGTTTGTCCAAGTGCTGTTCAATATCTGGAAACCGCAATAGCCGATTTACTTCGGCCACGTAAAGCGATCCATCTTTAAATGCTACGCCGTTGGGTACGTTAAGGGTAGTGTCAAGCACAAAAACCTGATCCGCTTTGAAGTTTCCGTTCGTGTCCTTTACAGCATACAATTTGTTCTCCGTCCGGGTTCCTACAAACAAAGTACCATCTTCTCCTAAAGCCATGGATCGGGCGCCATCCAAACCTTCAACATAAGTGTCGATATGAAAGCCCTGCGGTAACTGCAGTAGACCCAAAGGCAAGGAGGATACCTGACGGGACCTCTCTCCCTCCGGCAGAGGTTTTCGGTTTTTGTTTTCAAAACACGATACAAAAGAAATTACCATCAAAAAAGCAACCCCAATTCCAAGGGTAGATGATGTTTTGAACAGGTGCATACCAAAAAGATTTGCCGCCTAAAGTACAATTTTAACAATGAATTATTGTGGATTCGAAAGGATTAGCAATTTTGCGCTTCCGTGATATAGGCGGCCGTATCGCGTTCCAATTCTCGAAAACGGCCAAAGAGGAGATTTACGTCCATTTCCGCTGTTTTAAGACTTACTTCCCGATGTTGCATACGGTCAAATAATTTCATTTGATCCTGGCCAAGTTTTTGGAATCCATTACGTAAATCCCGAAGTTGTATAAAGCACTCATAGTTTCGAGGCTCATATTTATAGGAACTCAACTTTCGTACCAAGCGCAATACACAGCGATGGTTCCGTTCAAGTAGAATTACCAACTGATCAAAGTCTTTTGCAACGCTATTTGGAGCGGTAACCTCCATATATTTTTTTGTTTAACGTAAAAATCCAAATTAAAAATACGAATTATCTGATATATTTTTTCCTGACAACTGTCATATTTTGAAACTTTAACATCCTCTATTTTTGTTTTACTACCATTTCTAATGATCTGGTTTTATGTTTTTTACCTAAAATATCTTAGCTTTTTTTATACCAATAATCCTTTAGTATATGGACATCACTTTTGAATATGACGGAATACACTCCAGCAACCGCCTGGAAATGATGATTTTAGAAAAGTTAAACAAACTTGAGTCAAAATACGACTTCATTATTCGCACCAGAGTTTTCCTAAAAACTACCAACACCAGTAGTCCGGAAACCGGAAAAATCTGTAAAATTCAACTAAGCGTTCCCGGTCCATTACTTTTTGCAGAATCCAACGCAGCCAATTTTGAAACTGCTATTGCAGAAACCGTAAATGATCTTGCACGACAACTCGCCAAGAAAAAAGAAAAGATGAAATCCCACTAAGGCTGGTTCTTTTTAGGGATAACATCCTAACTTCGCCTAAATTTTTAGGATGAAGACGGTATATATTGTCCTGCTATTTGGGCTGATGGGGAGCTTTCTAACGACATGGGCTCAGCAACAAGAACTTGGAGAAGCCAAAATTACCTTTGAATTTCCCTCGAAAAATGTGAAGGGAAGCATTTCCGGGTTTGCCTCTCAGTCTAAAATTAATTGGGAAGCTATGGAAATGTCGCTGTTCGAAGGTACGGTAGAAGCAAGGTCTTTGGATACCAATAACGGCTTACGCGACTGGCATCTTCGTGGCAGCCGCTATTTTGCGACCAAAAGCTATCCTCGTATCCAGTTCAAAAGCACTGAAGTTAGCTGGGAAGGAGATACGTTATTGGTAAAAGGGCGGCTAACCCTAAAAGGCACTACCAAGCCGCTAACTATACGTTTCCAAAGACAGGGAAAGCAGCTTTTGGGAAGTTGTTCCTTATATTCTTCAGACTACGGCATCACTATCAAGAAAAAGCGAGAAGACAATTTGGTCAATGTCCGTTTTCGCTTTACGGTGAATTGAATTTGAGACAAAAAGCAGCTTCTTTCAACGATCTTTTCCCGTTGTATTGATTAAAGTACGTGATCACACAAATAGCTTTTAACAGCTAAAAATCAGGATTTAGACTGCAAATCCTGACAACATCCGTTTTCCTAACAATGTCCTCTAGGAAGGGTTTTGGTCTATTTTTTGCGCTATGATCGTCAAAGCGTCCTCAACAGTTTGCATACCGTCCATATCTTCATTTTCCAACATGATATCAAAGGCATCTTCCACATCCAGTACGATGTCCACTAAATTAGCGGAATTGATATTCAATTCTTGTGTAAAGTTACTGTTGACTTTAATATCATTTACCGATATGTCTTCCGGTAAATATTGGCCAACAATTTCCCTGAGCTTTTGATATAGCTCTAAATTTTCTTTTTCCATAAGCAATTTTACGAATAGGCCTTAAAAATAACACAGGCATTTACATCACCAAAACCAAAACTGGCTTTTGCAATGACTCGGGGTACGAATGGAATCGTTTTTTGAAGCACTTTTGAAGGGTGTACATATCTAAGGATCTCAGGATGAATTGTTTCGCAGTTAAGGGTTCCAAAAAGCTGATTGTGATGGAATTGTAATACTACCCCTACGCACTCCATGCTCCCCGATGCGGCAAGACAATGTCCAAAATGCCCTTTAAAACTGTTTATATAGGGGAATTGCTTCCCAAAAGAATCCAATGCCTGCGCCCAGTTCTCAATTTCCACAGGATCTTTGGTGGTGGCCGTAAGATGGCCGTTAACGGCGTCCACTTGAGCGGCGGTAATTGCCGCATCTTCCAAAGCAGTTGTAATACAACGCTGTACACCTACATTATTTGCTGCCGTCATACTTCCCTTTTTTCGTTGCCCCCCGCTATTAACAGCTCCTCCTATGATTTCACAATATATTGACGCCCCTCTCTTCCTGGCGCGTTCAAAGGACTCCAATACCAACGCCCCCGCCCCGCTTCCAGGAACAAATCCTGAAGCAGTAGCGCTCATAGGCTGACTGGCCTTTTCCGGACGTTCGTTATAGTTCCGAGGCAGAATACGCATCGCATCAAAACCACCCCAAACATAGGGGCCACTATCACTGCAACTACCCACCAGCATACATTCTGCTTTTCCGGAAGCAATACGTTCATATCCCATAAGTATAGCCTCCGTGCCCGTAGTGCAGGCGGAAGAATTCGTCGTCACCTGATTCCCAGCGCCCAGCATACCTCCCAGGTAAGCACTTATTCCACTCGCCATAGTTTGTGCCACTGCAGTACTCCCCAAACGTCGTACCGCCCCCTCATCTACTTTATAGATGGATTCCCTGAACTTGTCTACCCCAAGGATCCCAGTACCGAAAATGATACCCGTTTCCCAATCCGGAGTTGATCCGGAGGGCACCATCCCTGCATCCCTGAATGCATCCATTCCCGCAACAACCCCAAAAACAAGCCCTGAGGATCGCAGTCCTTTGAGTTGCACATTAGTAAAGTAATAATTTAGATTAGTGTTTTCAATTTTCGGTTTTCCAGCTACTTGACATGAAAAATTTAGCTTGCTAAGTTCTTCCTGCCAGGTGATCCCTGAACTACCATTTACCAGGGAGTTGGAGAACGCCTGCAGTCCTATGCCATTTGGAGCGCAAATTCCTAAACCCGTTACAACTACCCTATTTTTCACGTTCTGATGGTATTAGCATCCCTGAGATCTCCCCTTTACAGACCACCTGGTCAAGGGCATTGGTCATTTTAACTTTGCATTTCAACTTCTGAAATCTGAAATACACCTTTTCAGAAGCAACAGTAACGGTTTCCCCGGGCAGGACTGGCAACAAAAACTCCATTTCCGTTTTTGTCAGGGCAATAGCAGCTTTGGAAGCGATTTCCTCGCTAAATAAATATATCCCTAAACACACTACCCCAATCTGGGCACAACATTCCGTAAGCAGTGCTCCGGGGGTTAGGGGAAAATCCTTAAAATGCCCCTTGTAAAAAGGCAAATCATCCCGAAAGGTATATTTTCCAACGACACCATTGGCGTTGATGTGCACCAAACGGTCTACAAACAAAAAAGGAGATGTATACGGCAGACGCTGTAGTATTTGTGCTTTATCCATTATCGCAGACTTTCACCACCATCTACTTTGATCACGGTTCCGTTAATCCAATTCGCTTCTGGTAGGGTTAACAAATACACCACATTAGCCACATCTTCGGGGGTAGTTAAACGACCAAAAGGATTTCGTTTCAGCGCTTCTTCTTTCAATGTCTCGCTATTGGGGATTTTTCGAAACGACGCCGTATCCGTGATGCCCGCCTGGATACCATTCGCGCGAATTCCTGCCTGAGCGAATTCCAGGGCAATACTTCGAAGTATTGCTTCAAGAGCTGCTTTGGCCGCTCCAACCGCGCCGTAATACCGCGATGGTTTGGCACTCCCCTCACTCGTAAAAGCAAGTATACTTGCATCGGAG
>JANQHL010000129.1 GCA_028277085.1 Flavobacteriaceae bacterium
GGCGACGGGGCCCACCCCTTCCCTTACCGAACAGGGTAGTTAAGCCCGTCAGCGCCGATGGTACTGCCACACCAGGTGGGAGAGTAGGTCGCCGCCTTCTTTGAGCGTCCTTCACTATTTTGTGAGGGACGCTTTTTTTATTTTTACCAAGTGAAAACCCCAAAAGAGCTGTTGGAGGAAAAATGGAACGCCTACTCCCATGGATTCGGAATAGTGCTAGGGGTCATTGGACTGTTATTCCTGCTTAGAGATAATTCGCAAGGACAGGCCTTACTACCTATACTTGTTTACGGTTGTTCCATCATATTGTTATTCACGGCTTCAACCATATATCACGCGGTTTCCCATCCAAAATGGAAGTTAAAACTCCGTGTGGCAGACCATATCAGTATCTACTATCTGATTGCAGGTACCTACACTCCGGTCTGCCTATTTCTTTTGTGGGAGTCTCGCGGAGAACTCCTGCTCTTTTTAGTTTGGGGTTTAGCGCTTTTTGGAACGCTACTTAAGATCTTTTATACCGGTCGGTTTGAGGTCTTTTCCTTACTCTTATATGGGATAATGGGATGGTTGATCGTAATTGACCTTCCTTTTCTTTTTAACAACACCTCTACCCAAGGATTATGGCTATTAGGTTTGGGAGGGGCTTTCTACACCTTGGGGATTCTATTTTATGCCATTCGGGCCATCCCCTATAACCACTTGATCTGGCATTTTTTTGTGCTGGGTGGAGCGATAAGCCACTGGTGGTTTATTTACTCAGAAATAGGGATTCAATTTTAATTAAAACTTAATTCATTTTTGCCCTACTGTTAACTACTACCCTTTTTTACATTCCTGTAATCCTTTTTTAAAAAATGAATAATTCCACATTCACCGGAAAGGAAAAAATGTAGAATAATTTTGAGGATAAATAGTAGTTATGGGCATTGTAAAAGATAGATTATTTCCTTTTATCCTGGCGTTTATACTTTGTTTTCCCTTACTATTCTTACAAAAAACGGAGATATTATTTGCCATCAATGCTTCCAGAACACCATTCTGGGATGTTTTCTTTGTTAAGTCCAGTGCACTGGGCCATGCCGTTACCGTGATCTTTGCCCTTCTTTTAGTGCTTCGGTTTAAATTTAAATGGCTTGCTGTTTTCTTATCGGGATTTTTAATTCAGGTCCTTATCGTAGTGCTGTTTAAAAAAGGGTTGTTCAATGGAGAACTCCGACCATATCTTTACTTCTATCGCTCTGGTCTAATGGATTCGATTTCCCTTATTGAAGGGGTAAAGATCAGATATGTAAATACGTTTCCTTCGGGTCATACGGCAACGATCTTCTTCCTGGTTTCCTTTTTTGCGTTACTCGCCCGTAATAAAGTAGCATCCTGGACCTTATTGTTAGTGGGTCTCATCGTGGGATTTGCCAGAATGTATTTGTTTCAACATTGGTATGCGGATGTTTATTTTGGGATGGTGTTCGGCACTGTTTCTTCTGTGGTAGCCTACCTGGCAATTAGGGCATACCCCAAATCCTGGCATACAAAGCAACTGGAGGTAAATCTTAAAGGATGGGCCAGAAGTACCCAAAATGCTTTTAGAGAATTCTTTTAAGTACTACCTTCCCCTAAATGTATTTTATCCATAAGTATAGTGGCTGGCTGGTATTCCTTATTGGTCTTGTTATTTGTACATCATTTATAGGGTTGTATCCTATCTACATACTTGACGAAGCCCGAAATTCCGAAGCGGCGCGGGAAATGTTGATCTCCGGCGATTTTATCGTACCCTATTTTAATGGAGAACTGCGGACAGATAAGCCCCCTTTGCATTATTATTTTATGGCCTTGGGATATCAACTGTTTGGTATTAACGCTTTTGGCGCACGCTTTTTTTCCGGGGTTTTTGGTGCCTTAACGCTATTAATAACCTTTAGAAGCGTTAGGAATAACATCGGAAGTAAAGAAGCGTATATAACGACTCTTATTTTGCTATCGTCTTTATTGTTCATTTTTGAGTTCCACCTTGCGGTGCCTGATCCCTATCTTATTTTTTTTATTTCAGCTTCGTTATTTTCTTTTTATGAGTTTTACACAAGTGGGAAAAGGATATGGCTTTTTTGGGCATACGCAGGTATCGGCTTAGGTATGTTAACCAAAGGCCCTATTGCTTTAGTACTACCTGGCCTGAGTTTGACAGTTTTTTTACTTATTAAAAAAGAATTTCACCTAAAAAGGATATTCGCTTTCAAACCCATTCTTGGAGTATTTTTTTCATTGGTAATTGCATTACCCTGGTATTATTTAGTCCATGAAGCTACCACCGGGGAATGGACCAAGGGTTTCTTTTTAGACCATAATGTCAATCGGTTTAATTCTGGAAAAGAGGGGCATGGAGGGATTTTCTTGCTGACACCTATTTTTGTGTTTCTTGGTCTTCTTCCCTTTTCTACGACCATATTACAAGGCTTTAAAAATGGATGGGCAGGAAGGAAACACAACGATCTGATTCTTTTTGCACTTATAATTTCTACCGTTACTGTAGTTTTTTTTAGTATCGCAAGCACCAAACTACCCAATTACCCGATGCCGTGTTATCCTTTTGTTGCTATTCTTCTTGGGTCATATTTATCTAGGGTGTATTGTGAAAAATCAAAGAAAAGAGGACTTACAGTGAGCTTATGGGTGCTACTGGCTATCACTCTGCTTTTACCAATTGGGGGCTACATTGCGTTAAGCTTAGAAAATCAATTTAAAGATTTAAAATGGGTAGCGCTATGGTTAACTGTTTTACCTGTTTCAGCTATTATGGGGCTGTATTTCTATAGAAACGAGCAATGTAAAAGGTCATTTTTAAGTATTTCAACCGGTTGGATGGTGACTGGACTCCTGTTTTTTGGAATTATTTGGCCTGCTTTAAATACCAAGAACCCAGTTGAAGTAGCATCTAAAGTTATCGCTGCGGAGGACGATATCATTGTTTACCAACGATTTGATAGTGCTTTCCCGATTAATTTTAATCGAACTTTTCCAGTGGTGGAATCCATAGCTGAACTCAAAGAATATCTGGAAGAACATCCGAATGCCTATATTCTTACCAATACCCGGGATAAAGAGAGTTTGAAAACGCTGGAACAGTTTGAACTTCTGGTAGTCCAAAAGGCCTTATTTGAAAACCATACGACCAGGGTGTATAAAAAATAGTTCTTTAAAAAACCAATACTTCTTAGGTTTCTAGATCGGTAAAAGGAACAATAGCCTAAAGTTGCTAGATAAAATAGGCTATCCCAAATCCTAAAATTACGACTAAAAGTTTTTTGAGGTCAAAAGCATGTGCCTTAGCACTTTCAAAGAGGATTACCGTAGAAATGTGTAAAAAGACCCCTATGGCAACTGCGGTTAATGGTGTTTTTAGTGCTGCAATAGTACTGTTTTCTGTGGCCAGATAGCTACCTAAAGGGGTCATTAGGGCGAAGAGTAGGATAAATAGCAAGGTCAACCTTCTTTTGAGTTTGGAATTCACCAAAAAAACAGAAAGGATCACCGCTACTGGAATTTTATGCACTAAAATGCCGTAAATGATTGTGTTTTCTTCAGAAATAGGGACGCCTTCCACCAAGGCGTGTAATGAAAGACTTATAAACAGCACTAACGGAAATCGGTTCTCAGGGAGTTCCAGGTGCATATGCCCATGTTCTGCTCCTTTGGAAAAAAACTCGAGAAATACTTGCAGGAGGATACCCAACAAGATAAAAACCGAATTGATTTTTGGGCTTTTAGCTTGGTACACCTCTGGAATCAGTTCAAAGAAGGTCAGCGCAAGTAAGAAAGCTCCGCTAAACGCCAATAATAGTTTTATGTTCTCCTGATGCTTCGGTTTGGTCCTAAGTACCAGGAAAAAACTACCCAATACGGCAAAAATCAATAAAAAATAATGCATCTACAGATTACAATTGAAGGGGGTAAAATTACCGTATTTTTGGAGAAGTCAACCAGTAGGTTATGCACAAGAATTTTAAGATGTTGGCAAAAACACTCTACGGATTTGAGCCTTTGTTAGCAAAGGAATTAAGAAATCTGGGTGCCGGGAATGTTAGGGAGGGAAATCGGATGGTTACTTTTGAAGGCGACCTGGGTTTTTTGTACAAAGCAAATTTATGCCTGCGAACAGCACTCAAAGTGTTTAGACCCATTCACTTTGGCAAAGTGTTTAATGAGAAGCAACTATACGAGCAATTATACACCCTGAACTGGCCTAACCACTTTGGTGCAAATACCACTTTTGCTTTTGATACTACCTTGTATTCAGATAGCTTTAAAAATTCTATGTTCGTTTCCCTGAAAGCCAAAGATGCATTAGTGGATAAATTCCGGGCAATGGGGCACAAAAGACCCGATGTAGATTCTCGGTCTGCTCAAGTAAGAATACATCTTCATTTACAAAATAACGATTTGACCGTATCTCTGGATAGCTCAGGAGCTTCACTACACCAAAGAGGATATCGTATTGCGACGAATATTGCCCCCATAAATGAGGTTTTAGCAGCAGGGCTACTTTTGCTAAGCGGATGGGATGGATGTACTGACTTTTTGGATCCGATGTGTGGCAGTGGGACAGTACTAATTGAAGCTGCAATGATAGCATGCAATATTCCACCTAATATTAACAGACAAGATTTTGCTTTCAGGTATTGGAGTGATTTTGATGCTCAGCTTTTTGATAAGATTACAGATGCAAGCCTTAACAAGACCCGTGAATTTCACCACAAAATAATAGGATACGACAAAGCACCGTCTGCGATACGAAAGGCCACGGAAAATATACAAAATGCAAATCTTACGGAGTACATCACTGTGGAACGCAAAGACTTTTTCAATACAAAAAAACCGACAAAAGGCCCACTGCACCTCCTTTTTAACCCGCCCTACGGGGAGCGATTACCGGTAGCCATAACTACTTTCTATTCCAAAATAGGCGACACCTTAAAACGAGCTTATCCGGGAACTTTGGCCTGGTTTATCACTTCAAATTTAGAGGCTTTAAAATTTGTGGGGTTGCGGCCTTCAAAAAAAATCAAAGTGTTTAACGCGAAACTGGAATCTCGTTTGGTTATGTATGAATTGTACGAGGGTAGCCGAAAGAAAAAGAGAGCATAGTACCTGGTAGATGCGATCATATAAAAAACTACTCGGAAAGAGGTGCAGCTTTTTTTGCTTTTACCTTCTTATAGAGCGGAATAAAATAGGAAAGCGAATAGTTATACCCAACGCCCCATTTACTGTTTTCGGTGACTTTGTTAAACCCGGGGATCCAGAGGTTCCTAAAATTGTCTGGATCGGTATTGGTCACCAGATGTCCTAACCTTACACTCATGCCGATATAGATATTGGCAAAAAGTTCTGCTTTTAGGCCCACCACAAATTCCAGCCAAGAGGCGGTTAGGTTTTCAAATTGGATCTCTTCAGTACTACCGACAATGAACCCATCCGGACTAAAGAAACGATTGCTGTTGAAAAAACTGAAGTTGTTTAGGGTCTGGCTAAAACTACTAAAGGCATAACGACCTCCCACCGTAATTTGATTTCGCATGCCATACCAATTTGTGTAGGTGTTGTATTCTGCTCCGGCCTTAATGTAGCTGCCGGATGTAGTGTATTCGTAAAGGACGTCACCGCCAAGCTCTTCGTCCTGGGTGCGTTCTTCATTGCCTAGTTCTGCCGCCAGGTACCATTTCTCTGTTAAACGGTAATCTCCTACAATTTCAAAACCCGTATAGTTGTCATCTGTAAATGAAAGTACTGGTCTACTTAAATCTATACCCACCCGGAGTCCGTAAGCATATTTACGGGTAATCGTATCCTTTTGATCCAGATCTATGGGTTGGCTTTGTGCGAGACATCCCAGGGTACAGAGCAATAGAAGAAGGCTAGTGAAAGATCTTGACATGTATTGCATTTGAGTTTACAATATTCGTATCCACCAGGGTAATTCTTTTAATCCAGTCATCCTCGGGTCGCACTTGTCTAACAGTGTCCAGACTATTATAGTCAGCAACAAAACCACATGCCCGTGACACAAAACGTTCATTTACCACATAGTTAAAACGTAATGTATCTATGTTACCGGTTTCTTCCTCTGTATCATCATCATCTGCTGAGTTGGTGATAAAGGCAAATTCAGTACTGGAAGAATCTATGCGAAGCGGGAGGGCAATACTATCATTATTTGTACGATCACTAAATGTGTTTACTATAGTATCTGGATCTGTATCCAATGCTATGACACGGATACTAGGAACATTTTTAGCGGTAGTAGTATCCTCAGCATCAAAAAAGCCTATGATTAACAAGGGCGTATCGCCTTCAACACAGATATCATCTTTTTCGCAGGAAGAAAATTGTACGATGGACAGTAAAAACAAGATTGGGAGCAATCGTTTCATTCGCAAACCTGGGCTACCTTTTTTGTAAAAGTACTACATTTTCTACGTGATGGGTCTGCGGGAACATGTCAACCGGTTGTACTTTCGTCATCCGATACTGCTCATCCAGTAGTGCCAAATCACGCGCCTGTGTAGCGCTATTGCAACTTACATAAACGATTTTTTCCGGCGCAACTTTTAACAATTGTTCAACAACTTTTTTATGCATTCCGTCCCTGGGAGGATCTGTAATCACCACATCTGGAATTCCGTTGACATGTATGAAATCGTCATTAAATACGGTTTTCATATCCCCTACCGTGAAATCCACATTATCCACTTCATTCATTTTGGCATTTTCCTTTGCATCCACAATAGCCTCCAGCACTGACTCTACACCAACAACCTTTTTTACCTGCTTAGCAACAAAAAGTGCAATAGTACCTGTACCGGTATATAAATCGTAGACTAATTCCTTTCCAGTTAGTGCGGCAAAGTCCCTAACCACCTTGTATAATTCATAGGCTTGAAGCGAGTTGGTTTGATAAAACGACTTAGCGGTAATTTTAAAGCGGAGTCCTTCCATTTCTTCGAAGATATGTGCTCTTCCGGAGTAGCAAATCACTTCCTGATCGTAAAGGGTGTCATTGGCTTTTTGATTAATAACATACTGTAGACTGGTGATACCGGGAAACTTTTGCCTGATATGATCCAGCAACAGCTCCCGTTTTTCCAAAACGTCCTCATAAAATTGAATCAGTACCATAATTTCCCCTGCGGAGGTAATACGAAGCATAAGGTTACGTAAAAGGCCTTCCTGGGTCTTAGGGTTAAAGAAGGACATCCCCTGAGCCTCAGCAAATTCCTTTATTTCCAGGCGTATGGCATTAGAAGGTTCGGTTTGTAAATGACATTTTTTGATGTCAAGAATTTTATCCCACATGCCCGGAATGTGAAAACCAAGGGCATTCCGATTTTTTATTTCCTTTTTGGAGTAAATTTCTTCCTCGGATAGCCATCGGGAATTGGAGAAGGAAAATTCCATTTTATTCCGATAGAAGTAGTGCTCTTTTGAACCGATTATCGGGGCAACTTCTGGCAATTCAAGCTTTCCAATCCGGCGCAAATTGCTTTCTACCTCCTGTTGTTTGTAAAACAATTGGTATTCATAGGCCATATGCTGCCATTTGCATCCGCCGCACACACCAAAGTGCTCACATACCGGAAGGACACGTTTTTTGGACGCTTTATGCAGGTGGACTACTTTTCCCTCGTAATAGGCTTTCCTTTTTTTATAGGTTTGAACGTCAACCACATCTCCGGGAACCGTGTTGGACAAAAAGACAACCCGACCATCCGGAGCTTTTGCCACTGCTTTGCCCTTAGCCCCGGCATCAATTACCTGTAGCTTTTCAAAAAAATGATGCTTCTTTTTTCGCATGGCGCAAAAATAGGATTTTCACTTTTTCAAGATGGGAACCTTTTTACCAAATTGGCGTCTTATTTTTAGTACTATGAGTCGTCCGGAAAAAATAGTGGATTCGTTATTGGTCATTGCGTATCAGACGGGGGATAAGAAGGCCATGGATATGCTGGTTAGGCGCTGGAATAAAAAGATATGTGTTCACGCATATCGCTATGTCCGCGACTGGCAGCTTGCGCAAGATATTACACAAGATACCTGGAGCACTATTCTTATTAAAATATATGGGCTTCGGGACAGTCATAGTTTTGGTAGCTGGGCAATAACAATTGCCGGGAGGAAAGCCATTGATGCCAGAAAGAGGAAAATCAAATTTGAAAAAGAAACAAGCAACATATTCTGGCAAAATCTGAGCAAAGAAACCCAGGATATAGAAACTAAAGAAGAGAAGATCAAAAGGGTGCTGGAGGTATTCCAAACCTTATCGTTTGAGCACCGGATCGTGTTGAAATTGTTTTACCTGGAAGAATACAGTCTTAAAGAAATAAGCGAAATAACAAAAACATCGATAAACACAGTTAAAACCAGGTTGTTTAGAGCTCGTGAAAAGATTAAAGTAGAATTAAAAAAGCCGAAATAATGAAAAAAGAAGTAGAAAAAATAGACGAACTGATCAAGGAAAGTTTAAGCCAGGAGGAGGCAGTTTTTTATGAAGAACTGGAAGAAAAAGACCTATTCGGAAAAATTGGCGAAGTTTACCGAGGTAAGATGGGTTGGCTTGCCATTCTGATGAATATAATGCATCTCATCTTTTTTGTTGCTTTTGTATATTGCATCGTGGAGTTTTTTGAAGCAGAAGCGATCAAAGATCTCTTTATTTGGTCATCAGCCGGGTTTTTATGCATGATCTTTATGGCAATGATGAAACTATATGTTTGGATGCAGATGGATAAGAATGACATCCTACGCGAACTAAAGCGGATAGAATTGCAGATTTCTGTCTTGGCTCAAGCCAAGGACAAAGGATAAGAGGATTACCTGGGCATTTAGAAATATTTTTAACTTTGTGTAATCACAAGGATGATTTCTCTCCTACGCTGAATTTTCGATACTTCGAAAGGAAAAAGGTGCAGCAGGAATAACGAAAGTCTTATTTTAAAAATTTAGAATCATGGCAGTAGTTAGCACACTTACTTCAGAGGATGCGATTGCATTGGAAAACCAGTATGGCGCTCAGAATTATCACCCTTTACCGGTTGTATTGAGTAGAGGAGAAGGGGTTTTTGTTTGGGATATAGAAGGAAAAAAGTATTATGATTTCCTTTCAGCCTATTCCGCAGTAAACCAAGGACATTGCCACCCCAAAATAATAAATGCCCTCAAAGAACAGGCCGAACAGTTAACCCTTACTTCCCGGGCTTTTCACAATGATCGGTTAGGGAAGTATGAAAAGTTTGCTTCGGATTATTTTGGTTATGACAAGCTTTTGCCAATGAATACCGGGGCAGAAGCAGTGGAAACTGCAATGAAACTGGCTAGAAAATGGGGGTATGAGAAAAAAGGCATACACTCTAATCAAGCTAAAATAATTGTATGTCAAAATAACTTTCACGGTAGGACAATTTCCATTATTTCTGCTTCGAACGATCCTATAGCCACAGAGAACTTTGGCCCTTTTACCCCGGGAATCGTTGCTATTCGTTATGATGATATCTATGCCTTATCAGAGGCATTGAAAGACCCGAATGTGGCGGCATTTTTGGTGGAGCCCATTCAGGGGGAGGCAGGGGTTTATGTTCCCGATGACAACTACCTGAAGGAGGCCTTTGCCTTATGCAAATCCAAAAATGTTCTTTTTATTGCCGATGAAGTACAGACAGGGATAGCGCGTACCGGAAGATTGTTGGCTTCCTGCGGGAATTGTTCCTGTGAAGATAAAAGTTGCTCAGGTACCCCGGACGTAAAACCCGATATTCTTATTTTGGGTAAGGCAATTTCAGGAGGGGTATTTCCGGTATCTGCGGTATTGGCCAATAATGAGGTGATGGATGTAATACGTCCCGGGAATCACGGTTCTACTTTTGGGGGCAATCCTTTAGCTTGTGCGGTGGCTATGGCTGCTTTGGAAGTGGTTAAAGAAGAGCATCTGGCAGAAAATGCAGAACGGCTGGGGATAATTTTCCGAAAGGAAATGGAAAAATTAATTGAAGAAAGTACTTTAGTGCGACTGGTTCGGGGAAAAGGACTGCTAAATGCCATTGTCATTAACGATACCGAGGATAGTTCCACAGCGTGGAATATTTGCGTAGCGTTGAAGAATAATGGGCTATTGGCGAAGCCTACGCACGGTAATATCATACGGTTTGCACCTCCATTGGTGATGACCGAAGAGCAACTTCATGAATGCATCGAAATCATTAGAAAGACCATCTTGGAATTCCAAAACTAAAAAATCCCCGTTAAGGGGATTTTGTTCTTGTTACGGAGCGGCAGAAGTGCCATTTCGATTGGCTCTGCGCAACTGTCTTTGAATCTTTCTAATGGCAGATTCGATAGATTTTTCGGGTTCAATAATATTATATTCTCCCCAGAAATCAGGATCTGAAAAGCCAATGGCTTCATCATTCAGGATGATCGATTTTTTAATTCTCTCACGATTTTTGACCGTTTCGCCAGCCGTATTTTTTTTCCAGTCTGTTACGGCCATTTCTGCGGTCATACTATAGACAGAATTGAAAAGCTTCCCTTTCCAGTCTACTTTAAACTCCATTAGTACATTACTGTAACCGTAGTACCATTTCCCCCCTTTTTCCCTGTAGTCCACTCGGTATGACACCTCGGTTGGCCAAACATCTACCTTTGCGGGTTTCTTCCTAACAAACAGTCGGGAAGCGAGTTCTTTATTGGTAATGTTAAGGGTATAAATAGCACTGGTTAATATCTTATTTTCGACATCGATATACAATTGGCCGCGATAGAGAGGATCTTGAATGGTTTCCAACTGGTTAAAAGATATGACATAGATCAAGGCATCATCAATGTACGTGGACCGGTCAAAAGTAAACCGGTATTCATCAATAGAACCCTCCGCAAAAATGAATTCAGGATATTTCATGATATCTACATACAGTGTATTGAACGGTCCTCCCTGAAGCTTTAAAGCCACGGTATCTAATTTGCTGTAATCGGTACTTTTACGTGCTTTGAACAGCTGCATAGCATCTCTTTTTTGAGAGTAGTAAGGTGCCTTGTAAATATTAACTACTGCCTCCGACAAAGAGACATTTTTGCGTCGCTTCTTGATCGTTTCCCGATAGAATGCGGTCATAACCGTGGGATCCTTGAGGTAGTTATCCCCCCTTTTGCTCATTACCTCTCTCACAAGGGCTTCAGCATTTTTAGGAGCATTGATGTTAACTTCTGACAATTGCGTGACTGAAATTCGCAAATAGATTCGGTTGTTATTTTTATTGAGTTCCTGTAACGGAATGGTTTTGCTTTCGTATCCTAAAAAAGATACGATCACATTTGAATCTTCCTGGGATCGTGGTACTTTAAGTAGAAACTCCCCTTCCACATTGGAAACTGTACTGATATTGGTTTCAGCGATTGAAACGGAAGCCAGGGCTAGCGCTTTGCTGCTGCCTTCTTCCAATATCTCTCCTTTATACTCCGTGTATTCTTCTTGAACTTGCTGAAAAGCAAGACCGTTAGCCACAATACAAGTAAAAAACAAAGCGACCCATATTACTGTTCTATTTTTCATGATTAATGCTATTAAAAGATGAACAAAATGCCCAAGACATTACTATAAATTTAAGAAATAAACCGTTGAAGGCTATTAAATACTCAGGCTTTAACAATATAGCATATATGTTATCGAAACTTGTTATTCCTTACAAGGATTTACATCAGTTTGTCGGATTTTGACCGGAACGAATTGGCATATTCTGTAGGTGTGGATTGCTCAAACTTTCTAAAAGCTTTGTAAAAGGACACTCTGTTATTGAAACCAACAGTATAGGCGATTTGGGTGATATTCAATTTTTCGATCTCTATATTTTCCAAAAAAAGCTTTGCTTCACGGATTCGGTATTGGTTAATAAAATCGAAAAATGACAGGTTAAAATGTTGGTTAATTACCTGGGATGTTTGGTTTCTGGAAAGATTAAGTCGTGCTGCAAGTACCTCCAGTCTAAGGTCATTTTGCAAGTAGGGTTTTTCCTTGTGCATTAGCTGTTCTAGTTGCTTCCCCATCTCCATGGACAAGGCGTCGGTTAATCCTGTTTTGCGATATTTGACAAAAGGAATCGTTTCTCTTACCAGTTTTCCTTCAAAAATTTCGGGTTGTACAAAACCAAAAAAGGCTAAAGCCCCAATGAAAATAACGATGACAATGTCGACTAAGTAGTCAAAGTTAGGATTCATCCATCCCATCCGCGTTAAAAACACGTAACAGAAGAATACACAAACAAAACCAAAATAACTTCCTACAAACCAATATAGCCAATTGTTTTGTCGGTATCCTACTTGTTTATTTGGGCCAAAACGATACAACGTCAATATGCCATAAAATACCATTAGTGCGATAACAAACCAAATGGTAGCAGGCGGCCACCATGCATGTTTATGAAATTCACCGTTGTTCCAGGCCGTAATTTTTTCAGTGGTAGCCAAATGGTAGTAAGGAGCGATTAATACTATGATTGTCAACGCCGGCAACAGAAACAGGGAATCGTAGCGGTTCCATGTCCGATTCGTTGTTACTTTCCGGACATAAATAAAGGTTAAGGGTCCGTAAAGGAGCCATAATGGGGCATGGGTAAAACTAAAATGAATAAATGACGGGGTAGGCATTGCGCCTGACCACTTTAAACAATTGTATAACAGTTCAAGGGAAAAGAGCATAGCATAGCTGCCTAAAACCCGATTTGCAAATACATCTCCCTTTTTTTTGATAAAGAAAAGAAAGCCAATAAATATCCCAAAGGCGGCGAAACAAATAAAAAGCAATATATACCACACCATGCTAAAAACCTTTGTTATTGCTTAAATATAGTGTGATTTGATTTTCAACCTTTGCTCACGGCCTACGGTTAAAAGGTATCTTAATCAACCATAAATAATGCATTGGCAAAGAACAACTTTCCATTTTCCCAAAATCCACGGAAAAGCGGATTGTCTATCATGTAAACCACTTTACCGCTTCCGTAGTTATCTACACCAAAGACCAAAGAGTTCTGTATTTTCTTTTTTGCATTGCTTCCGGCAAAACCTGATACCGGTTCTGTATCTTTCTGAAGAAAGACTGCGTTACCCTTCTTCAGATATTTATAGGCGCTACTTCCCAATTTCAAGGTAAAGTAAGTACCATCATAGCCATATGCGAGGGGGTGGGTATTGTCTACTTTGGCTTTAAATATGGCTCCCGTAATAGCGTTCTTCATAGATTCTCTTTCAAGATTTTTATGTGGCATGGGTTGCGTTTTAGCGGTATCTTTTTCAAACTCTATAGACTGGATCCCAAATCCTCCTTTTTGTGCAATTCCGCTAATAGCGCCTCCCATGGCAATTATTTTTCCTCCATTACTAACCCATTCTTTAATCTTTTTCAGTTCGTCTTCATCAAAATAACCGGAATATCTCCCCCCAGGGAGTATTAGCACCTGGTATTGTGATAGGTCTATCTTGTTTGCATATTCCGAATCAATTACAGTTAGAGGATAATGAAGTTGTTGTTCAAAAAAGTGCCAAATCTCCCCAAACCGCAGGGTGGAAGTAGGCCCTCCTGATAAAATGGCCACTTTTGGCGCTTTGATCATCTGCACATATCCGGAACCAAAGTCTTTCCCTTCATCAACAAAACCTGTGGCTACTCCATGAATTTTTTTTTCGTATTGTTTCGCTAATTCAGTCAAGGTTGTTCTAAAATCCTTAACGCTTTGATTATCTGCTGCAGTAATAATCAGGCTTCCCCGATCATACGAAGTGTCATCTATTACAAAAGGGGCATTTGCTTTTCGCACCTGTATGCCACTTTTTAACAATGCTGTCAGGAAGCGGGCATCTTTCATACTATTCCAGTCCGCTAAATATGCATAAGATGTACCGCTGGGAGGAGTAAAAGGAAGGTCCTGCATCATCTCAGAACATCCCACAGGACTGGTAGTGGCTACTGCATCTAATCCATAGGCGTAAGGAAGGGACCATGCGGTGATGTCATAGGTGAGTGAATCTGATAATTTTGCATTGGGCTCAAACAACACTTTTACAAGTGTGGCTTTAGGCTGGTCCGTTGAGATTACCAGCGATTGCTCCCCCACAGCAAGGCTGCCGTTTTGTGCAGTGCCGTAACGATACCCCTTAACAGTACCGTTTTTTCCATAGCCATAAATAATCTGATGTTTTTCCAGCAAGTCTTTAAGGGCATCAATCTTATCCTTATCCCCGTTCAAAACGTAGCTTTTATACTTGTAATCTTTGTTTTGATAAAACTTCTTGAACTCATCATTCAGCTTTTGGGCATTTTGGGAGGCTACTTCTATTGTGGAAATACTTGTTGTAAAATGGTGGGCAATCCGATCCTTTAGGGTAAGAGTGTCTCCTATTTTAGTAATGACACCAAGACCAGCACGTCCACTACCCCCCTGTTCATAGGTCATTCCGATGGCACCATTATAGGTAGGATAGGTATCGCCATAACTGGGATAAAACAGATCAAAAACCTCTTTCGTAAAATAAAACCATCTGTTAGCATCAAAATACTTCGCGTGATTTTTTCCAACAGTCTCCTGAAATGTCCTCTGAAAATCGGTTATCACTTCATGATAGGGTTCTGCTGCTGGAGCAAAATAGTAAGGATTATCTACTCCTTGCTCGTGAAAATCCACGTGAACATGGGGTAACCATTGGTTGTACACTTTAATTCGTTGTTGGCTCTCAACCTGGGTGAGCCACGCCCAGTCCCGGTTAAGATCAAACATATAGTGGTTACTTCGGCCGGTTAACCAACCCTCGTGATGTTCTTTGCTGTTAAGGTCTACCTGAAAAGGCGTGTTTTTGTACTGATTATACCAGTTAACGTAGCGATCCCGTCCATCGGGGTTGAGACTGGGATCGATTATTACAATTGTGTTTTCCAATAACGAGGCCCTTACGGTTAGTAACTCATAGAGGGTTTTCATAGCTGCCTCTGTACAAACACTTTCATTGCCATGAACGTTGTAGCTCAACCAGACAATTGCTTTGTCCGAACTTCCCTGTCCTTCCGGAGCCATTAAGTGCTCTTTCCGAATAGCTTCAAGGTTAGTCAGGTTTTCCGCTGAGGATACAATAGCCAATAACAGTGGCCTCCGCTCATTCGTTTGCCCGTACTCAACAAGCTTTACCCGTGTTTGTTCAGAGATGGCTACATGCCGAAAATAATCGACTACTTCGTGGTGTCTGCTAAATTGTGTTCCTAATTCGTACCCCAGAAAGGCAGAAGGCGATTTTAGGTCTTGGGTGAAGACTAAGGTTGGAATGATCCACAAAACGAGGAGTAAAAGTCGATTCATAAACGTCTGGTTTGAAGGAAGTCCAAAGCTAACAATAAAATCCATCTCCGTGCAATTAACGAATTCTTAGGATTTCAAATCGGGGATAGGCTTATCTTTGGCAAGATTTTCGTTAAATGGAAATAGATTGTATCCCTTTTCGGAACACCGGATATTTCTCGAAGCTTATTTGTGATTATCTGGATAATTCAGAAGCTTTGCTCCCCTTTTTTAATCGATTCCCCAACCTAGAAAATTTTCGTGAACAACTTCAGGAGAAAGCGGGTAATTATCCATCCAGACACCGAAAGGTTTTATACGACGCGCTGTTGATGCAGTACGAAGGATTTAATGCCTCTCCAAATACCCTCGAAAACATCAATTCGCTTAAGGATGCAAACACATTCACTGTGGTTACAGGTCACCAGTTGAATCTGTTTACGGGTCCGCTCTACTTTCTTTACAAGATCATTTCTACTATAAACCTTACGGGAACACTTAAAGTAAAATATCCTGAGTACCATTTTGTCCCGGTCTTTTGGATGGCTACAGAAGACCATGACTTTGAAGAGATTAATTATTTCAATTTTGATGGACAAAAGATCCGTTGGAACACTGATACCAGTGGAGCGGTAGGAAGGCTATCCACTGAGGGGTTGGCAGAAGTCGCTAAGGCATTTTCTTCGCTCCTCCCCGTTTCGAACAATGCAAAGGAGTTGCTATCGCTTTTTGAAGAAGCGTATTTGGGTCATAAATCGCTCTCCGAGGCTACCCGGTATCTCGCCAACGCTCTTTTTGGGGCACATGGTTTGGTAATTTTAGATGGGGACGATTCCTCACTGAAACAACTCTTACTGCCTTATGCAAAACAAGATTTGTTTAATAAGCTACCGTTTGCAAAAGTTTCGGAAGCTGCTCAAGCTTTGACCGCAGTTTCAAAGGACTATAAGATCCAGGTGAACCCCAGGGAAATCAATTATTTCTATTTGACAGAAGGTTCTCGTGAACGTATTGTGGAGGATAAAGGTGTTTTTAAGGTGAACGCAACTGCTATACAGTTCTCTAAGGAAGCATTGGCCAAAGAGCTGGAAACCCATCCCGAACGTTTTTCCCCCAACGTAATTGCCAGGCCGTTGTACCAGGAGATCATATTACCCAACCTCTGTTATATTGGAGGGGGAGGGGAGTTGGCTTATTGGCTGGAACTGAAAAGCTATTTTGAAGCTTTGAGGATTACTTTTCCAATGTTGTTACCTCGCAATTCTGCTTTGGTGATCAAGGATAAAACCGCAAAAAAAATAGAAAAGATGGATCTGGAGATAGCTGACCTGTTTTTAAAACAACCCAGCCTTATCAATAAGAAGATCCGTCAAATATCTAATATAGCGATTGATTTTACGCCCCAAAAAAAGACATTGGGAGCGCAATTCGAAGCACTTTATGAGCTTGCCCGGGAAACGGATAGGTCTTTTCTAGGAGCGGTGAAAGCCCAGGAAATAAAACAAAAAAAAGGATTAGACCGCTTGGAAAAACGTTTGTTGAAAGCACAAAAAAGAAAGCTAAAAGACCATGTAATACGACTAACCGAATTGCAAAATGAACTATTTCCAAACGGTGCGTTACAAGAGCGACAATTGAATTTTTCTGAACTTTACCTGGAATATGGAAACCAGCTTATTCCTATTCTTAAGGGAGCTTTAGATCCTTTAAAAATGGAATTCATTGTCTTAAGGGACTAAAAACTGTCCCCTCCAATCCTCGTTTTCTCTTACGAATTTTACCCGGATATGATTCGGCCGTTTTAGCCTTAGGTATTCAATAGTGTGAGGTACGATCTCTACCATACAGAAGTAATTGTCAGTGGTAAGATATTCGATCTCCTCCGGACTTTTAATTGAAGTTCCCGGTGCGGAAGAGGTACTATAATCTTTCTGTGAACTGGCAGGAATGGAATTCCATATCCTTGAGAGCACCTCAGGATCTGAAATTATCCTGGCAGTCCCTTCAAGTTGCAGTTGTAATAGTTTTCGGGGATGGTAGAATAGCGCCGAAACACTGTTGTTTTCCAAAATTTGATTGACCTTATTGGAACGCTTGTCCGTATAAAAGACAATGTTCATATTTTGGAGCATCTGCCGTAACACTACCGTTCGCAATACCGGATTTCCGGCTTTTATCGATCCAAGTGTAAAATATTTAAAGGGATGTCCTCTTTTTATACTTCCGTTAACTAGCTCATTTTTAATTTGTTGAAATATAAGTCGCTGCAAAATCAAAATTTTTTCAAAAATAATTCAAAAAGTGGGTAGGGTTAAACGGCTTAGGATTGTTATATACACAAATTGCTATGAAAAGGTAGTTAACCTTTTAAAATTTTGAGTTAGTTAATTCATGTGTTTAGGTTGGTTTTGATTTTATTAAAAAGCCCCGGAGTGGTTCCCGGGGCTTTTCTTTTATAAAACAAAAAGGAAGTTAGAAAAGTTCGTTAAAATGAGACTTCACCTCAAACAAAGTGGCCCGTGCCATGGAATCAAAACGGATGTCAGCATGTCCCACCCGTTCTTCGGGGCCAATACCTACAGCATAAAAACCCCCTGCTTTGGCAGCATCAATACCCGCCTCGGCATCCTCGTAGACAATACACTCTTCGGGTTTTAAACCCAATCGCTCTGCTCCAAAAAGGAAAATATCGGGTGCCGGCTTGCTTTTTGAGACACTGTTGCCATCACCTATGATATCAAAGTATTTAACAGCATCTAATTGTTGCAACACTTTGGTAGAATTTTTACTGGCGCTGCCAAGTGCTACTAAAAAACTTTCTTGACGTAATAAGGTTAATAACTCTTGAGCACCGGGCAGGTAGTCTTTTGGTGTGATCTGGTTGAGGCTATCCACATAAATCTCATTTTTTCGTGTTGCCAGTTCCACCAGTTTTTCTTCGGAAACCTCAGCATTGTTGTGTTCTCGAATGATATTTATAGAATCCATTCGGGAAACCCCTCGGAGCCGCTCATTTAATTCGCGATCAAACTCCCAGTTCATGGAATCCGACAGGATTTTCCAGGCTTGAAAATGTAATTCCGCGGTATCTGTGATTACCCCATCTAAATCAAAGATAAATCCTTTAATCATGGTTTAGCGTTTGGAGGGTAAAGAAAGGTCTAAAAATGTTAAGAAAAAAATCACTTAACGTTATATTCCAATCGCATGGTAATAGAAGCTGTTTTATTTTTTGATGAAGTATTGTATGCCCCGCCCCAGCTATAATCTTCTCCTGAATTTTGCCCGGTAATCTGAAATACGCCCATACGGGCCGAAATCAAATCTCCTAGTCTACCTCCGGCGTTTTCCGCGATTTTCTCTGCTCGTATGCGGGCGTCTTCGGTTGCCTTGGAGATCATTTCAATTTTTAGGTCAGCAAGCTTGGTGTAATAGTAACGAGGTGGGGAGGAATTGAACTGTACTCCCTTATTTAATAATTCTGTGATTTCGCGGGCTACCGCTTCAATTTTAGCGACATCAGTAGATTCTATTTGTACGGTTTGTGACAACTCATAGCCTCGAAAAATACTTCCTACGTAATTTCCATTTTCGTATTGATTATCCCGCTGCTCAAGGGTTTGTACGGAATTAAAGATGATATTTTCCTCAGAGATACCTTTGGAAACCAGGTAGTTTTTTACGATCTCTTTTTGTTGGTTGAGCCGTTCAAAGGCCGATGTCAACGCAGGACTAAATGCTGAAAAGCGCCCTTCCCAAACAATGAGGTCCGAAGTAAAATTCTCATTACCCAGACCGGTAACCGAGATTACTTGTGGCGGATTTGCCCGTTGAACATATGCATTTCCTAAAAAATAAGCTGCTACCACAATAGCCAAACCGAAGATAATTGCCGAGAGGTGTTTCATGAAAAAGGTTTACGATATCTACGAATAAATATACCTAAAAAGATGCTTTGGCAAATAGGTCAAATTGCTATTTTTGCCCATGCAAAACCAAGTCCTGATCCTTGATTTTGGTTCCCAATATACCCAGTTGATCGCCAGGCGCGTTCGGGAACTGAACATTTACTCTGAGATAAAACCATACAACAATCCTCCAAAAGAGCTGTCTCAATACCAGGCGGTTATTTTATCCGGATCTCCTTATTCTGTGAGAGCCGAAGATGCACCGCAACCCGATCTCTCGGCGATAAAGGGCAAAAAACCTTTGTTGGGGATTTGCTACGGGGCACAACATTTAGCGCACCATTATGGTGGAACCGTAGCACCGTCCGCAACCCGCGAATATGGAAGGGCACATCTTTCTAAATTTCGATCCGGGGCACCCTTTTTGCAGGGAATTGAAGAGGGTAGCCAGGTATGGATGAGCCATAGCGATACGATTAAGCAACTACCACAAAATTCCGAGTTGCTGGCCAGTACGGAAGATGTTGAAATTGCAGCCTATCGTATCCAAGGTGAAGATACCTATGGGATTCAATTTCACCCTGAAGTCTACCACACTAAGGAAGGTTCAAAAATTTTAAAGAATTTCCTGGTGAACATTGCTGGATTAGTGCAAGACTGGACTCCTGATGCGTTTGTTGAAAGCACGGTAAAAGAACTCAAGGAGCAAATCGGGGAAGAAAAGGTAATTCTGGGCCTTTCAGGAGGGGTTGATAGTAGTGTCGCTGCCATGTTGTTGCATAAAGCGATCGGCAACCAATTACACTGCATTTTTGTAAACAATGGATTACTTAGAAAGAATGAGTTCCATGATGTCCTGGAACAATATCAGGGTATGGGACTGAACGTTAAGGGCGTAGATGCTTCGGCACGTTTTTTGGGAGCCTTGAGAGGTGAAGCCGATCCGGAAAAAAAAAGAAAGATCATTGGCCGTGTGTTTATTGAAGTTTTTGATGACGAAGCGCATAAAGTAGAAAATGCCAAATGGTTGGCACAGGGTACAATTTATCCGGACAGGATTGAATCGGTTTCTGCCAGTGGCGGACCTTCGGCTACGATTAAAAGCCATCATAACGTGGGAGGGTTACCGGATTATATGAAGTTAAAAGTGGTAGAGCCGCTACATTTGCTTTTTAAAGATGAGGTAAGGCGCGTGGGAAGGAGCATAGATATGCCAGAAAGTATTCTGAGACGACATCCATTTCCGGGTCCTGGATTAGGCATTCGTATTTTGGGTGACATTACCGAAGAAAAGGTGTCTCTGCTACAGGAAGTAGATGCGATTTTTGTCGAAGGATTAAAAAAATATGGTCTTTATGACAAAGTTTGGCAGGCCGGGGCCATGCTTTTGCCCGTAAATAGTGTGGGGGTAATGGGAGATGAACGAACATATGAAAAATGTGTGGCGTTACGAGCGGTGGAAAGTACCGACGGAATGACCGCCGATTGGGTGAATCTCCCGTATGAGTTTTTGCAAAAAGTATCGAATGCAATAATTAATAGGGTAAAAGGCGTTAATAGAGTGGTATATGACATCAGTTCAAAGCCACCTGCTACTATAGAATGGGAATGAAAAACATAATAAAAGCCGCAATCCTATCGATTGCTTTTTTCTTCGGATGTACAATAAACTCCTACGCACAACAGCGGTATGTGACACATGCCGTTAAAGAAGGAGAGACCCTTTACAGCATTGCAAAATTGTACCGGGTTACCCCATATTCCATTTTGAAAGAAAATCCCGAAATAAAAAAGGCGGAAGAGGTACAACCTAATACCTTGCTTATTATCCCAGTAGGTGCGAATGAGCCCGGGGCAACAGAAAGAATAGATAAAACGGTTGAAAAAGAAGGAGAAGCTGAGGTACAGGAAATAGAACCTATCCGTTTTATCAGGCATCGGGTTCGTAAAAGGGAAACCTTATTTAGCCTAACCCAAAAGTACGAGATAACAGAAGAGCAGCTAAAGCGCTACAATACAGAGCTGTATTCGGAGCCCCTTAAGAAGGGAATGGTGCTTCAAATTCCCGAATATCCGGAAATAGAAGAAGAAAGCCCACTTGATTTTGAGAGCTACGAAGTGCAGCCCAAGGAGACACGATGGAGCATTGCGCATAAATATGGTATTACCGTAGATAGTTTACTAGCTTTAAATCCGGAGTTGCCGCAAAATTCCAGTTATCTGGCTATCGGGCAGGAGTTAAAGTTACCGCGTCCTAAAGGGGATAGCTTAAAAGAACAGCAGGTGGCCTTGTTTGAGTCCTACACCGTGCCAAAAGCCATAGGGTTGTTCCGTATCGGTCAGAATTACGGGATTCCGGTAGATTCAATACTAAAGCTCAACCCGGAAGTTGCGGAGGCCGGGGGACTTAAGGAGGGAATGGTATTGCGATTGCCAAAGCAAGAACCCAAAGAAGAGGCGATCAACACGGAAAACTATATTTTTTACGAGGTAAAACCAAAACAAAATATATTCCGGCTTACCCAGCAGTTGAATCTTAATAGGGATTCCCTGTTTCTGTTGAATCCGGAACTGGAAAATGGTCTTAAAGCAGGTATGGTACTTAAACTTCCGAAATCAAAAATGAAGGAGTTGGAAGTAAAGAACGCCTTGGTGCTAGACAAAATCAATTTGTTGGATAGCCTTGATCGTTCCATTCAACCTAGTTTGATAATGATGCTGCCTTTCCGTTTGGATCGCATTGATTTTAACAATTTGGAAAGAACGGAGAACCAAATTGCTTCAAGAAGGGATATCACCTATGCAATGGGGTTGTATTCCGGAGCGTTGGTGGCATTGGATTCCATTAAGAAATTGGGAATTTCCGCTTCGGTAAAAGTGGTCGACACGGAACGTAATC
>JANQHL010000133.1 GCA_028277085.1 Flavobacteriaceae bacterium
GGCGACGGGGCCCACCCCTTCCCTTACCGAACAGGGTAGTTAAGCCCGTCAGCGCCGATGGTACTGCCACACCAGGTGGGAGAGTAGGTCGCCGCCTTCCTTGTCACGTTCTACGTGATTTAAAAGCACTTATCATTTTATGGTAGGTGCTTTTTTTATTTTAGCCTTCTTACTTTTCTGCCGCTTAACTGGTCTGTCAAATAGGACTAATGGATGATTAGGTTTAGCGAACCTGCTTAATGCAATTTTAGCTATTTTTAATAAATACCTCTATAAAATCTAATTGAAAACAGATCTATATGCAAAGAAGTGAGGGAAATACCCAGCCATTTCTTCTCAAATTACGCGGAATAGTTCTTGATAACTTAAAAAATGAACAATTTACCGTTGAGGATTTGGCAAGTGCTTATGGGTTGAGCCGTTCACAACTACATAAGAAGCTGAAAAAGATTGAGAGCAAGTCTATTAGTCAGTTTATCAAAGAGGTGCGTTTAGCAAAGTCATTGGAGTTATTAAATAGCGATGACACTATTACTGCTTCCGAAGTTGCATATGAGGTTGGATTCTCAAGCCCAACATATTTCAATACTTGTTTTAAAGAGTATTTCGGTTATCCGCCTGGTGAAGCAAGAATGAGGGCCAAGCTCCAGGACAATAGAAATTTGGATGAACCTAAGTCTACCGATCTTAAATACAAGAGAAAAAAGAAGGTCATCACCTATTTGGCCGGTTTACTGGTGCTTATCGTTATCCTTTATGGGGTATACCGGATAAACGCAAAAAATGATGTAATCAATACGGATCAGGAACAAAGAATAGCTAAGAACGCCAGCTCTGATATCAAAAAGTCCATTGCAGTGCTCCCATTGAGAAACTGGAGTGGAGATTCTAATTTGGAATATGTTAGTGATGGCTTGACTGACGCGTTAATATCGAAAATTGCCAATGTAAGTTCGCTAACTAAGGTAGTGCCGTTCACAACTATGTTGACCTACAAGGAAACCGGAAAGCAAATAGAAGAGATAGCGAAAGAACAAAACGTGAGCCATATTTTGCAAGGAAGTTTTCAACTATCGGGGAATCAGGCAAAAATAGCTTTACAGCTGATTGAAGGTCAAAGCAATCAACAAGTATGGTCAAATGAATATTCAAGTAAATGGAAAAGCAATGAAATTTTTACCCTTCAAGAAAAGGTCTCAAAGAATGTATTGAATGCTTTGAACGTAGTGATAACCGAAAAGGAATCTGATATACTCACCCAGGTCCCTACTGACAGCTATGAAGCTTACAATTATTTCTTATTGGCGGAATACCAAAGGTATCAGTATCAGAATGAAACTTTTGAGAAAGCAATTCCCCTCTACCAAAAAGCAATTGCTTTAGACTCCTCATTTGTTGATCCTTATGGCGCCCTGGCTGAAATCTATATTTTTCAAGGCCTGATAATGGGCATAAAAGGCGAGAAACAATCCTGGAAAAAAGCTAAGGAATTACTTAAAAAGGCTGAATTGCTAGATCCATCAAATGAACTGGTTCGGGAAAAGCTGTTGAATGTCTATTTCTTTTTTGAATGGAACTTCAACGAATTATACCAGTTGTCAGAATCTGATAAGGATTTGATGTACGATTTCAGGATAAAAATAGGGGAGTATAAAAAAGCACTGAAGCATATTGATAAATTGATTTTGGATGATCCTAAGGGAGTTTATTATGGTAAAAAAGCAGAAATACTCTTTTTAATGGGACGGAAAAATCAATGCGAAGCCTTACTTGAAAAACATGACGCACTCTTTAATGACGGTTTTTATGTTAGAGAATCGGCGAAATGGCATTACTATCTTGGGAATTATGAAAAATCAAGAAAACAACTGCGCAAACTAGCCGAAATATCCGGGAACCTCCCATCTATTGCAATTTGGTTGCATGCAGTTCACGCAAACATCGATGGAGATTCGCAACTGGCTAACGAAAAATACGAGATATTAAGAAATAGGTTCGATAACCAGGAATCTGGTAGTCCTGCATGGTTTATTGCTCTTTTTTATTTTCACTCTAATGTGCCTGATAAAGGATTTCAATGGCTTAAAAGATCATTTGACCGGCATGAAGTGGAAATGATTTGGCTA
This sequence comes from Flavobacteriaceae bacterium, assembly GCA_028277085.1. Taxonomy (GTDB): domain Bacteria; phylum Bacteroidota; class Bacteroidia; order Flavobacteriales; family Flavobacteriaceae; genus Croceivirga. The sequence continues at coordinate 2,127 of JANQHL010000133.1, forward strand.
CGAGCTGAGCCGTTATTGGCACCTTATCGAAGTGATTCCCGATATATTGAACTCTACAACAAAATGCAATTTCCGGTTCCGATTGCCGGAAATTAGGCTTGTTTTCCGGCCAAATGAAACATGATTGAAATGCTTTAGTTTTTTTTCTAATAGAATACAGCTTTGTTCTAAACCTTTCGAAACATGGTTGTTAAGTGTTGCAACGCTTGCTGCAACATCTTTGTGACATCAATTTAAAATAGTAATCATTTAAAATTTTATGTCATGAAAAAATTAGTATTAACTTTAGTAGTATCAGGAATATTCCAAATTGTTTTCCCTCAGGGAGACTATGACAAAACTTCAGAAGTAAAACTTCCTGTTGTTTCAAACCTTACGTATCTATCCAAAGTCTATCTTACGGAAAGCCCGAATGTTGTCAGAACACTTCAATTGAAAGCTGCAAGCTTCACCTTACCTGAAGCGAAAGGATATCGAAAAAGTGAAACCGGGGAATTTGTTGTAGTGCATAAAGCATCAAATGGTGATATAACCGTGAGTTACGACAAAAATGGAGAAATTATGACCACCTGGGAACGATTCGAAAATGTTTCTCTTCCAAAACCAGTAAGGGAGTTAATAGCCAAAAAATACGGGGACTGGAAAATTGTGGAAAACAAATATAGCGGTAGTTTTAGCGATGGGGACATGCAAACCAGTATGTATAAAGTAAAACTTGTTAATGGGAACAGATCCAAAAACCTAAGAATTAACGCGCTGGATATTTAGCGTACCACAGATTTTTGCGGAAAAAATGAGTAAAAGGGCTTTGATAATAAGGAATATCAAAGCCTTTTTAAATGGCTTAGACTCTCGGCAAATCCCCGTCGCCTTTAAGGGGCAAATTTGACGTTCCCATCAAGTAGGCATCTACGTGGTGGGCGGCTTGCCTGCCTTCGGATATGGCCCATACAATGAGGGATTGCCCCCTTCTTTGATCTCCGGCAACAAAAATCCCTGGCACATTGGTTACATAATTGCTTTCGGAGGCCTTAATATTGGTCCGGCTGTCCATTTCCAATCCCAATTGTTCTGACATAGTGGTTTCTGAACCGGTAAAGCCCAAAGCAAGTAAGGCTAATTCACATTTCCATGTTTTTTCCGTGCCAGGGATTTCTTTTAATAGTGGTGTATTGTTAGTGTCAAATGTCCACGTTACCTCAACCGTGGTTAATCCTTTCAAATTACCCTTTTCATCACCGAGAAATTCTTTTGTCGCAATGCTAAATACCCGTTCCGCTCCTTCTTTATGGGAAGAACTGGTCCGCAGACGCATCGGCCAGAAGGGCCAGGGTTGATTAGTAGGTCGCTCGGTGGAAGCCATGGGCATAATTTCAAAATTGGTAACCGAATTGGCTCCCTGTCGAAATGCCGTCCCAATACAATCAGAACCGGTATCACCTCCTCCTATTACAATAACATCCTTATCGGAGGCCAGGATTTCTTCACCCGAAAAGGTTTCCTGGGAAACACGCTTGTTGCTTTGTGGGAGGTAGGTCATCGCCTGAACCACCCCTTTCAGATCAAAACCGGGAATAGGTAATTTCCGTGATACGGTAGCTCCACCACAAAGAACAACAGCATCAAAATCAGATTTCAGCGTGGTTGCCGGAATATCTATGCCAATATGTACCCCGGTTTTGAAAAGGATCCCCTCTTCTTCCAATATAGCGAGCCTACGATCAATAAGGTGCTTTTCCAACTTAAAGTCGGGAATTCCGTACCGCAATAACCCACCAATTTTTTCATCCCGCTCAAATACCGTAACCTGGTGTCCTGCCCTGTTTAATTGTTGTGCTGCTGCCAGACCGGCTGGCCCGGACCCTACTACTGCTACTTTTTTGCCCGTCCGTTGAGAAGGTGGGTGGGCACCTATCCAACCTTTCTTGAAAGCGGTTTCCGCAATGTTCTTCTCAATATTCTCGATAGCGACAGGATCTTCGTTAATGCCCAAAACACAAGCCTCCTCGCAAGGCGCCGGGCATAATCGTCCTGTGAATTCGGGAAAATTATTGGTGGCATGTAGAATTCTTGAAGCCTTTTCCCACTTTCCCTGATAGACCGCGTCGTTGAAATCCGGAATCAAATTACCCAAAGGGCACCCACTATGGCAAAACGGGATGCCACAATCCATACAACGTGCTCCCTGGTCTTTAAGGTCGTTTTCCTTTAAGGGCTGGGTAAACTCATTAAAATGCTGTATTCTTTCCTGAACAGGAGTATAGGCCTCATCCTTGCGCTCGTACTCCATAAATCCTGTGATCTTTCCCATGATTCCTGCTTTAAATCGTTTCCATTTTTTCTTTTTCCAATCGAAGTAATGCCTGCCGGTATTCTTCCGGGAATACCTTTACAAATTGCGGTAGATAGCTCTCCCAATTTTCAAGAATACGTTGTGCCAATGGGCTTAGTGTAGCATTGTAATGATTTTCTATAAGCGTTTTCAGCATTTTTTTATCCTCCACTTCAGCTACTTCGAGCAGGTTTAATGCCGAATTGTTACATTTTTTCTTAAATGTCCCATGTGCATCCAGGACGTAGGCGATACCTCCGCTCATCCCAGCTCCAAAATTACGCCCTACTTCTCCCAAAATCACCGCAATGCCTCCGGTCATATATTCGCACCCATGGTCGCCAATACCCTCAACCACGGCATTTGCTCCGGAGTTGCGAACACAGAAACGTTCTCCTGCTTTTCCGTTGATGTAGGCTTCACCTGAGGTAGCACCATAGAGGGTTACATTGCCTGTAATGATGTTATCTTCGGGAATAAAGGTTGTCTTTTCCGGAACTTTAATGATCAATTTAGCGCCCGATAATCCCTTCCCCAAATAGTCGTTAGTATTGCCATTCACCACCATCGTAAGCCCTTTGGTGGCAAAGGCTCCAAAACTTTGCCCGGCAGAGCCGGTAAAATTGAGTTTTAAGGTATTTTGAGGGAGTCCTTCGGCGCCGTAAATCTTTGAAATTTCATTACTAATTATGGCTCCGACTGCTCTATCGGTATTGTGAATTGGAAAATCTAAAGTGGTTTTCTCTTTCCTAAAAAGTGCCGGATGGGCTTTAGCGATAATCCCAAATTCGATGGATTTTTCCACGTCATGCGATTGTTCCTCGGTATTGTACCGCTTCGTTTCGGGGGATACAGGGATCTCATGTAAAATCGGAGTGAGATCTATACCCTTAGCCTTATAGTGTTCAATAGCTTTTTGCCGATCCAATTTGTGCACTTGGCCTACCATTTCGTTGACTGTTCTGAACCCGAGTTGTGCCATGATCTCTCGAAGTTCCCGGGCAACAAAATACATGTAGTTTACTACATGCTCCGGTTTGCCTTGAAACTTTTTCCGCAACTCCGGATTTTGGGTAGCTATTCCAACAGGGCAGGTGTTCAAATGACATACGCGCATCATTACACAACCCGAAGCCACGAGGGGCGCAGTAGCAAACCCAAATTCTTCGGCCCCTAAAAGACAGGCAATAGCCACATCCCTTCCTGTTTTCAGCTGTCCATCGCACTCTAACGCTACGCGATTACGCAGATTATTCATAACTAATGTTTGCTGCGCTTCGGCAATCCCCAATTCCCATGGTAATCCTGCGTGTTTTAAGGAAGTTAAGGGCGACGCTCCGGTACCCCCGTCATACCCGGATATCAGAATAACATCGGCTTTCGCCTTGGATACTCCGGCTGCGATGGTTCCTACACCGACTTCTGAAACAAGTTTAACATTGATTCTTGCGTTTCGGTTCGCCGATTTTAGATCGTAAATGAGTTGAGATAGATCCTCAATAGAATAAAAATCATGGTGAGGTGTAG
>JANQHL010000150.1 GCA_028277085.1 Flavobacteriaceae bacterium
TTTTCTTTGAGGTAAACCTCCAAAAATCCGCAAACAAAAAACCCATTCTTACTGAGAATGGGTTTGTCGCTTTATGTGGTACCTCCAGGAATCGAACCAGGGACACACGGATTTTCAGTCCGTTGCTCTACCAACTGAGCTAAGGTACCAGTATTTCAAGTTTTTCTTTCGGTTTCCGTTGCTCTACCCCGTCCGAACGGCCTGGCCGGGCGGGCAACTGAGCTAAGGTACCTCCTTGAGTAAGCCTTTAGCGGGCTTGCCCGCCTTCGCAAAATCTCGATTTTGCGAAGGCGGGTGCAAATATACTTTCAAAATTAGGATTTACAAACTTCTGTAGCTAAAAAGCAAGGTATTTTTTTGCATTTCCCGACCTTTGAAATATGAACCTCATTGTGGACATTGGGAATACCCTCGTGAAGTATGCCGTATTTGAGCAGGACAAGCTTTTAGCTACGGAAAGTTCACCCTGCGGGGTATTTCTTTCCAAGGTAAAAACGCTGTTTGAAGCCTATCCCAAGATAACGCACGCTATGCTTTCCTCGGTTAAGGTACTTGAAAACAAGGAGTTTGAGATTTTATCCTTGTTTTGTAAAGTACACCTACTATCTCCCGCCACCAAAGTGCCTTTTAAAAACAAATATGCGAGCCCGGAAACTTTGGGCGTAGATCGAATAGCGCTGGCCACAGCTGCTTTTTACTATAACCCGAAGGGCAATACGCTGGTGATAGACATGGGCACTTGTATTACCTATGATTTTATAGATAGCCAGGGCACCTATCATGGTGGTGCTATTTCTCCAGGGCTAGCTATGCGGTACCGTGCCATGCATGAACAAACGGCAAAATTACCCAAACTAGAGCCGGAATTTCCTACGGACTTTATCGGGGAAACCACGGCTAACAGTATGCACAATGGAGTAGTTCATGGGATTTGCCATGAGCTGGATGGCACAATCACACAATACAAAAACCGCTTTTTACTTTTAACAGTTATTTTAACAGGGGGGGATTCCCATTTTTTTGCGAAACGGTTAAAAAATTCCATATTTGCGCATTCTAAATTTCTGCTGGAGGGGTTGAATTACCTACTGGAATACAATAAACATTAGATGGTGAAGAATTTTTGGACAGCATTGGTATGCCTGATAACTTTTGGCAGCTATGCGCAAAATGGTACAATTTCTCCATACTCCATATTTGGCATTGGTGACTCCCGAAATACCGGGACCATAGAGAACCGTGCTATGGGAGGGCTGCAAATGTATGCTGATAGCATTCATATAAATCTTAGAAACCCCGCCGCTTATGCAAAGCTGAGGCTTACCACATACGCCGGAGGCATTTCCCACCGGGAGTTTCGACTACGAGATAATGTAGAAACGCAAAATGCTGATGTTACTAACTTAGAATATTTGGTGGTAGGCTTTCCTTTAGCCCCAAATGCGGGATTGGGGTTTGGCATACAACCCTACACCTCTGTAGGTTATAATTTGGTTTCCCAGACGACCAACGTTGCCGGGGATACCATTACCAATGTTTTTTCTGGAGAAGGAGGATTAAACCGTGTATTCCTGTCGCTGGGATTTCAACCCATCAAAAACCTGTCCCTTGGGGCAAGCGTTAATTTTAGTTTTGGAACGCTGGAATACGAACGTATCCAAAGTGTACAGAACGTACAGTTTGGGACTTTGGATCGGAGAAATTCCCGGATTAGTGGGTTTGATCTGGTCTATGCCGCCAATTATACCCCTACACTTTGGGAAAAATACACCCTGTTTCTTCATGCAGGGGTGGACACCCAGGTAAATCTGGTGTCCGAGAATTCAGAGCGAATAGGTTCTTTTTCACTATTGGACGGCCAGGAAATAGAAGTAATTGATTTAGACCTGGCGGCACAAAATCTTCAAAATACAGAGGTAAAAATTCCTACCCGAACTACGATAGGCCTCGGTTTTGGGGAGGATAAAAAATGGTTCCTTGGGGGAGAATATTCCTTCCAGGGGCTAAGCTCCTTTGAAAATGCTTTTTTACGTCAGGAAAATGCGCGTTATGAGGATGCCAGTACCCTGGCAATTGGAGGGTATTATGTTCCCAATTATGCCGCTTTATCCGGTATTTTTAATCGGATTACCTACCGCGCCGGATTGCGGTATGATCAGTCGGGCCTGATTGTGGATGATAAGGCGATTAATAATTTTGGCATAACTTTTGGTTTTGGTATACCGATAACAGGAACCGGAAGCGATCGGTTCTCTAATTTGAATGTTGGATTTGAATTGGGACGTAGAGGGACCCGAGCAGCAGGATTAGTTGAAGAAAGCTATTTGAATATAAATGTAGGACTTTCCTTAAATGATCGGTGGTTCCTTAAGCGAAGAATAAACTAAATTAGGGGGTCTTTTTTAAAAATATCATAAATAAGAATGTATTGATCGAGCAAGTGAAACGGTTTTCTATAAAAATTTGTACATTAACCACTTTAAAATTAAGAAGATGAAGACGAAACTTTACTTAGCGATGATAGCAGTTATGATGTCGATGGGTTTAAGTATTGCCCAGGCACAAAATCCGGAATGTATGACTAATCTCTCCATTTACGCGGAGCATGCTAAGGTGAAAAATTATGATGCAGCCTATGAGCCTTGGAAAATGGTGTATGAAAGTTGCCCGGACATTAACAAAGCGAATTTTTCGCTAGGAGAACGAATTTTAAAACACAAGATCAAGAATTCCTCCGGGGCAGATAAAGATGGCTTCATCCAGGACCTGTTGGCACTGTATGATAATAGCTTAAAGTACTTCCCAACAAAATTTACAAAAGCAGAGGTGGCAGTGGATAAAACGCTATTGATGTATGAGGAAAAAATGGCTTCGGATGAGCAATTATATACCATGTGTGGGACAGCCTTCAAAGAAGATCGGGCGAACTTCAAGAACCCGAAAGCACTCTATCTCTATTTTTCCACATTGGTAGACTTGCATAATGCGGGAAAAAAAGATCTGCAAGAAGTGTTTGACGTTTATGACGATGTGACGGAAAAAGCGGAAGAAGAAAACAAAAAGCAAACGCAAATCCTTGCTAAATTATTACCAAAGGAAGATGAGGGTACATTGACTTCTAAGGAGAAAAGACGGTTAAAAGCGGCCAGGGTAAATTCGGAATCCTATGGTAAAATAGCTGCGAGTATCGATACGAAATTAGGAGCACTAGCGGATTGTGAGAACCTTATTCCGCTTTATGAGAAAAACTTTGAAGCTAAGAAAGGGGATGTCACCTGGGTAAAGCGAGCGGTAGGAAGGATGTTTAGCAAAGAGTGTACAGACGATCCTATGTTCCGAAAGCTATTTGAAGCGCAGTTAGCGTTAGATCCGTCAGCTGATGCATATGTCTATGGTGGTACCTTAAAGAAGAAGTCTGGTGACACCAAAGGTGCAATTGCCGATTTCAATAAGGCATTGGAACTGGAAACTGATCCGGTTAAGAAATCAAAGATTGCGTATAATATCGCAACGAGTTACCGAAGAAGTGGTAGCAAATCAACGTCTAGAACCTATGCGAATAAAGCAATTCAGGCTGATCCTTCGAATGGAAACGCTTATTTGTTAATTGCTAATCTCTATGCGAGTAGTGCGAATGCTTGTGGAAGTACGCCTTTTGAGAAACGCGCAATTTACTGGAGAGCTGCAGAGATGGCACGAAAAGCTGGTCGGGTAGATCCATCATTAGCATCCAGGGCAAATAAAACTGCTTCTAGTTATGATCAAAGGGCTCCCGACAAGACCATGATTTTTAATGCAGATATGTCTGGAAAAACCGTAACCTTCAGTTGTTGGGTAGGCGGAAGCGTTAAAGTGCCCAGCTTATAAGCGTGAAACCACTAAAGAAATTTTTTTTTAAGCGATTTGCCACAACTTTTGTTGTGGCAATCCTTTTTATAGGCTGTAAGGATAACTACAAGAGAGTAGGGGAAGAGGCTATTAGAAAGGTGTATCCACAAGGCGTGGCAACCAATTTCACCTTAACCTATACCGAAGCAACGAAAGAGATGGGGACATTGGATTCCGCCACCACTCGGGTGATAGCGGTGTTGAGAAGCCCAATTAATGAAGATTACGACAATCTTAGCTTTAAGTACAAGGAGTTTCCGGAAGGGTTGGAATTGGATTTTTACGATGAGAAAAACCAAAAAAGTATAATTACGGCAGATTACGCTATAATCTATTCCCAAACAAACCTGATCGACTTGCAGGGAAATGTTGTGCTTGAAGCTCACGATGGGAAAAAACTGGAGACGCCGCAGTTATACTGGGACCGGAAGAATAAATGGATATTTACAGAAGCGGAGTTCACCTATACCAATCCCGAAGATGGAACGGTAATGGATGGAGAGGGAATGGATTTTAACCGGGAATTTACCTTTTTTAGTGCCCATAAAACATTTGGGCTGATGACCATTAAAGAAAATTAATACAATGATAAAGATTTTAAGATATACGGAATACCTCTATCTGGCGGTGGCAATCGTCTCGCTATATAAGATAATAACCCTCTGGCCGGTCAATCCCCGTGAGACTTATATTTTTATCTTTTTTGCAGTAGTTTCCATAGCCATGTTTTTATTCCGGAGAAAGTATCGAAAGCGGTTTGAAAAACGATCTGGTAAAAACAAATAGATATTTTGGATAGTTCGCTCTTGGTGATAGTAGTGTCATTGTTGTTTTCCGCTTTTTTTTCGGGAATGGAGATTGCTTTTGTATCTGCAAATCGCATCCATATTGAACTGGAAAAAAAACAAGAAGGCTTTCTAGCAAAGGTACTGGGGTGGATCACTGAAAAACCTTCAAAGTTTATCGCCACAATGCTTATTGGAAACAATATTGCATTGGTGGTGTACGGTTTTTTTATGGGAGATCGGCTGATGTCCTGGTTTCAGGAGGTAATGCCTACTTCCAATGATTTTCTTAATGTGTTACTTACGGATTTTAGCTTGCTTTCTCAAACCGTAATCTCCACCTTCATTATTCTGATCACTGCCGAATTTTTGCCAAAAGTGCTCTTTCAAATCTATTCGAATACGCTGCTAAAGATATTGGCCTTTCCTGCCTATATTTTTTATGTCTTGTTTTCCTTTCTCTCAGGAGCCGTCATTAAGGTATCTGATTTTATCCTGAAGAACTTCTTTAGAACTGATGGAGACGAGGTGCAATTGGCCTTTACTAAGCTGGAGCTAGGTGATTATATTACGGAACAAATGGAATCCGTTGAAGAAGAGGAAATGGATTCGGAAATACAACTCTTCCAGAATGCCCTGGAGTTTTCCGAGGTTAAGGCGCGCGAAGTAATGGTGCCCAGAACGGAAATTACCGCCATCGAGCTACACGAAAGCACTAAGGATCTTAACAAACTCTTCATTGAAACGGGATATTCCAAAATTCTGGTGTACAAGGAAACCGTAGATGATATTATTGGCTATGTACACTCCTACGAGTTGTTTAAAAAGCCGAAAACGATCAAGCATATCCTACGACCTGTAGAGTTTGTACCCGAGACGATGCTGATTCACGAAATTTTGGATGTGCTTACCAAAAAAAGAAAGAGTATGGCGGTAGTGCTTGACGAATATGGAGGAACCTCCGGAATAATGACCGTTGAAGATATTGTAGAAGAACTATTCGGAGAAATCGAAGATGAACACGATTCTACGGATTTGTTTGAAGAACAACTGACAGAAAACCTGTATAAATTTTCGGCCCGTCTGGAAGTGGACTATATCAATGAAAACTACAAACTGGAACTTCCTGAAAGTGAAGAGTACGAAACGCTCGGAGGATTAATCACCAATATTACCGGGGAAATTCCGGAATTGGATGAAGAAATAAAGACGGAGCGCTATCTCTTCCGAATTGTAGAGGTTTCTAACAACAAAATTGATATGGTAGAGGTGCATTGTCTCCCTGGAGATTAAAGCACAACCGGTTTTCAAAATTCGAAGTAGTTAAGGGGATTTTCAGGCTTTCCATTTTGAAAAGAAAGTGGTATTTTCGCCCCCACCAAAATCAAGATAAAGCAACAGATAGATGGCTATTTTAGAAAACATTAGAAAACGGACGACGGTATTGATCCTGATCATTGGTATGGCGCTGTTTGCCTTTGTGATCTCAGGTGTTTTTACCGGGAATGATTTCGGAGGAGGAAAGATAGGTTCCGTGATAGCTGAAGTGAACGGAGAACCCATCACACGAGAAGATTTCACACAAAAACTAGAACAGGCGCAACGCCAATTTGGGCCTAGTTTTTCTTCAACCCAATTGGTAAATCGGGTATATGACCAGGAGGTAAGGAGTGCCTTGTTTAATCAGCAATTTGAGAAGTTAGGTATCGATGTTGAAAGTGATCAGATTGTAGATTTTATCAGAAATACCGGCTATGCTCAGGATCCTTCGTTTCAGGATGAAAATGGGGTTTTTAATCCGCAGGTATTTAAGACTACAATAGCGGACTGGCGTGAGACCAATCCTATCCTTTATGACAACTGGCTCCAAATTGAACAGTCCATAATGCAGTCTGCTAAAGAGCAGATCTATTTAAACCTTATCCGCGCTGGATCAGGAGCTACTTTGGCGGAGGGCCAGTTTGATTATCAACTTGCCAACGATAAAGTAGATATTGAGTATGTACGGGTTCCTTATACTTCAATTGCAGACAGTACTGTACAAGTTTCCAAGGAGGAGATTGCGGCATATATCAAGGAACATGAGAAGGATTTTGAACAAGAAAAAGCACGGGACATTCGTTTCGTGTTTTTTGAGGAGAAACCTTCTTCTGATGATGAGAATAATGTAAGGTCGGCAATAACTGAGTTATTGGGCAATACCCTTGAATACGCCGAGGAACGCGATGCAACGGATACGATCCTTGGATTTCGGGACACCAGGGATATCGCGGCCTTTTTAGATCGTAATTCGGACGCCAAGTTTGATACGATTTATAAAGCAAAAAAAGACCTGCCCGCAGTTGCAGCGGATAGCATCCTAGCTCTTGATGCAGGTCAAGTGTATGGACCCTACCGGGATGGCGAATATTTTAAACTTTCTAAAGTTGTAGAGAGGAAGAACGAAGGATCCGTAAAGGCAAGCCATATCCTTATCACCTACGAAGGTGCTACCAGGGCTAATCCGGAAATAAAAAGAACCAAAGAAGAAGCCGAAGAAGAAGCCAACCGACTCCTGGCAGAGGCTAAAAAAGATGATGCTGATTTTCCTGGCTTGGCCAGGGATAACTCCGACGGCCCTTCAGCGCCACGTGGCGGAGATTTAGGATACTTCCAGGAAGGGATAATGGCAGATGCCTTTAATGACTTCTGTTTTCAAAACCCTGTTGGCGCTATAGGACTTGTGGAAACGGAATTTGGATTTCATGTCATTAGAGTCGATGATAAAGAAGACGTGGTCCAGGTGGCCACCCTTTCAAGAGCGATTGAGCCCTCTGAAGAAACCGTAAATACACTCTTTACTGAAGCTACCAAATTTGAAATGGCAGTTACGGATGCAGAGGCAGAAGCATTTGGGGATATCGCCAGGGAAAGTAGTTTTGTGGTTCGGCCGGTCAATAAG
>JANQHL010000199.1 GCA_028277085.1 Flavobacteriaceae bacterium
TAAGGCTTTCATGTATTTTAATTATGAAGCTACTATGGAAATTCCATTTTGTTGAATTAAAACTACTTTTGCATCACTATGCAAAAGCGCATTAACATCCAAAACAAACGTGCTAGGTTCGACTTCGAAATTCTTGACAAATATACGGCTGGAATCGTTTTGGCAGGAACTGAAATTAAATCCTTGCGACTTGGTAAGGCTTCCCTGTCTCAAAGTTTTTGTGAGTTCAACGATCGCAGTGAACTCTTCGTGATAAACATGCAAATTGATGAATACCGTCACGGGGGACATTTTAATCATAAACCGAAAGCGGAGCGAAAACTACTCCTTCAAAAAAGGGAGCTAAAAAAACTCCAAAAGGAAGTGACCACCTCCGGCCTTACCATTGTGCCACTCAACCTCTATATCAACGATAAGGGTCTGGCAAAGCTGAACATTGCCCTTGCGCGAGGTAAAAAACAGTATGACAAAAGGGAAACTATTAAGGAACGGGAGAGCAAACGTAATCTGGATCGTGTGAAAAAGGATTTTAATCGCTAGTGCTATTTTTTGTTCTGCAACAAGGGCACAAACCTAAAATTCCCAAAGGTCTTTTTCTCAAACTCCTTCTCCGATTTTCGAGTGTATACCGTCATCACCTGATCTTCTACACCTACAGGAATTACTAACTTGCCATTCACCTTTAATTGGGAAAGCAGTGCTTTTGGTGTTTCCGGAGCTCCGGCAGTAACAATGATACCATCGAAGGGTGCCTCCTGGGGAAAGCCTTTGTAACCATCACCGAAGATCATCTTCTTCGGTCGATATCCTGCCTTGGAAAAGAACAGCTGTGTTTTTTTAAATAGCTCCTTTTGCCGTTCAATAGTAAAAACCTTAGCTTGAAGATGAAGCAATATTGCAGTCTGATACCCGCTTCCGGTTCCAATCTCAAGTATCTTATCCCCGGCATGCAACCCAAGTAATGAGGTTTGGAACGCTACAGTGTAGGGTTGGGAAATAGTTTGTCCCGCTCCAATAGGAAACGGTTTATCCTGGTAGGCATGTTCCTCAAAACCGCTATCTAAAAACAAATGCCGAGGCACTGTTCTAATGGCCTCAAGTACATTATTATCAGTGATCCCCTTAGCGGCTACTGTTTCGGCCAATTTATTACGCATTCCCTTGTGTTTGGTGGTATCCCGCATGAATTTGGTTTGGACTACGAAGATACATAACCACAAAAAATCATTTTATTTTTTTTTAATCTCCCTATTTTTGAAAAAAACAGGGCATGTTAAAAGTTGGTGTTCTCGGAGCAGGGCATTTGGGCAAAATCCATCTTCGTCTTCTAAGTCAATCTGATAAGTACAAATTGGTTGGTTTTTATGATCCCGATGAAATTAATGCAAAACATGTCAGCCAGGAATTCGGCTACTCATACATTGATAACCTCAATACGTTGATTGATATGGTAGATGTGGTAGATATTGTTACTCCTACCCTTTCCCATTATGATTGCGCCAAAAAAGCCATGGAAAAAGGGAAACATGTGTTTATCGAAAAGCCGGTAACCAACACATTAGAGGAAGCTGAGGAATTGCTCCGGCTTGAAAAAAAATATGGGGTAAAGGGTCAGGTAGGGCACGTAGAGCGGTTTAACCCGGCTTTTTTAGCAGTGAAGCATAAAATTGAACATCCTATGTTCATTGAGACACATCGCCTTGCGGAATTTAATCCAAGAGGAACAGATGTTCCTGTGGTATTGGATTTGATGATCCATGATATTGACGCCATCTTAAGTGTGGTAGATGCGGAAGTAAAACACATCAATGCGAGTGGGGTTGCGGTAATAAGCAACTCACCGGACATTGCCAATGCAAGAATTGAATTTGACAATGGTTGTGTGGCCAATCTTACGGCAAGCAGGATATCGCTAAAAAGCATGAGGAAATCCCGGTTTTTTCAACGGGATGCCTACATTTCAGTAGATTTTCTAGAAAAGAAGGTCGAAGTTGTAAAAATGAAAGAGGCTCCGGAGAACCCCGGTGACTTCGACATGATTCTTCAGAATGCTGAAGGGCAAAAAAAACAGATATATTTTGAGAATCCTGATGTAGAAGCGAACAATGCTATCCTTGACGAGCTGGAAACCTTCGCCCAGGCAATCCACAACAATACCAAGCCTTCAGTAACACTGGAGGATGGGAAAAAAGCACTACAAATTGCTTTGCAGATCATTGCTTCTTTTAAAAACTAAATACCTATGAATACGATAGCGGTAATTGGTGCAGGTACTATGGGAAACGGAATTGCCCATGTGTTTGCCCAAAAGGAATACCAGGTACATTTGATTGACATTTCCGAAGCAGCCCTGGAGAAAGGGGTCGCCACCATTAATAAAAATCTGGATCGAATGGTGGCGAAATCCAGTATTTCAAAGGAATTAAAGCAGGAAACACTTGATCGAATTACCACATTTTCCAGCTTAGCTGATGGGCTGAAAGGTGTTGATTTGGTCATAGAAGCCGCCACCGAAAATTTGGATATTAAACTGAACATTTTTAGAAGCCTGGACGAGCTATGCAGCGAAGACACCATTTTGGCAACCAATACCTCGTCCATCTCAATCACCCAAATCGCCGCGGTGACGCAGCGGCCGGAGAAGGTAATAGGAATGCATTTTATGAATCCGGTACCCATCATGAAATTGGTGGAGATCATTCGCGGATACAACACTTCCGGAGCGGTTACCCAAACCATCATGGAAGTTTCAAAAAACCTGGGTAAGATCCCTGCAGAGGTGAACGATTATCCCGGTTTTGTTGCCAACCGTATCTTGATGCCTATGAGCAATGAAGCCGTTGAAACCTTGCAGCATGGTGTGGCCGGAGTGCAGGAAATTGATACGGTTATGAAGTTGGGAATGGCACACCCAATGGGGCCGCTCCAACTTGCTGATTTTATCGGTCTCGACGTCTGTTTATCAATTCTCAATGTGTTGTATGAAGGCTTTAAGAATCCAAAATATGCACCCAATCCGCTCCTGGTAAATATGGTAACCGCCGGTAAACTGGGCGTAAAATCCGGGGAGGGTTTTTATGACTATTCCGAATCCAAAAAGGCTGAAAAGCTTTCGCAACAATTTGCCAAGTAATGGCCATAGTAAAACCGTTTAGGGCTATACGGCCTGCCAAGGACAAAGTGGCCTTCGTATCCTCAAGGTCGTACGAAGAATATGGCGCTAAAGAACTGAACTATCATCTGGAATACAATCCATTTTCTTTTCTGCATATCATTAATCCGGGGTTTAAATTTCACAAGGCGATAGCTGGCGAAGAACGCTTCCATTTGGTCCGAAATCGATACCTGGAGTTTCTGGAAGAAGGCACCTTTGTTAAAGATGACACCCCTTGTTTTTACCTGTACAGCATAAAAAAAAGAACATTTTCTTGTCTTGGCCTTTTCTGTGCTGGGAGTGTTAAGGATTACAGGGAGAATACGATCAAAAAACATGAAGACACCCTGTACGACCGTGAAGTGCTTTTTGCGAATTACCTAAAAACAGTGGGTTTTAACGCCGAACCTGTTCTAATCACCTATCCGGACAACGAAGCCATTGCGACGCTTTTGGACCAAGAAACCCAAAAACCGGCAGAATATGACTTTACCACCACAGATAAAATTCGTCATACCCTTTGGAAGATTGACAACCCTACTACCCTGAAAAAGCTTACGGAGGCTTTTGCCACCATACCATCGGTTTACATTGCGGATGGGCATCATCGAAGTGCATCATCCAATTTGTTGGCCCAAGGCCTCCAGTCGGAGAACAAAGCACATACCGGTGAGGAACCCTATAATTATTTTTTGAGCTACTTCATTCCTGAAAAAGCAATTAGGATCTACGAATTCAACAGAATGGTTAAGGACCTTAATGGTTTGAGCAAGGAAGAGTTTCTTATAAAACTGGATACTTATTTCCGTATTGAAAAAAAGGATGACGGGATCTACAAGCCTTCCAAAAAACATCATTTTAGCATGTACCTGGAAGGAGAGTTTTATTCCTTGTACTTACGAAAAACAGTATACCAATTTACAGATGCACTGAGTGAGTTGGATACGCAAATATTGTACAAAACCATTTTGGAACCCATTCTTGGCATTCACAACCTAAGGGATGACAAACGCATTTCTTATGGTTATGGTAAGTACAATCTCATCAAAATGAAGGATGCAATAGATAACGGCCACTTTAAAGTGGGCTTTAGCTTAGTACCTATTACCATTGACGAAATAAAGACCATTGCAGACGCTGATCTGGTAATGCCCCCGAAAAGCACATACATAGAACCCAAACTGCGAAGCGGACTAACTATTTACGAGATATGACAAGCAAATGAATATAGCAATTAAAGAAAACTTGTTGGCGATCCGGGAGGCCTTGCCGGAAAATGTTACACTCGTTGCAGTTTCGAAAACCAAATCTGAAGCCGAAATTTTGGAAGCCTATACCGTAGGGCAACGGGTCTTTGGGGAAAACAAGATCCAGGAAATGTCTAAAAAGCAGGAAACTTTACCACAGGATATCGAATGGCATATGATTGGCCACGTGCAACGTAATAAGGTAAAATATATGGCGTCTTATGTGGCTTTGATCCATGGGGTGGACAGCCTGAAACTGCTTCAAGAAATTGATAAGCAGGCAAAGAAAAATGATCGAATCATCCCTTGTCTCTTTCAAATTCATATTGCGCAGGAAAGTTCTAAGTTTGGATTTAACGAGGAAGAATTAGAGGAAATGGTGCAATCTGGTATCCTGGACGAATTAAACAATGTTGAGATCAAAGGGGTTATGGGAATGGCTACTTTTACGGATAATATGGATCAGGTCCGAAAAGAGTTTCGACTTTTGAAAGCTATTTTTGATAAGTTGCTCCTTCAACTACCCCAATTACAAGTAGTTTCCATGGGAATGAGTGGAGACTACCCTATCGCGATTGAAGAAGGCAGCAATATGGTGCGAATTGGAAGTAGTATCTTTGGGGAGCGAAATTATAGTCAATAGGAATTGCATGTATGCCATTCTAGATATAGAAAGTACAGGAGGAAAATACAATGAAGAGGGGATTATGGAGATTGCTATTTACCGATTTGACGGTCATAGTGTAGTTGATAAATTTGTAAGCCTCATTAACCCGGAACGGGAAATCCAACCCTTTGTTACAAAACTTACCGGGATTAATAACAAGATGCTAGGTACAGCGCCGAAATTCCACGAAGTTGCAAAACGAATTCTAGAAATCACTCAAGATGCGGTTTTGGTAGCGCACAATGCACAATTTGACTATAGAATCCTTCGCACTGAATTTAGAAGATTAGGATATAATTATCACCGCAAAACCCTCTGCACTGTAGACGTATCAAAAAAACTTTTACCTGAGGCGGAATCACATAGCCTGGGTAAACTTGTACGTTCTTTGGGCATTCCGGTTAGCGATAGACATCGGGCGAATGGAGATGCAATGGCAACGCTTAAACTGTTTAAGCTGTTACTGACCAAAGACTTAGAAAAGTCCATAATAAAGTCCACAACACGGGCAGAGACCTTAGGGCAGTTGACGACCCGACAACTGGATATCGTAGAATCACTTCCAGCGGATATCGGGGTCTATTATATGTATGATAAGGACGGTACAATTCTTTTCCTTGGATCAACACGAAATATTAAAAAGAGAGTAAATCAGCACTTCACGAATGTTGGCCCCCTAGCACGGCAGCTGCAAAAAGCCACAAAGAAAGTTTCTTTTGAACGTACAGGAAGTGAACTAACAGCTGTTTTAAAGTCGGAAATAGAAGTGGCTAAAAATACACCGATTTTGAATAAGTCGTTCAAAGTCAGTAAGTTTAGTCATGGAATCTTTGCGGCTTATGACGCAGCAGGGTTTCTACAGCTTAACGCAGAAAAAGCAAATGGGCAACCCAAACGGTTAAGCAGTTTTACTTCTTTAAAAGAATCCCATCACTTTTTAAACAAGATTACCCTTGAGTACCAGTTGGACAAGCCAACAACCCAGGAATTGCACAATGAAAAAGTGATGAAAATTTTAAAACAATACAGCACTCAAAACAGAACGGTGGCTTTGATCGATCGTGGTAGGGAATTGGGTGAACGTAGTGTTTTTTTAATTAAAAATGGAGTCTTCAAGGGACTGGGGTATGTAGATTTGAATCATCAAGTCAATAATATTCATATCTTGGAAGCTATAATTGCCCCCTTTGAGGGTGGAGTAAACACTATACAGATTATAGAATCCTACTTACGAAAAAGTAGGATGCAAATTGTTGAACTTGAATCCTAATTAAGGCTTGACCCCTAGAAAAGCAAATAAAAACTGGAGGGCTCATCTTCACGAAATCATCTACGGGACGCATACCCCTGCTGGTCGATGGTTTGATCTTATTCTGCTCATCGTAATTGTGTATAGTGTTGTGGTGGTAATGCTGGAAAGTGTCCCTCGGTTTGATGTACGATACCATCGTTTCTTCGATATTTCGGAATGGGTCGTTACCATTTTGTTTACGATAGAATACATTCTCCGCCTTATTTGTATCAAAAAACCCAGTAAGTACATTTTCAGCTTTTTTGGTATGGTGGATCTGTTATCCACAATACCCAAGTATTTGTCCTTCTTCTTTATGGGGACTCAATATTTAACTGCTTTTAGGGCGTTGCGACTGCTACGGATATTCCGTATATTAAAATTAGTACGCTATACCGGTGCTTCCCACAGTCTCATCAGGGCCTTACGGGCAAGTAGGACCAAAATATCAATTTTCATCTTTTTCGTCTTGATCGTTTCAGTCCTATTGGGGACGGTCATGTATTTGGTAGAAGGTCCAGAACACGGCTTTAACAGCATTCCCCATAGTGTTTACTGGACAATAGTGACCTTAACTACCGTAGGATATGGCGATATTTCTCCGGAAACTGGCCTTGGGCAGTTTCTGGCTACGTTTATAATGATCATAGGTTATGGAATTATTGCGGTGCCTACAGGTATTGTTTCTGCAGAGTATGCTTCTGCCAAAGAACGGATAAGTGATGATAAGGGACGTTGTTGCCCCAATTGTGCTACTGACATCTTACGCAATGATGCAAAGTTTTGCCGTGTATGCGGATATGAACTGGATACTGCAGAATAATGGCGAAGGTGATCCTTGCTGTATTAGGTCCCACAGCGATTGGCAAAACCCGGTTTGCCATTACCTTAGCCAATCATTTTAAGACTGAAATCATTTCAGCAGACTCCCGGCAGTTTTATAAGGAAATGACCATTGGGACGGCTGTCCCAACCAAGGAAGAACTGCAAGAAGTGAAGCATCATTGTATACAACACTTGAGCATTTTCGATCATTATTCTGTCGCAGAATTCGAACAGGAATGCTTGCAAATCTTAGAAGGGCTTTTTCTGGAAAAAGAAGTAGTCATTTTGGTTGGAGGAAGTGGGCTTTATATGGATGCAGTGTTGTACAGCTTAGACCAATTCCCAAAGGTCCCGACCCAGATCAGGGATGACTTGAATACACTATTTCAAGAGAAAGGGATTGATGCCCTGCAACAACAACTGGCGCAGTTGGACCCGCTATACTACCAAAAGGTGGATACACATAATCCGCGTAGGTTAATACGTGCTTTGGAGGTATGTATTGCTACTGGAAAACCATACTCTTCATTTCTGGGGAAGCAGGCTGTAAAACGCCCATTCAAAACAGTTATATTAGGCATCTCTGCCGATCGAAAAATGGTTTATGATCGAATTAATCAACGGGTGGAGGCAATGGTGAAAATGGGTCTTGTAGAAGAAGCAAGAAGACTTTATCCCTACCGCGATCAAAATGCCTTACAAACCGTAGGCTACAGAGAACTGTTCACCTATTTTGATGGTAAAATGAGTTTGCCTGAAGCTGTAGCTGAAATAAAAAAGAATACCCGAAGATTTGCCAAAAGACAGCTTACGTGGTACAGAAAGAATGAGGAGATCTTTTGGTTGCCACATGACCTCTCCCCGAATGTATTGATTGAAAAGGCGGAGGACTTATTAAAACGAACTACCGCATGAAGAAAGACGAGCTGTTTGTAATAATGGGAGTCTCAGGGGTGGGAAAGACCACTGTAGGAAAGCTATTGGCAGATACACTTGCCCTACCCTTTATTGATGCGGATGATTTTCATCCAAAAGAGAATATAGCAAAGATGGCTTCGGGAATGCCATTGAATGACAATGATCGTCATCAATGGCTGTTGAACTTAAACGGGGTACTGCTGGAACATCAAAAAATGGGTGCCGTTCTCGCCTGCTCCGCACTAAAAGAAAAATACCGGGACCTTTTAAGTAGCGGATTAAAAAAATCGCTTAGGTTCATTCTATTAGAAGGCAGCTTTGAACAGCTAAAACAACGGCTTCAGGCAAGGAAGGGACATTTCATGCCAGCTGAACTCTTAACTTCCCAATTGGAAACTTTGGAACCTCCTAAAAATGCGATCAAAGTTTCCATTTCACATACACCGGATGAGATCGTAGCACAAATAATACGCCTATCCTAGCTATGAAAATACGTCTTTAATAGCTGTACTTACAGGTATTGTGTTACCATTATTTCTAATTCCAAGGTCAAAAATTCGAAAAGGATACTTTTCAGATCGCGGACCATATTGACCATTATTCTTAGGTCACCGGGGAGGCTAAATGTTAGCTTGCTTTACTTTTTCGCATAAAAAAACCGCTTTATGATAAAAAGCGGCTTTTTAACATTCTTACTAAGGGGTAATTTATATAGTTTCGCCTTCAGTTTTAACCACCAATCGGAAACCTTCACCATGAATGTTCAGTATTTCTACCAGATCATCGCGTTTTAGATACTTACGCAATTTGGCAATATAGACATCCATACTTCTTGAGGTGAAATAATTATCGTCCCTCCATATTTTGGTCAATGCTAATTCTCTTGGCATCAAGTCATTTTCATGCAACGCCAGGAGTCGTAACAATTCATTTTCCTTTGGGGAAAGTTTAATCGGTTCCTCATCCTTATACTTTAAAAATCTCAGTTTGGAATTCAAATGGAAGTTCCCTATTTGAAATTCGAACTGTTTGCTATCTGCCAGAGAGTTAGATACTTTTCGTTGAAGTATTGCTTTTAACTTCATCAACAATACTTCAGAATCAAATGGTTTATTCAGATAATCATCAGCACCGGCTTTGTATCCTTTTAGGACATCCTCTTTCATAGTTTTTGCTGTCAGGAAGATAATCGGCACATTCTCGTTTTTCTCCCGTATTTCTTTTGCCAGGGTAAACCCATCTTTATACGGCATCATTACGTCCAAAATACAAACGTCAAAATTGTCCTTTTTGAACTTTTCAAATCCTTCCATACCATTTTTGGCCAACACCACGTCAAAGTCATTCATTTGGAGATAATCCTTCAGCACAATTCCAAAATTGGGATCATCCTCTACTAACAATATTTTTTTATTCTCTGTTTCCATACGTATTATATTAAGGGTAGTTTTATGTAGAAAGTACTTCCTTTTCCTTTTTCACTTTCTACGTAAACCTCTCCCTGATGGTCATCTATTATCTTTTTTACATAGGCCAACCCTAAGCCGTGCCCCTTTACATTATGTATGTTCCCGGTATGTTCCCGGTAAAATTTTTCAAAAATTCTTTTTTGGACTGCTTTACTCATTCCAGCTCCCTGGTCTTGAATTCTGATGAGGATGTGGTTTTTAACCATCTCCGTAAATACATCTATTTTTGGAGATTCCGGAGAGTATTTCACAGCATTGTCCAGCATGTTTACAACAACATTGGTAAAGTGCATATCATTTGCCAAAACCTCCGACTGTTCAGCATCCAGGTGTGAATTTACGTATCCTCCCCTATCTTGAACAATCAACGCTATGTGGGCAATAGCGTCGGTTATGATGTCGTGCACATCTACCCTATCCTTACTGATGTCCAACTGATTCTTCTCTAGTTTGGAAATTCGAAGCACATTCTCTACCTGGGCATGCATACGTTTATTTTCATCTCGTATCATTCCCAAATAGCGCTGCACCTTTTCCTGATCTCCGAGAGATTTTGGATTTTTAATTGCTTCTACGGCCAGATTTATCGTTGCAATGGGCGTTTTAAACTCATGCGTCATATTGTTAATGAAATCCGATTTAATCTCAGAAATCTGCTTTTGCTGTATAAGCTGGTAAATAGCACTGGAATAGGCTACCACAATAACCAGGGTAAAGAGCAAAGACAGGATGGCCATGGTCATGATACTCCCTAAAACGAACTTCTTTTTTTGGGGAAAAGTCAGCAACAACGAGAAGTTCGTTTGTCCTTCACTATCGCGAAAAATGGGCGTTTTATAAATGGTTCCTTTATGAAACTTGAACTTTTTGGATTTTACTTTTGTCGGGTACCCCCTACTATAAACCCCATACTCGTAGTCAATATCAATTCCTTTATTTTCCAACTCCCGGTTCAACAGTAATTCCAATTCCTGGCGAGATACTCTTTTATGAATTGGCACCGATTTCGCAGCTGTCATGAAAACATCTTCGTAAGCCGCCTTTTCAATTGAAGACAGGCCGCCAATTTTTTCTACTTTTTGGATAGGTGTTAAGGCATATCGTTTACCATCTAGCCCAAGATCTTCTT
This sequence comes from Flavobacteriaceae bacterium, assembly GCA_028277085.1. Lineage (GTDB taxonomy): Bacteria > Bacteroidota > Bacteroidia > Flavobacteriales > Flavobacteriaceae > Croceivirga. Next base: position 10,701 of record JANQHL010000199.1, read on the forward strand.
TATAGATTGCCGTAGTACGTTTACTGGTAAAGTTGCGAATTGTAGTTGAATCATCAAATACATTGTCAAAGAACATAGATGATATATCATAGCTTTCTTCCAAAATACCGTGGGAATAAAACTTGATCTCATCAGAATTCAAATCCCGGTCTACATATAAAATGTTTTTTAAATGCGCAGACTGAGGTCGTTCAACACTGTCCACAAGTTCAGCGAGCCGATCCATATAGTCTTTTTGTTCACGACTCTCGACCCGATCGGCAACATTGTCTAAAACACTTTCTACCGTATTTGAAAATTGCTCCTCCTTGTCCTCTACCGATTTCCGTATCCAATATACCTGAACAGAAATAATACCTACAAGCGAGAGGCTCATCAAAATGACCAGAAGAACGAAACGTCTCTTGTTCATTTATGTAAAATTAGAAATTTAACATTCAGTGACTTTGCCGTTTAACCAATCCTTAACAAAAATGTTAAAATGTTAGTTTTGTTGGGCTTGCCTAAGCAATTGATCGTGGATTTGCGCCACTTTAGTAGCAGTAGTGTTTAAGTTTAGATTTTGAATGACAAAATCTGCCAACTCCTCTTTTTTGCTATCCGGTAGCTGATTCGCCATACGCGCCAACACCTGCTCCCTGGTAACTCCATCCCGCTCCACCACCCTAAGTGTCCTAACATCTTTAGGGGCAGTAATCAAAACCACAACATCATAATTTCCTTGCATCTCATTTTCAAAAACCAAGGCGGTTTCTTGAATAACATAAGGAAACTCCTGCAGTTGGATCCATTCCTTAAAATGTTCGCGAACCGCAGGGTGAACAATAGCATTCAACTGGTTAAGGCGGTTTCTGTTATTAAAAACCTCCTGGGCAATTACATTCCTATTCAGTTTCTTACCCGTATAGGCTTCACTACCGAACTGAGCAGTTATTGCCTTCCTTACAGCATCAGAATCTTCCATGATCTTTTTGGCCTCAATATCCGAATCATATACCGGGACTCCATGACCACGAAATAAGTCAGCCACGGTACTTTTGCCACTACCGATACCTCCTGTTAGGCCAACAATCATAGTTTTTCAAGAACAAATTCAACTTCCTCACGCAATAATCGTACCGAGAATACCTCTTCAGGAAGGTCGCCCACTTCTAAATAAAGCCGCTTGTTTCCTGAGTTTTCTGAAGCAGTATAATCCACCATTATATTAAAGTCCGATGGGTTTAACACCTTAAGCCGTTCAATCCCCGCCTTGCAGACCAACTTTACCTGATTGGGGAAAAGTCGTAAGCGGTATCCGGGAGGAACATTTGAAGGACTAACTGTAACAAGGTATTCCTTTTCAGAAAATCGAACTACTTCACCCGAAACACGCACCTCACTGCGTTCCATAACTACATTATTCAGCGAATCCAATGCCTCAAGAGACACCTTTCTGGTAAAATCCTTGGAAACTCCATCCAATTGTAAATACGCTGTAGTCACGTATCGTATCTTTTCAATATTCTCTTTTGAGCCTTTTATTGCTATACTTTCCGGTTGTATCGATAATTTATCCTTCAACATATAATTTTGGACCGTGTTAACTATAACATTTGGCGTCACCGGTACTTTTTTACGCCCTACCTCATAAAGGTCAACAAAATAAATGGGCTCTACCAGTTCAAGCAGGGAAACCCTGTTGGGCAATTGGGGCTCGATAGCATTTTTTAAGGTGTTTGCGGTTAGGAAGTATCCTTGATCATCTTGTAAGACATTTTCCACATTCACCTTTAGCGTTTTACGACTTAGTGTATAACCTAAAAACTGAAACCCACTTGCACGTACTTTTGCTGAAACAGACGTATTAGCACCCGGATTGAGCAATAAAGTATCCGGAAAATTGTAAAATTCCAAATCAAAACTCGTCCGGGATTCGTAGGTTTCCGAGAATTTACTCACCGCCCAAGCCAGAAAAGAACAAATTAAAAACAGCAGGAATATCTTTACCTTCCCTTGGTTTACTTCCTTTAATAGTGTCTTAATTGCGCTCACTTTTTTTAAAAAATAATTGGGGGAACAGGACCTCCGGCTGTCGCTTACTAAAAGTAATCAAGAGTGTGGACTTAAGAAAACCATACCCATAATTAAAAAACTGGATCACCACAGCAAATAGCGCAAAGCCAGCAATAATGGCATTTCTGTTTTTCCAGAGCACCTCAAAAAAGATAACCGTGAAATACACTGCAAAACAAATAAGCGGTATCCACCAACCTACCACAGCCAAAGCTACTGCTACAAAAAGTAGCACACTGAACAAACTTGGAAACCAATAGGTAATTTTCGCGGTTTCTGGGTGCCAAGTGTTGAGAATGGGCCGCAC
>JANQHL010000268.1 GCA_028277085.1 Flavobacteriaceae bacterium
AACATCGAGGCCATTAGTGTGGTTGACAAGTTTTTGGAACACCCCCGGTTATTCATCTTTGGAAATGAAGGGGAACCCAAAGTGTATATTTCTTCGGCAGACTGGATGACTCGTAACCTAGACTACCGGGTAGAAGTAGGTTGCCCTATTTATGATGAAGATGTGAAGCAGGAGCTTATTGATACGTTTGAGATCTCCTGGAAGGATAATGTAAAGGCAAGGGTGTTTTCGAAAGAACAGGACAATACGTACCGGAAAACCAAGGGTAACAAAGTGCGGTCACAATTTGCCATGTATGACTATTACCTGGATAAGGAGAACCAATAACCTATCCGTGCATGGTTTCCTTTTTGCCCAGATTTTTCATGATTTCTGCTTCGTAGGTTAATAGTGCCTGCCATTTATTATTTACTTCATCTGTAATGCCTTATTTTCGGGCAAACTTCAGAAACATGGTATAGTGATTGGCTTCACTGACCATCAACTTTCGGTAGAATTCTGCCAGTTCCTTATCCGCAATATGTTCTGAGAGCAATCGGAACCGCTCGCAACTTCGGGCCTCAATCAACGCGGCATAAAGCAATTTATGGACTAAATGTGTTTCTCTGCTTCCTCCCTTTGGAAAGAATTGCATCAATTGAAGGACATACTCATCTTTTCGTTCCCGGCCTAATACCCAACCTCGCTCCAATATTTTTTCATGGACCATGTTGAAATGTCCCATTTCTTCACGTGCTAGCGCTGTCATCTCTTTTACCAGTTCCGATTTTTCCGGAAAACCTATGATAAGGGAAATTGCTGTGCTCGCTGCTTTTTGCTCACAATACGCATGGTCGGTAAGAATTTCCTCAATGTTTTTCTCAACGATATTGACCCACCTAGGATCTGTTGGCAGTTTCAATCCTAACATGATAATGTGTTTTTTGAACAAAGACAAAGATACAAGTATTCCAAACGGATTATGCGAGAATGGTGGCTATCTATAAAAAACCAGGTTATGATCCTGTGAAGATGTTTACGGACCCTTCAGATCCCTTTGTGGTACCAAAAGTGCTGTGGAAATTGTTTAAGAAGAAAATGGATTTTAACACAGTAACCGGTATAATTCCTCTAAAAGCCGAATTAGTTAAAGGACTGTATGGCGTGGTGACCACTGATAAGTAAGATTAACCGGTAATAATTCATGATGCTATCAATGCCAATAAATTGGATGATACTATGACAGCAACAGAAGTATTTCGTATTTTAAAAGCGACAATAAAACCTTCCAACCAGTGAATAACTTTCTAAAAATAGTAGGTTTCGTCCTGGCAGCCCTTTTTGTATGGGCCGCGGCAGTGCAATACAATGACCCTGATGCTCTAAGATGGTTTGTGCTTTATGGCGTGGCTGCCCTAGCTTCCATTTTATTTGCCCTGGGAAAGCTAAAATTTACCTGGGCCCTACTACTTTTTGGTTTTTATTTGGGATTTGGTATTTACAATTGGCCTACAAAATTTGAAGGGGTCACTATTGGGGAAGGTAATATCGTTAATATTGAAAAGGGAAGGGAAGCCTTGGGGATGATTTTCTCTTCTGTCATCATGCTCTTTTATGCCTTAGTTATCAAGCGACGGCCAAAATGGTAAGCTAAAAATCCAGGTCAAATGTTTGCCGTAGCAAATCAATAGCAGGGTTTTTTTCTTTCAGTTTTTGGTATTTTTCCTCTGGGGTAAAGGCATACTTCTTCATGTTTTCCTCGTTTACCGAAATCTGAAGAATAATGTAGTAATTGTTGAGTTTTTCCCTGAGATATTCGAGTACCATCCCCTGTTCACGCTCCACTTCTTTTTTCATGGTGCTATTAGGCAGCTCGATCCAAATCGTCTCGGAATCCTTTAATCGAGGAACATCACTATGTAGATTACTGGCCAATATTTTTTTCCCTTTTGCGTCTATTTTTTTTACCAATTCCTCCCAATGAAATTGCATTTCTTCTTCCGTAAACGAATCCCGGGGAAGATCTTTTTTGGAAGTATTGGACTGTTTTACAGCCTGATGTTCTTTTTTGGCTTTTAGACTGGAAAGCGAGAGACCCGAAACCCTTCGGTGTTGATTTTTTAATTCGGGAAGGGGGTTATGCTGATGCGCTTGTGAATCACTTTCTTTGTAGGGTTCAGTCGACTCCTTAAGAAGTGCTTCTTCTAGAGGAACTTCCTCCTGGATAGAGTAGTCGGGAACCTTTTCAAATGCCCTACTTTTAAAGTAGGTAGCTGGAATTATAGGATCACGCTTTTTTTTTTCTTCTGCGAAGGTGATCGACGCCAATTTCATCAAAGAAAGCTCAACTAACAATCTTTGATTTTTACTGGCTTTGTAGTTGAGATCGCAAGTGTTTGCAATTTCTAAAGCATTCAACAGAAACGTCTTGGATGTCTTTTTAGATTGAACAGCGTACTTTTCTTTTGCACCTTCTCCAACTTCCAGTAAAACATGGGTTTCCGGTTCTTGGCATACCATTAAATCCCGGAAATGAGAAGCTAGCCCGGAAATAAAATGATGTCCTTCAAAGCCCTGGGAGAGGACATCATTGAAGCGCAACAACAATTTGGGAATATTGTTCTCCAAAATCAGGTCTGTGACTTCAAAAAAAGTATCGTAATCCAGAACATTCAGATTTTGGGTCACCGCCTTTCTTGTCAGATTTTTCCCGGAGAAACTCACCACACGATCAAAAATGGAAAGCGCATCCCGCATGGCGCCGTCTGCTTTTTGAGCAATGATATGTAAGGCGTCATCTTCCGCCTCCACACCTTGTTCCTTTGCAATATATTTTAGGTATTCCGCTGCATCTTTTACAGTAATCCTTTTAAAATCAAAAATTTGACATCTGGAAAGAATGGTTGGGATAATCTTGTGTTTCTCCGTTGTGGCCAGGATGAAGATAGCATGTTTTGGAGGTTCTTCCAGGGTTTTTAAAAAGGCATTGAAGGCAGATTGCGAAAGCATATGCACCTCATCAATGATGTACACCTTAAATCGTCCAACCTGAGGTGGAATGCGCACCTGGTCAATCAGGTTTCGGATATCG
>JANQHL010000304.1 GCA_028277085.1 Flavobacteriaceae bacterium
GGGCCATCAATGATAGTGTGATGATTTTTTTCATAGTGAATGTTTAGTATAGCTAATCGATTTTCTTGATTCGGTTGGCAAAAATGATAAAGCCCAGACCGCCAAGGACTATTAGAAAACCGGCGACGGTAAGGCCGGAAGCTGTGCTTTTCATGAGCGACATAAAGAGTACGAATGATCCAATAAGATTGATTGCCCCGACCAGGAGCCTTGTCATCAAAATGGACCTGTCCACTTTAAAGCTGCTGCGCAGTACGGAAAAGGCGAACATGATCTCAAAAAGGCCATAGACCATAATGAAATAGGTGGTCAGCTTCAGGAACATATCCAAAGTGTTGGGCCAAATTGCTATCAATACGGCAAAGGTCATCAATCCCATGCCCTGTAAAAGGTGGAACGTTTTTGCGACCTTATGTTGTCCGTTCGCCTGGGAAAAGAGAAATGCCAGTATTCCGGAAACGAAAAGGAAAAGCGGCACCAGTATCTTCGAGGTTCCCACCCCAATAGCGGTTGATAGTAACAAAGTTATGCCTGCAGCGAGCATGGCGATGCCACTCAGGGTAAGGTAGATCAATTTATTCATCATCGTATTTTGTGGTTAGTGTTCTAATTAATGGGCATCCCCCTTTTCCCCATCGACCCATCGTTGCATCATCACCCGTTGGGCGGGCGTCTGTTGCCTACCGCCAGCCAAAACATCAAGGAACCTGTCCCAAAGGTTCTTTTTTTGTGAAGCCTCCTTTTTCAATTGCGCATAGGCAACCATGTACTCTTCGGTGTATTTAAGCGTATCATTGGTCGAATAGCTTAAGGGTAAGTTCTTGAGTATCGTATCGCTCAGCTCGTCAATTTCGTCAGGGGTACATTTTTCCATAAGGCCCAATTGAATGCCTATGGCTTTAGCCTCTCGAACGATGGACTTGTGTGAATCCATGATTCTTTTCCATAGCTCGTCCCACTCCCTTCTTTTGTTTTCAGGGAGGCTTGATTTCCCTATACGCTTCATCTTTTGATAGGAGGCCTCCATTTTGGAAACATGCCCGGGATAATCGTTCCATCTGGCCGTAAGACCCTCAGTGGACTTTTCCTTTATCCTGGAAATCACGAACTGCATGATCTCCTCCAAATGGGATCTTGAGGCATTGTAATCTATGTGTTCGCTGGCCCATTGTTGTTTTGTGGCATCGGAACCGTACATATTGACCATTCCGGTTGCCTTGTCCATATCCTCTTTTAGGAGCGCTGCAAGGGCTTTCATGGATGACCAGTTGTCGGAGACCGACAAAGCATACTGCCGTATGGAAACTACGGCCTCGATGATTGGGTTGAATTCTTTTCGTTCCATATTGTTAAGTTGTTATCTGAATGCAAATTCTTCATCGTGGATATTCTTTTCCGCTACACCTTCAAGTTTGAGCTGTTTGAACAGGTTTCTTTTTAAGGGTTCCGGTCCACAAATGAAATAGGACTTTTTTTCGGGGTTTCGGATGCTCATGTCGTCCAAATCGATATGTCCCCTCTTGTCGGATGGCCATAGTATGAAATCGAACATTGGGTTGGAGGTCGCCAGTTCTTCCAAACGCTTTTTGTATGGCGCCTCGTCCTCGTTGGCAACACACCAGAAAAGGGTAATTTTATTGGTGTAATAATCCTTTATGAGCGCAAGAAATGGTGTGATACCTATCCCTCCAGCTACCCATATCTGTTCTCTTTCTTTGGAATGTGAGGTAGTGAATTTTCCATATGGGCCCTCTACCTTGGCCTGATCCCCTTTACTAAGCTTATTGGTCAATCCATTGGTATAGTCACCCAGCCCCTTTATTGTTATTTGCAGGTGTTCCTTGTCGTGGGGATGGCTGCTGATGGTAAAGGGGTGCTGTTCACGTTTCCCGATACCCGGAAAGGTGAAAAAAGCGAATTGCCCTGCCTTGAAACCAAGTGGATCCCCTTTAGGGAGTAAGGTTATTTCAGCAATACCATTGCCCAGGTCTTTAACCGTGTTCACCGAATAATCCAATTTCTTGTTAAAGAGCCCAAATAGAAAAGCACGATAGAACCATGCGCCAATACCGATAAAGGCCATACCAAAAACATACACCCTGGTAATGGGAAGCTCCTTGATAAGACTGGACACCATGATGCCGTGCACCACGCCCATCACATAGAACACCCCCATTAATTTGTGGAAGTTTACCCATTTGTGATAGGGTATCTTTTTTTTGAATATTGGGGCAGCAGAGAGAACCACCCCTATGATGATAAGGGCGAAAGCGTAAAAGCCCAAGGGCTTACCTGGATTGAACTCCACCAAATCCCTTGGAACGACGAAAAAATGTGCCAACAAAAGGAATACGGCAATCACTCCCGACCTCCTATGGATAAGGTACATCTTGTCAAGACCCCCGAAAAGGTTCTCCACCCATCGGGCACGGGTAGCCATCAGGAAATTGAATGCAAAAACGGTCACTACCCAAGATGAAAAAATTTCCCCAAGGATACGGTGGGGGTTTTTCCAAGTAACATCGGTGAGCTGGCCGAAAAACATGGTATCGGATGACACCTCTTTAAAAGATCCTTGATAGAAGTAAAGGTCAATGGCCCAAAAAATAAAATGGATGCCAACAATTATAGGAAAATAGATTTCCTGCTTAAGTCGTCGCATGGGTCAAGGTTTTCGCAAACCTAGAGCTTCTTGATATTCCTCAATTGTATAAATTGGTCATTTTTTCCCTTGTAGAGTGTGGTGGGCGTCTGGCCCGTATGTTTCTTGACCTCACGTATAAAATGGGCCTGGTCAAAGAAGCCTTTTTCTGGAAAAAAGTCGCCTTCGGTAATCCTGAAATAGGCACGGTAGCACTTTTGGATGTTCAGGTATTTTTTGAGGGAAATTCCTATATACTTGTTCAGGTATCTGTTAATCTCCCTTTGCGACCAATGGATTTGTTGTGCTACTTCTCTTGCCTGCACGTCTTCGTAATTGCTATAAAGGAATTGACTCAAACGTATTCTATTGGCCCTTATCTGTTCTTTTAGAGGAAGTTTGTTCATCAAGATTTCTTCCAATTGGTTAACGACCTCCTCGAAATCTCCAAAGTTGACTTTATCCATTCCAAAATAATCCGTTTTCTTTTGCTCGACACTGTTTAGAATTGAACTGATCTCTTGTTTGAATATCATCTCGGCCGCTATTATCTTGAACTTAATACCGTAGGTTGTGACCCTGGGAGGAATTACAATATCGATTTCATTTGCCCAGATTCCTGTAAGGAAATATGCAACCATCTTTCCATCCAACAGCTGTATGATGAGCTTGAAATAACCATCGGGGCAAATGGTCATGGGCTGTGGCTTATCTGAAAGGTTATTGGCTTTGAAGTAAAGTGATACGTAATCGTCTAGTTCATCTGATGGGTAGACCTCACTATAAACGTGCTGGTTGTTTTTGGACATAAAAATTTTTGGTTCCCCAAACATATCGTTACGCTTATTTGCCCGATTGTATAAAATAGTCATTTTTGACCTAAATAGAATTTTGATTAACAACTTGAGCTCTTTTTTTCAGCTAAAGAAGTTATTCCCAAACATTGATGGGTACTGTAAAATTAATGTGTTAGTTATCTAAGAATTTTGTACACTTTAAATTATCACTGAATTTGATTCAGTACATTGAATTTCAGTTAATTATGATAAAATGTGGTTTTAAGGAATTGTACATTTTAATTACCATTTACATCAACAATTCCGCAAGAGTCTGCCGTACATTGTTTCTCATCATTATCATTTGAATAAGACACTAAAAAAGAAGAATGTCCATAGAGTCGCCAAGTAGATTTTCATAACATGACTTTTTTAAATTTATTTTCATGTTTCCTACAATACTTGTAAAAATGCGAAATCCGCCACCTTTGGAGTTAGAGTAGCATATAAAAATCAACATCAAAACAGTTTAACCAGGCATTCAATTCAAAGCTTCTTTTACTTTGTTAAAGAGCCATACGATATCTTCATCTACTACTTCATGAACCGAAGTAAACCTAATTGTCTTAGCGTGTTTGCCCTTTCCCGAATATTCCAGTCTGGGATGATCTAGTACAGGAACATGATGAACATAGAGCATGCACGAATCCTCTTTTCCCTCTTGGAGCCCACAAAGTGTAAGTTTCGTATCAACTTCTGAATAAAGGGCTAACTTGACCTTGGCACCACCATACACCTTTTCCTCAATGTTTTGAAAAGTAGCTGCAATTAACTTTCTTATATTCTCAGCTATTTTTTTCGCTTCCGAGTTATCTTTGAATACTAAATCAAAATCTTGGTTTTCTTTCATATATCTTCATTTTATGGTGTCAAAATAATTCCCTTCGTTATTGAACTCATTTCAAGATTGTTTTCGAATGTCAAAACAATTCTAAATTCAACGGGGATGGCTCATTTACCTGAAAGGTAGGTTTTAGCCCGTAATATCTAAAAGGCTCTGAATTGGCAATTTGTTCGACGGTAGTATTTTCTACCAATAGCGTGTTTAGGTCCTCAACCCTATCAGGATTAAATTGAAAAACCTCAGGTTCATCCAGTAACGGATTTTTATCGATATATAGGGAACTAAATAAAGTGGTGACGTCTGAACCTACTGGAAATCCGTTAATCAAATCATTTTCAGTGAAGATTTGAAGGTCAATGACCTTTGGCGCTAAGTCTACGTTTAGAAATGGTTCGGAACAATCTGGAGGCCACAAAAAACCTCGTCGCTCATTGAAGTACTCTATCTCTTTACCATTTGTTGTCGTCAGATTCAATACAATTAAATAGTTGGAGTTATTTACGCTTTCAGCATCCGTTTGGTTACCTCCTGACCAATTCTGCGCTTCAAAAGTTTCCAGGGAAAAGCATGCATCTATTGGGTTTTCATTCGGACAACAGCTTGCAGTAGCTCCTGCTACCAATAGTAGGTAAAAACCTTTTATCATAAGATTCCAATATCGCTTTATATGAGAAATCAGGCTTGTAAAAAAGCGAAATATCAAATTTGGAATAGACCCTATTGAACAATACCGAATACTTTACTTTCGGGTCATTTGAAATACCTGTTTCCCATCTTTCCCTCCTTTCCTCGTTTGAAGATGGATTTCCATCTTGTTAGGCGCGATTAGCTTGTAAACCATACCTTCCATTTCAATAGCATTTTCTTCGAGGTTTACCATCTTGAAGGTTACATGCTTGTCTTTTTCTTCCCATCCTTTAAGATTTGGTGAAAAGTGTTTTAAGCACATTCCTGCTTCATCAAGCACTATGAATTCATAAAAATTCAATTTGCCGCCTATATTATGATGTCTATACATGCCCATCATCTTACCATCCTTAGAAGGTGCCGACCATACTTCCTCGGATATGCCACCGAATCCGTCACCAACCCAACTACCTTCAAGCCAGGCATAGGCAAGTTGTTTTCTTTCTGATTTATGAGTGGCTGCCATAATTAAGCTGCAGCCTATAAGCAATGCCAATATGTAAAGTGCTTTTTTCATTTTTAATGAATTATCTTACCATGTATTGTTTTACCTCAATTGTACCACCGTATTTGATATGTGGATTTTCCTGGGCCACTTTAATTGCTTCCCCTAGGGTCTTTGCTTCCAGAATAAAATATCCAGTTGTGCGCTCATGATTTTTAACCTCCGATTGACCATCTTGATTTACCAAAACAGCCTCATCTTTTAGTTCCTGACCAGTGATTTTCACACCCCTTTCAAAAGTGGATTCCATCCAATTTTTGTATTCGTAAAACATTTCCTTAGGTTCTGCAGGCACAAAACTGTTGTCTTCATGTAGTAGGAGCATATAGCCTTTTGAAGGTTCAATCAGAACAATGTCAGATGAATTTAACCGTTCGTAAAAAATCCCAGACACAAAAAGAAGCAGGGATGCAGCAACCGATATCGCCCACTTTACATAAACCTGTTTTTTGCTTTTCCTGGTCAGGAGACCTTCTTCATCCAGCCTATGCAAGAGGAATTTTTCCATTTTTTTAGGAGGTTCCTTTTCCCTAGGGAGCTGATCGAAGCGTTTTTTTTCCTTTTTTGAAAGTTTATCTTCACGCATTGCCATTTTGTTTTTTTTTACCATCATTTAGATATTCCCGAATTGCTTTTCGGGCGTAAAAGAGTTGACTTTTGCTAGTACCTTCAGATATATCTAGAATCTCTGCAATTTCTCTATGCTTATAACCCTCAATATCATGCAGTATAATCGCTTGTCGATAACCAGGGGGAAGCAGTGCAATTGCTTTTTCTAAATCGGAATCAGACTCATTCCACGACTGGGAAGCGGTTTCCAATTCCGAAAGCTGCTCAGCTTTTGCTATGATTTTTTTTTCCGCTTCCCTTCTCATAGATCGATATAGATTGATGAGAATGCCAATCAGCCATGTTTTCAACTCGGATTTCCATTGAAAAGTGGGGAGTTTTCTTGTGGCGACTATCCACATTTCCTGTACTAATTCCTCAGACTGATATTCATCTTGGGTCAGTCGTAGGGCCATTCGGTAAAGATGAGGTGTCTTTGCCCGATACAGTCTCATAAAAGCCCTTTCGCTTCGGTTATTCAAAAAGTCTTGCACAAGTGTCCAATCATCCACAAGTCCGGTTTACTCATTAGTAGCTATTTCGTTACAAAAGGTTGGTTGAATTTAAAAAATTGAATCCAGGTATTTATTTTGTCAATTAATTGATACAGCACTCATGTTCTTTTTGAATCCAAAAGTTTGAAAAGCAGAATTAAGCTATTATCAATATAAGTTCAATTTTGAAATGGTTTTAATGCTTTGGGTGGTATGCATCGATTTTTTAAAATTGCCAAATGACATTCCGGTCAATTTTTTGAAGTCGTTGATAAAATGGGCCTGGTCAAAATGATATTGGTGACTGCAATAGGGAGATTCATTTAAAAACATATCATGAATAATTTTGTGAAGTCTATATATGGAAGCAATTTTTTTTGGGGATAGGCCAATGTGTTGTGCAAAAAGTTGTTGCAACCTTCGAGTACTTAGACAAACATGGGCAGCCAATTCTTCGATTTTCACAATGCCGAATTTCGCCTTAACGTAAGCAATTGCATTGACTAGTCGAGGTTCAATGGTGTGGTCTTTTAGGGAATGAAGCAAGATTTTTTCTGTTTCCCATACCTTATACTCTAATGATTGTGATTGGTTCAATACCTTCCACAACGAATTGGACAAATATCCATTGATAATGGACAATCCCCAGCAACCATTGGTTAAGCACGTTGCCGACTTTCCCGTAAGGTTGTAAAGTGTCCATGGCTTTAGGCGAATGAGTATGCCTCCACTATTCAAAGTAAAGGAAAAGGTTTTGGGACGATCTATTTGAGCGGCCAAAATCGGTTGAAAGGAACTATCGTTTCCTTTGAAACCGGTACCATAAGAATTCTTTGCTGCTATATATATAAAGGGATAGCCTAGGGGATAAGTAGGAATGTCAACCCTCCCAATACTGTCCGTACTGTTGTCACCTATCCAAATGGAGTCAACAATTTCCGTTGACCTATCGGATAGGTAATAATTTAAATTGAATTGCAAACAAAGGATATTTTTAGCCAAGCACTTGTTTAATGTTTGGTGTTGTACTATTGATTAGTGCTTAAATTTTTGGAAATGGTTGTATTCGATAAGTACATTCAGCAACCAACATATTAAAACGGTAAGCTTTTGATTTCTCAATAGAGCAAAAATATGCCCTGACGTTGGCAAGACGTCAATAGGTTATTTGCAAAGTCCATAATTGGAATATTTCGCTTTTGTACAATCTGAAAGTTCTTCAGATGCCTAAATTGCCGAACAAGCAATAAAAAACAGAAATTGATAAATTTCAAGGTGTATGCCTTTGTGATATTGGCCTTTTTGGCCTTACGATCAGGGGCTCAAAAAACAACAAACAATCTTCAATACCCAGCGGATTATTCCCATTCAGAAATTGGGAGTGTTTCCTTACTTAAAAAAGGGCGAGGAACTTCCAGTTTGATTTTTATTACTGATGCTGGTATACCCCCTGAGTTTTTTGAACCATTAGTTAGACGGCTAAAACGCCGTTTTAAGTGCTATGTTATTTCGTTGCCAGGGGTCTCCGATTTAAATGGGTACAAACTGCCTGGTGGAAGCTACTCAAATCTTGTGTGGCTAAAAGCCGTTGATAAATCTATTGAGGATGTTATAAAAAGGGAACGTTTAGAGAATGTAACCGTTATTGGCCATATGATTGTCTCCACATATTTGGCGTTGAACTTTTCGTTACAGCATCCGGAATTGATAGACAATTGCGTAATTCTAGCGGGGCAGCCTTATGCAACATGGGATTCGCATAAAAACCCAGGAAAACCAGTAAGTTTTGAAGAACGTAAGGGCAGCATTGATTACTACATGGCCCCAAGGTTTTATAAAACCGTGGCTAAAGAAAGCTGGAATGCGGGCATGTTCCAACCAGAAGATTATTCAAAGAACATTGAACTAGGGCAAATAATGTACAACTCAACCATATCGACAGATATGGCCATCATGATCCAATTCCTTTGTGAATATTTCAACACAGACATTTCAAGATTCTTTGATGATTTTAAGAAAGAAGTTTTGGTTTTGCAACCTGCCTTTGATGAAGAATATCTTAAAGAAAAGGGAAATATGAAAATGCTTTTTTGGGACATGTGGAATAACGCTCAGGACAATGAGATGATTACTCTTAAAACTTTGGAAGATTCAAGATTGGCAATTGGCTTGGAGAATTCCAAAGAAGTAGCTGAAGAAATTATATCATTCATAAGCAATTGAAGATGAAAGCTGTCTTCTTCATCGTAACAGTGCTCTTGAGCATGCAGCTTATGTCCCAAGAGGTAGATTTTAGGTTTTTTGGGCTTAAAATATTTGTAGAAGATACATCTGCTGCTCGAAAATTTTACTCCAAATCTTTAGGTTTCAAAATGAAGGATTCCCTGGGTTTTCCAATTATAACTGGCGAAGCATTTCCCATTTTTTTTGAAAAAGGGAAGGTGCACCATGAATCGGATTATCCTGAATCTTCGAGAACAGGACTGGTGGTGTATGTTGATAAGTTGCTCCCTGAAATAGACCGCTTAAGGGATAAGAATGTAAAGATTTATGATAAGCTGCTTGAAAGAAATGGAGTAGGTATCGCCATTCCCTTTGAAGATAATTCGGGCAATGTTTTGGGTCTTATGGAAGTTCAAGTTTTTGATGTCGGAAGGTTTTCCGGGCTTAAAGTGTATAATTGTGGGGTTACGATTTCTGATATGGATAAAGCTCTAGGGTTTTATCGGGATTTCTTAGGTTTTAAAGAATGGTCAAGAAACTATTTACCAGCCGCAATACCTTTGAAGAATGTAGACAGCAGTTTTGCATTTATGATTCACTATGAAAAAGGAAGAAATGATAATACAAGTGGATATGGCGATTTCCCCCAAATGCGTTTAATGTTTTCAGTAATTGATCTGGAACAAGCAGAAGCTTATTTTATGCAAAAGGGCCATAAAGTATATAAGTTGAAAGATTTTATCTTGCTCCAAGATCCTTTTGGAAATTGGATAGAAGTCCACTCGAATATAAATTAGACATTTTTGCCCCAAAGAATTTCAAACAATAGTGTGATGAGATTATTTAGAATCATTATTCCAGTACCAGACTTAAATGAAGCAATGGGCTTCTATTCCAAGCTTTTTGGAAAAAAAGGTATGCAAGTATCAGAGGGCAGATGTTATTTTCATCTAGAAGGTATTATCATTGCCATTTATGACCCGAAGTTGGATGGGGACGATTTGGATGATTGGAAATTTCATTATAACCAATTTATCTATTTCTCTGCCAAGAATTTAAAAGAGGTTCAAACTAGAATTAAGGATTTTGATGATATTAAATGTGGAGAAATTCAAAAAATGCCTTGGGGCGAAAGACTTTTTTACACCAAAGACCCTTTTGGCACGCCCATATGTTTTGTAGAAGAGTCTTCTGTCTTCAAGGGATGGAAGTAATCTTTAATTCATAGAACCCTCATTGCTTGAGAAAACCAAGAATAACAGCAGCTTTGATTATCGCTTTAAGTGCAATCAAAATTAATGAGATTTTTCAGCAGCTTTTCGTCGGCAAGTCACAAAAACTTAAAATTTTCCCGAAGCCTCGGGATAAATTTCTAAGCACTTGCTCGTAAAGGGATAAAAAAAATGCGTTTTATGTTCAATTTCTGGGTCCACTATCTAATCAAAAAACTCCCAGCCACAGAAAGCAGGCTGAAATTTAACAAGAGTATGAGGAATGTAACATTCACTTTCAAGGAATTGATTCCCCTTGAAGTTCCCTAAAAAGTTTAGTTTATTTCCTTTAGATCACGCTTCGAATAGTTGATCAAATTTTCTTTTTCGCTAGGTGTAAGGTCTGGATCATTCTCAACAAATGAAAGCGCATTTTTGTAATGTCTAATCGCCGTGGCATTTTGACCTACCTGCATTGAATAATAGGCCAGGTAATAATTTATCCGAGCCGATTCTGGATAGCTATCGTAAGCAAGTTGATAGAGTCGCTGACGGCAGGTGTAATCTTCATCCTTCTGCCAGGCAAGCCAACTCCGATAATCTTTGTAGAACGACATCGAATACGGTTGAAGATTCCCGTTCTCTTTTAACTCCTCATAAATACTTTCGATCGCATCAAATCCGTCTTTCATGAATCGATCTTTTAGGAGTGCAATGCTTGGTGGAGCTGGAATTCCTTCCAAAACAAAAGTACTGTCAATCTCAGTCTGAGCGTTCAAGAAGATCCCGTCAAAGAACTCTTCAGTTTCATGTTTGATTTTTTGGTTCAAGAATCTCAACATGAGTTGATGAGCTTCTTCGAATCCTTTTTGGGTGTTCCCCTTATGCTCACCCAGAATATTCGGAACAAAAGCATCGAACATGCCATAATTGAGCATTACGAATTCCGACATATTCGGAAATTGAGCATAGTACCTATCAGCGTATTTAAGTTGAAAGGTGTATTTCGGATCAATTGCCGGGTGAGATGAATACACAATCAAGATTGGCGCTGTAATGTTCTCTGGTAAGTAAAAAACCGATTCATTCAGAAGGCCTTGCTCAAAGGCGCTGGGAAGTCCTCCCTCCAGGCTGATCAGTGCTTTAAGCTTGTTGTTTCGTGAGATGGCAGCAGCACCAACAGAAGATGAGATAGCATTAGCTACAATAGCAACTTTATCCATATCAACATTGGGTTGTTCACTCACTTTTCCCAACACGAATTCAAAATCATCAACTGCTACTTCTAACCCAATCGTGGATATTTCCATTCCGGAAGAAAATCGACCTTTTGGGGTAAAGGCTGCCACCACATAACCATGGCTAGCCAGATACTCACAGGTGATACTTTGAAATGCCGGACTGCCACCGTTGGGGTAGATAACTACTGGAAATTTTCCCTTTACAGGAGTCGCGTTGAGTCGACCATATACTTCCAACTCAAGCAACTGATCAAGATGCTCACTTGTGAAATCTTCCTTAGTACTGCCCAGTACGCCGATGGTAATATTTCCAAGACCCTGGGTCTGTTCAATAAACGTCTGCCTAGCAAATGCGTTCTGCTCTTCTGACACTTCAAAATTGGTTTGTCGACCTCTTAGGTAAACATAATGCGAATAGTTGATTTGGTCACCTGAACCACGCTCTGCGGGATACCACACATTAATCTGATACTGACGCCCCAGTTCAGGCTTGTGGTTATTTGTGAGATTCCCATCCCAATCGGAATATGGCACACCATTTCTTGTTCCATCGTAAGTAAAGATGGTCTTGTACCCAACCGCATAGTCTCCTAAAACAAGATCTCCCATTATGGGTAAACGCTCATTGCTTTCTTGTTCTTCCTGACATCCGCCCAATACCATAAGTATCAGAAATACAATTGGTAACCTCATTTTCTTGCTGCGATACATTTTATTGCGCCATTTTAGGTGTCTAATCAATTGAATTTCAAGTAAATTAGTAAAAAGGTGCCGACATAACGTCTTACTTAATGTAAGCAGGTCTCAGAATCCGCATTTTTAAGAATTTTGGGATGTATACTCCTGGAGGGGCATTCCGGTGAACTGTTTAAAAACCCTGTTGCAACTCGTTTTTAAATTGAATCCCGCATCTCAACCTAAATTTACTATTCTACCGGACACATTTGCCACTCTCCTACCCTGTAACCAACGTTCCTCACGGCAGCACGGTAATTCCTGAGAATAGAAAATGATCATAGCAAAGGATGGAAAGCATGTTTGAAGTAGCATTAAGATTTGACCAAGATCTTGGAGGCTGGGATGTTCGTAATGTCAGGACCTTCAAAAACATGTTCAATAGCATGACGCTTTCTACTGAAAACTATAATACCCTTTTAATTGGTTGGGACAATTCTCCCTGGAATGCGCCAGGAAATACATTTCTGGGTGCTGGTGAAAGCCAATATTGTCAAGGTCTTGATGCTAGATTAAGTCTGATGTCAAAGGGACGAATTATAGAAGATGGAGGATTTGACCGCAATTAACCAAATTAAAATCCTATCCTTGTCTTTGAATCTGGATTGAAAGAACCTTTGGAATGGAAAAATTATATTGTTCCATACACCTGCCTACTGGTTTGCCCGCCGTTGGAGGGCAAGCAAATATTCCCTTCCCTTCCTATCCTTCGACAAGCGTAGGACAAGTTCTTCGGGTTGTGTAAAAGGTATTTACTCACTTGTCTTTTATTATTTTTAATCGAAGCTCGTAAATCTCGCATAGCTCGATTTCATTACTTTCTTGAAGAAGATTTCAGATAAAATCGAGGTGTTGGGTCCCCCTTACAAAATGGCATATAACCTCAAATGAAGTGGGTCACTATTGCTCAGGTACAAGACGTATAAGTCTTCCTGGGCCCTCTACTACAATGTACAAATAACCGTCGCTACCCATATGTGCGTCACGTACCCTACCAATACCCTCCAATAGTGTTTCATGACCAACGACAGCGTTGCCATTCATCTTTAAACGATGGAGGTATTCGAATTTGAGGGAGCCGACGAACAAATCATTTCTCCAATTTCCATAAAAATTGCCGGAGACAAAGGTCATTCCACAAGGAGCAATTGAAGGGGTCCAGTAGTGTACGGGTTGTTCCATGCCCTCCAAGGCTGTTAAATCCGTAAAGGAGGTTCCATCATAATTTAGGCCGTATGATATTACGGGCCATCCATTGTTGTTCCCCGCTTCCAGCAAATTGATTTCATCACCGCCCTGAGGTCCATGTTCGCCTTCCCAAACAGCGCCGGTTTCTGGATGCAGACTCATTCCCTGGGGGTTACGTGTTCCATAGGTGAAAATTGAATTGACTGCTCCCTGTGTGTTATAAAAGGGGTTGTCTGTCGGAATTTGACCGTCGTCTTGAATTCGGTGTATTTTCCCGAGATAGTTGTCCAATGCCTGTGGGTAGACGTCTCTTTGTCCGCGGTCACCAACGGAAACGTACAAGTATCCATCGGTATCAAACAATAACCTTGAGCCGTAGTGTAAACCACTATTCAGATAGGGAAGTGCTGTAAAGATAGTTTCCACCTGGCTCAGGCTGTTACCATTGAGTACGGCTCTTGCGACAGCGGTGGTCAGTTCGGATGAATTATTGGGATTAGCCCTGGAATAGGATAGATACACCAACGAATTATTTTCAAAATTAGGGTGTATAACAACATCCAATAGCCCGCCTTGCCCTTCTGAAACAATATCCGGAAGATTGGTAACTTCTACCAATTGCCCATCATTCCGTACCAGGAACAGGCTTCCTCCACGCTCAGTCACCAAAATTTCACCATTAGGCAATTGTGCTATCCCCCATGGAACACCGGGAATCTCATCCGTAATGGTTTCCAATCGAAAAGTAAGGTCATCTGATGAAATCAATCCTGATAAATCCGGGTTTTCCTCTTCCAGCATGGCTTTCGTTTTTCCGTCAATTTCGGAAAGGATATAATCGGTCAATTCCTGGATCTCTTGTTCACTAAAAGTAGCCCCGTATGCCGGCATACCATTGTCTGGATATCCATTGGTTATGGATTGCACCATCTCTTCGAAAGAATTGCCATAGGTCCATTCGCGTTCTACAAATGAACTCATGTTTTGTCCATGGCAGCCTCCACAGTGATTTCGATAGTTGAGCGCAGCCCCTACCAAATCAACAGTATCATCGACCGGATCAATTACTTCTACTGGTGACTCGGAATCTTCAGAGCTAGTGCAGCACATCATAATGTACAAAAGGCCAAACAGCACAAATTTCGTATTGGGTTTTAACCATCTGTAGGAATATTGTAGGTTGACCATTATTTCATGAAACTGACATGGGAGCATTGAGGTCATGATTTTTAATGTTAACGTGCTACTATAAAAACTGCAATACTATCGTGTCCAAAACCTTACTAATCATAACAGCTGGAGTGATTTTGTACCATAGTACGTATTATATAAATAGTTGTACTTCAGGAACGTTTTTTATTGGCATATAGTATTGGGTTGGGATGCCAAAAAAGGTATGGGTTGTGAGCAGCGTACTACTAAGGGATCGTTCCGTTTCCCCATAAAATAACCATTGAAAGTTGGAGCGGCAGAACCGATTACAGCCCCTAAAATAGCCCCAATTACCCCAACAATTAAGGCACAAGCCAATCCCCATTCTCGGAACCAATGAGCGCTCCGGTTAAGAAACCAAAAATATGCTTAACCTCCTTACTATAACTGTGATTGTATTTCAAGGTGCATCAAAACAATATTTTGAAATGTAATTAGGGTAACAATTCATTTGCAATCCCCTATGCATTATGCACCCGTCCCTAAACTTCGGTTATTGAAAAAGCCCTGAAATCCGAACTTCATATGCCAAATAAACCAATGCTTTTTTTGTAATAAATCAGACAGATTTGGCTATATCCTCCATTTATTTGAACACTTTATCGAAAAAAAAAAAGAGATTTAGAACAATGCACCAAATTGCGTTATATAACGAAAATAGTAACACTATTGTCGAACGAGAACTACTAACAAAGATTAATTAAAAACTTATTGAATAATGAAAAGTTCCCCTTTTTTTATTACTACACTGGCATTGATATTAACTACTTCAAGTTGTAAAGAGGATGATATATCTTCTGTAATCCTTCAAAGTATCGAATATAGGTTGGAGGCTGTAGGACCTAATGGTATTACAGGAACCGTAACCTTTACCGAAGATACTGATGGCAAAACGGAAGTCTTGGTGGAATTGGACGATGGTTCCTCCGTGGCCGTACATCCGGCCTATATCAGATTTAATAGTTTGGATGAAGGCGGTGAAGTTGCCTTGACCTTAAATCCTTGTGAATGTCAGATCAGTAGGACTACTGTTTCAAGACTAGATGTGGGAACTCCAATTTCCTATGATGGCCTGGTAATATTGGATGGGCACGTGAGTATTCATAACAGCCCGGATGATTATACCGTAATCTCAGCCGCTAATATTGGTTTGAATGCGGACTAGCATGAACATACTATAAATTTATATTCAGTTACATTACAGAATGTACTCATAAGGCCCAAAATCAGAGAATTCTGATTTAAAATGTACAGTCGACCTGATCCTACAAATCATTGAATAACCACCTAGTTCAAGGAGACGAAATTCAATCATTTGTTTGGAAATGTGATTTCAGGTGATTGTACATTTTTAATTTACGATCTACATGCTCCTGTTTTAGCGCCTTAGCCGCAATACACTTATAGTCAGTTATTTAAGATAGCTCATATTAAAAGATACCGGGCCAAAATGTCAAATATTTAGACATAAAATGTCTAATAGATTTACGTCTACTTTCAAATTTTAATGGAAGGGTTATGCCATTCAACATAACCCTGCTGGGGTTGCATGTTCATATACATCATAAATCTATCAATTCCAATGAGTACCTCCTGCCATACAGCACAGATGCTAGCGAAACCTACTTTATGCTAGCAATAGCGTTGGTGGTCTGCTATCGTATTCGTAACTTCCTAGGAATAAACGAATTATTTTATATGAAGTGGATCCGTCGACTACTGCTAGGGTTACTAATTCTGGTGATTCTATTTATTGGGTTTAAATATTTTCAATATCGGTCTGCGATACAAAAAGTAGCCGCACAACTTCCTGGCCAGAGCACTGTTGTACAAACGGCAGTGGGCTTTGTGGAGTACTTGAAGCAAGGCAATTCGGATAAAGTGGTATTGCTGTTACATGGCACCCCTGGAAGCTATCATACCTTTAGGGCCGATGTGCTTCTCGATCAAGGATTTACGGTGATCTCGCCTTCCCGGCCCGGGTATTTCAGGACACCCCTTTCTTCGGGAGAAACCCTGGAAGAGCAAGCAGTGCTTTACGCTGCGCTTTTGGATCAGCTTTCGATAGACTCAGCTGCTGTTATTGGATTTTCGGGTGGTGGCCCCTCTGCCCTACTATTCGCTTCCCAATTTCCGCAGCGATGTTCAGGTTTGGTGGTATTAGCCTCCTCAGGTCGCAGCTTTGCCGAACCTTCCCAAAACGCTATTGAAAATATGGTTATGGGATCCGAATTCGGACGTTGGACAGCCTACAACGCATTAAGCGGTTCGTTTGAGGATGCCGCCGCTGAGAAAGCAGCACGCTATTTGCAGACTGCTTTTTTCCCCATGGAGCAGGTAGCACAAGGGGAACAAAATGATTTTAAACAATTTACCTCAAACTGGAGCGTCAATCTGGGGGCTATCGAGTGCCCCACCCTAATCATTCACGGTACGGAAGATGAACTGATCCCTTTTGAAGAAGCCACCTATTTGCAGCAGCAGATCCCTAATGCAACCTTACTGGAAAAACAAGGCCAAGATCACTTTACCGTGGTATTTTTTGAGTTTGAACAGAATTTACAGCGGGCGGCTGATTTTTTAAACAAGACCGTGGAGTAAGATGTTACAAGGGTGCTAAAGGGTTTTTTCATTCGAACTCCCCTAGATACTACAAATGTTTATCCGGGTAAAACCGGGCCATTAGTTTCGTACTTGATGTTATCTCCCAGTTCCTGTTTTTCTGAAAGCAGATGGCGTTGTACCCTCAAATTTTTTAAAAGCACCATTAAATGAGGAAAGACTACTGAAACCAACATCAAAGGCGATGGATGCAATTGTATATTTTTCATTTTCTGCGCTTAACAGCAATTTTTTGGAATCTTGAATGCGGTAGAAGTTAATGTAGTCATTAAAGTTGCGTTTGGCACATTCATTCACCACTAAGGATACTTGCTGTGTGCTCCTACCAAGCAATTTACTGAGCTTGGACAACGAAAGGTCCGGTTCCAGGTATAGTTTGTCACCTATGACCAAATTAGAAACCTGTGCAAACAGCTGGTTATTGGTATTTTCCTTGAACACCTTACCGTCCACATCGGTTGTCTTGAGTTGAAACGCTTTATAACTTAAAAAGTAAACCACCACGGAATACACCATAGGTCCAATGATATAGGGCACATTATCGTCCAAGATGTTGAGAACATATGTGCCCCAAATCAAAATAAAACCTACAAGCAACAGCTGTAACCAACGGAACACTGCCTTTTGGGATTTTGTTCGTTGCTGCTTTATATGTCTCTTTTTTGCCTCTTGAAAGCAATGCCAGGCTAAACCGATGTAAAACGCCAAATGGAGATAGATAAAAATAAGTCCACTCGAAAAGACAATTATAGCCCACTTGCTGTTCTCAAACCATCCTCGGGTCACAAATAGACTGGCACCAAAGATCAGCACAAAGGGAAATAATTCCAGTACATATGATTTGGGAAGTTTAAAGTTGGGGACGGTCATGCAAAGGATATATGAGCGAAGCAACGGTCCAATCAACAATAGAAAGGTCAGCCCAATAAAAATGAAAATGGGCTCTAAATCCTCCCCGAAATTTAGCAGTACCGATTTTCCAATCCGAAACGCCATAAAAATCAGCATCAGTCCCAATAGCAGATTGGCCAGATTTTTTTTCTTTTTGAAGAAAATGAGATAAAAAGCAAAGAGCGTTCCGTGCAGCAACCCAGCGCTGCTAAGAACAATCAATGCCACATCCAAAACCTTCAAAAGACCAACGTTTTAACGAAAATAAAACTATTTAATAGCGCAAAGCGCATAAATCCTTAAGCGCTATGCGCTGTTTTTATGTGTATATCTTTTTCGATTATCTCCTTTTGGACATTTTTTTAGTGTATGACGTCAGTCCTACCAAACCAAAAAAACGACCGATATCCCCTTGCATTGCAGCAATCAAGCTATGTTTTGCAATAAGTATACGCGCTATTTCCAGTTCTTTTTCGGTATATAGCTGTTCCACCAGAGCCTTTGCCTTTTGTGAACCTTCGGCTTCATATTGTATCAGCACTTTCACCGCATTTTCTTCTGCTGTTGGCACTCTGTATTTGGGTGAATATCCTAGTTCCTTTACCATGGTCTCGGCCATTTTCCAGGTTGACCAGGGGTTTTGGCCCGTCACCAGATGTTTTTCATGGCTTACATGTTCCAGATACATGGCGCCTTCACTGAATTGTGCGCCTTGTGCCACTAATTTATCTTGTAATAGAAAAGGAAACAGGGTCTTTGCCTCTGGTATAAGCAGTAACTCTTCATCATTGGTGAATCCACTAACGGTTTTGTTTTTCAACAAATGTTGCCCGTTGTCTAAAGTTACATTGACCAGGGCCGCCGGACCATGGCACACGGCACCGATTGTTTTATTGGATTGATACAGTTCCCGAACAATCCCCTGTATGGCTTTGTTCTCTGGAAAATCAAACATGGCCCCCTTCCCCCCTACAAAGAACACCGCTTGATAATCCGACGGGGTAATTTGTTCTACAGGAATAGTATTCCTGACCTTGAATTGTGCAATACTATCGTTCAAGAAGGCATAATCAAACTTTCCCATATCTTCATCATCTATCACCACCTGTGGTTCACCGCCTTTTGGACTCGCAATGTCAACAACAAAGCCATTGGCCTGGAAGACATAGTATGCCCGTGATAACTCGGTAAGTTCATATCCTGTGCTTTTACCACTTTCGCCCATGGTATTTGCACTAGTGACAACAGCCAATACTCGGCCCCTGTTTGCTGGAACATCTTGTGTAAGGTAGTGTAAATCCCTCGGCTGAACCTGGGTAAGGTCAATCAATCCCTCTTGTTTGGGAATCAGGCTCATAAACCACCAACCAAAACCAAACATTAACAAAATTAAACTGGTGAGGCCAATCAAACTCCATTTAAGGACAGGATATTTCTTAAGCATATTTTAGTATTTAGAATATGCCGCGAAGTACAAGTATCTTAGTTATAAATACTGTCGGAATGATAATTCCGTCAATATAAAAAATCATTTTGATTAAGGGAATTTCCCCAATCCGGATATGTTACCCCATCTACCGTAAAGTTATTGTTGCATAAAAGCAGGCAAGACGTGTTCAGCGATGAGTTGTAGGGTACGGTTATCATTATCATGAGCGGTCACCACAACCATGAGATCCAACTCCTCAATTAAGATAATGTACTGACCGCCGCCACCCTGGGCCGAACTGCTGAAATAAGTGGTATCACCAACTTTTAAATCTCCACTCCACCAATAATAGCCATAGCCTTGATTCGAAACAGCCGCACCACCGCCAAAGATATCATCGTCGCCCGTTACGAGGATTCTACTGATTGCTTTGTCGATATACGCTTCCGGAATGAGCTGTTCTCCTTTCCATTTCCCCTTGTTCATGGCCAAGCTGCCCCACTTGACCATATTGCGGGAGGTCATGCTGGTACGCCATCCCGCTTCTGGAATTCCACTGGGGGCGATTTGCCATTCGTAATTGGTGATATCCAATTTAGCGAGCAATTCGTTTTGAATAAAGTCCATTGCCGAGCCCGGTACTACGGCATCGAGCACTTGCATTACCAGGTCTGGATCACCTTGATATTTAAAAGTTTGCGAGGCTTCCGTAATCGGGGCACTGTATTCCAACCAGGTTTGCACCTGCCCCTGCCCTATCAGCCGACTGGAGTCGTTCTCCATGGCTTTACGATCTTCTTCGTCAATCCGGATGCCGGAACGCATGGTCAGGGCTTTCGCCAGTGTAATTTTCTCAGCCCCTTCTACCAATGTTGAGGGATCCAAATCGTTGAGAAAACTGACCAAGGGTTTCTCCAAATCGTCTAGAGTCAGATACCCCAATTGTATCGCTCGGCCAAGCGCCAAACAGGTGTACGCTTTGGTCGCTGACGCTTGCGGATGGGGCAGATTGATGCGGCCGCGTGAATAGTACGACTCAAAGATGAGTTTGTCCTTATGGTAAATAAGAAAGCTGTCATAATGGGGAAACGTACCCTTGGCGATTTCCTCAGCCAGGCTAAGTAG
>JANQHL010000003.1 GCA_028277085.1 Flavobacteriaceae bacterium
GTAGTGGGCATTTTTCTCAGGAAGAGCTGGATATTGAACGGGCATTGCGTCCGGTCACTTTTGACGACTTTACCGGCCAGGAACAGGTTTTAGAAAATCTAAAGGTCTTTGTACAAGCGGCCAATATGCGCGGCGAAGCACTGGACCATACGTTGTTTCATGGCCCTCCGGGTTTGGGGAAAACAACACTAGCGCATATTCTGGCCAATGAATTGGGGGTAGGGATCAAAGTGACCTCCGGGCCTGTACTTGATAAACCGGGAGACTTAGCGGGCTTATTAACCAATTTGGAGGAGCGCGATGTGTTGTTTATTGATGAAATACACCGTTTAAGCCCTATTGTAGAGGAATATCTCTACTCCGCTATGGAGGATTATAAGATCGATATTATGTTGGAAACCGGGCCGAACGCCCGAACGGTACAGATCAGTCTGAGTCCGTTTACCCTTGTAGGGGCGACTACACGTTCCGGCTTATTAACCGCTCCAATGCGCGCTCGTTTTGGGATTTCCAGCAGATTGGAGTACTACAATACAGAATTGCTATCTACCATTGTCCAGCGCAGTGCTGCCATTTTAAAAGTACCCATTACCAACGAGGCGGCAATAGAGATAGCAGGCCGTAGCCGGGGAACCCCCAGGATCTGTAACGCACTATTGCGCAGGGTGCGTGATTTTGCTCAGATCAAGGGCGATGGTAATATTGACCTGGCGATTTCAAAATTCGGATTAGGGGCTTTGCATGTCGATGCGCATGGCCTTGATGAAATGGACAATAAAATTCTTTCTACCATAATCGATAAATTCAAAGGGGGACCTGTCGGGATAACTACCCTGGCCACTGCTGTTGCCGAAAGTGCCGAGACCATTGAAGAGGTGTACGAACCTTTTTTAATTCAACAGGGGTTCATCATGCGGACACCACGAGGTCGTGAGGCAACAGAACTGGCGTATAAACATTTAGGAAGGGTGAAAGGCGGAATTCAGGGAGGATTGTTTTAATGCTTCACTTATACACGAATGGATATCCCTAAGGTTTCTTTTTTTGACTTCCTGGTCAGGGCTCCGGAGATCGTGAAAAATCCGCTGCCTTTTCACCACGACAACTTTGAAAAAAAGGGGGATACTTTCTGGCTGCATTTGGGATTTGGAAAACGGGTGATCTTTTCCAGAAATCCGGAGCTCTTGCAGTATACCCTTCAGAAAAATCACAAAAACTTCACGAAAACGGACATCCAGACCAAAGAGGTGGCCAAATACATTGGGAAAGGACTGCTTACTGCTGAAGGTGCGCTTTGGAAGACACAACGAAAGCTGATACAACCCTCCTTCCACAAAAAACATTTGGCCCGGCTGTTAGAAATAATGCAACAGACTATCCGTAAGGAAATTGCGGAGCTTCCCATTGGTGAAAAGATAGATGTTACTCCGCCCTTTGGCAAATTGGCTTTTGAGGTGGTCGCCAAAGCGCTGTTTAGTGGGGCGGTAAACCAAGAAGAGATTCATCGCTTGCAAGAAGTTGTGGAAGCCTCGCAGCGCATGCTGGTACGCGAATTGCGACAACCTTATTTGGGCTGGTGGTTTAAGTATGGAGGCCTCCTGGAAAAGCATTTTAGAATGGTTCGGGAGGCGCGGCAGTTGATCCGCAGACTCATCCTGGAACGGAAGAAGGTGGTGGAACCCAAGGGGGACCTCCTGGATATGTTGTTAGCCGCCAGGTATGAAGACGGTGCTGCCATGGGGGAAGAACAGATGATTGACGAGATTATGATCTTGTTCACAGCTGGCCATGAAACCACCGCCAATGCCCTCTCGTTTACCTGCCAGTTGCTTGCCAAGCATCCGGAGTACCAGGAAAAGATCTATGAGGAAATCCGGACATTGGAAAACAGGGACCTGATGGAACAGTTGATGCAGCAACAGATAATAAAAAACGTTTTAGAAGAATCCATGCGGCTCTATCCCCCAGCTTATTTTATTGACCGTATGAACTTTGAACAAGATGAATTTGCAGGAATGCATTTTGAAAAGGGTACCTCATTACTGTTTTCTGTTATGGAGATCCATCGGCACAAAAGGTATTGGGGAGCCCCTGAGGATTTTAGACCGGAACGATTTGAAGGTGCACCGAACAAACATTCGGGCTACTATTACCCGTTCGGGGCGGGGCCGAGAATGTGCATCGGTAATAATTTTGCCATGTTTGAGATGCAGATGGTAATTACGGAGTTGATAAAGCATTTTAAAATCCTTCCAGAAGAAGAGGCCATAGAAATCCTTCCCTTAATCACATTGAAACCCAAAAATGCGGAGGTGCAATTTGAAAAAAGAAGCTGAGTAGGGAGGTCGGAATTAGGTTTTCAAAAGACCTTTCAGAATCATCTCAAGTGCCCATTCTAATGTTTCCTTAGCCTGATCGTCGTTCAACCCACATACATCCTTGGTGGCA
>JANQHL010000109.1 GCA_028277085.1 Flavobacteriaceae bacterium
TATACTTCTCCTACCGAACGGCCCGCAAAACCCATGGCTATCATGTCGTTGAGATCTGAAATATTCAGACCGTAGCGGGCAATTTTGGCCCGATTGTACTTGACATTCATTTGTGGTAGCCCTACGATTTTTTCAACAGTAATATCAGCTGCCCCCCTCACATTTTCAATGAGTTGTCTGATCTCGTTTCCCTTGTTACTGAGTATATCCAGGTCTTCCCCAAAGATCTTAATAGCAATATCTGCTCTTACACCCGTGATAAGCTCGTTAAATCGCATTTCAATGGGTTGGGTAAACTCTAACTCCATTCCCGGAATAACCCCAAGTGCTTCTTTGAACTGATTCGCCAATGCGTCTTTGCTCTTGGCAGATACCCATTCGTGTTTCGGTTTTAAGGTTATGATGATATCACTTTCCTCCATGGACATTGGGTCTGTAGGCACTTCAGCGGCTCCTATTCGAGTAACTACTTGTTCAACCTCTGGAAAATTGTTCAACAAGATCTTCTCGATTTGAGTGGTGGTAGCGATGGTCTTCTCCAAGGAGGTACCGGTCTTTAGGACAGGTTGTATCACAAAATCACCCTCATCCAATGTGGGTACAAATTCGCCGCCCAACCTGCTGAAAATGAATCCGGAAAATAGTAATAAAGCCACGGCACATCCTAGCACCCATTTTTTATGCTCCAGCGCCCATCGAATTAAGTGATCATAATACCTGGTAAGCCATCGCAGCAATTGTACTGAAATATTCTTGTCGGATACTGTCGAAGCTCTTAAAAAGAGCGATGCAGCAACAGGAACGTAGGTGAAACAGAGTACAATAGCGCCAATTAATGCAAAACTGAAGGTAAGTGCCATGGGTTTGAACATTTTCCCTTCCACGCCGCTTAAGGATAGAATAGGAATGAAGACGATAAGTATGATGAGTTGGCCAAAAATGGCAGAGTTCATCATTTCTGAGGCACTTTTATATACAATTGCATCTTGTTGTTCTTGCTGTTCTGTTGTTGTTTTTTGCCCTAAAAGTCTTCGTTTAGCGGTAATCTGGAAGGCTGTGAATTCTACGATGATAACCGCTCCATCTATTATTATTCCGAAATCAATAGCACCTAGACTCATGAGGTTGGCATCTACACCAAACACATACATCAATGAGAGGGCAGCTAACAAGCTCAATGGAATAACAGAAGCCACTACAAGACCAGATCGTAGGTTGCCGAGAAGTAGTACCACTACAAAAATTACGATCAAACAACCCAAAACCAGATTTTCCATAATCGTGCGGGTTGTTTTAGTAATGAGCTCACTTCGGTCTAAAAAGGCGTTAATGTAGATGCCCTCAGGTAAGGTTTTTGAGATTTCAGTCACCTTCTTACCGACCGCATCAATTACCTCTTTGCTGTCGGCGTTTTTCAACATCATTACCTGACCTAATACCTTTTCGCCCTCGCCATTACCTGTAATTGCACCGAAGCGAGTGGCACTTCCAAATCCTACTGCTGCAATGTCTTTGATATAAACGGGAACTCCTCCCAGGGTTTTCACCACTATATTTTCAATATCCTCAAGAGAACTAATAAGGCCTTCACCTCGAATAAAATAGGCCTGATTGGTTTTTTCTATATATCCGCTCCCTGCAACACTATTGTTCTTTTCCAAGGCAGTGAATACTTCCTGGGCGGTTATATCCATAGCGTGGAGTTTTCCTGTGTTTAACGCTACCTCGTATTGTTTAAGAAACCCGCCCCATGTGTTCACTTCCACTACACCATTGATACCCGAAAGTTGACGTTTTACGATCCAATCCTGTATCGTTCGTAAGTCGGTCACTGAATAATGGTCTTCATAGCCTTTTTCTACATCCAGGATGTACTGATATATTTCTCCTAATCCCGTGGTGATGGGGCCCATTTCCGGAGTGCTAAAACCTTCAGGTATTTTTTCTGTGGCGGATTTGATCTTTTCGGCTATCAATTGCCGTGGGAGATACGTGCCCATATTATCCTCGAAAACAATAGTCACCACGGATAGCCCAAATTTTGAAATGGAACGGATTTCCAACACCCCAGGCAGATTGGCCATCTCAAGCTCTACGGGATACGTGATGAACTGTTCCATATCCTGGGTAGATAGGTTTCGGGAAGTAGTGATAACCTGAACTTGGTTATTGGTTACATCAGGCACCGCACCTATGGGAATTTGGGTAACTGAGTAGATTCCGAAACCCACTATGGCCGTTGTGAATAGTACGATAATAAATTTGTTCTGTAAACTAAGTGCTATGATGCGCGAAAGCATAATCCATTACAATTTGAGTGAGTGTAATTTAGCGCAGGGCTAATTACTAAAAACTGATACCTGTCAATTGTGATTATGCGAGCCGTGGGGGCTGAAAGGGACTATCGCCTAGCAGAGAAGTATAAAAATCGAAGTAATGAAAGTTACCTGGATTATTTTCTAAGACCTGAATTCGAGTATCGTACCCGGGAATCTTATTCGAGATAAACACTATAGTAGTGGGCGACGAATACTGGTGTTGAAAAGGTAACTCTTCATGGTCTTTTTGCTCTTCTTCGTGTTTTTGATGATGGTCTGTCTTTAGTTCGCCGTAGTGCTTGGAAAGAAAAACAAGAATAGTATCACCATATTCCCTCGAGTGGAATTGGTAATGTTCCACCAATTCATCCATCTCCAAAACATCATTGATATCGAGATTAAAGCTCTGAAATAGAATGAGCAACGCGGATGATATAGCAAAGAATTTTGTCATTATTGGCAGTATTAAAGATACAAAATTCCTAGGGGAATTCGAAAAGGAAACGTAAACCTGATAGGCCTTGACGACCCAGTGTTGATTGTTGCTGTATCGAGATTGTGGTCAGGATAGGAGATCAAGAAATTATCCCTGGACTACGCGTATCGAAAATGTTGTTTGAAAATTAATGTGGCTATTGAGAAGAAAGTATCTCAGGCAACCGAGTGCTTTCGTAACATTTTGTTTTAATCAAGGCTTCTATACTCACTGGGGCTCATTCCCGTCTTCGCTTTGAAACTTTTGGAAAAATGCTGCGAATATTCATAGCCCAAACCATACGCTATTTCACTTACTGATGCTGTAGAACGCAGCAAACGATTTTTCGCTTTGTTCATCAAAAAGTCGTCGATGTGGGTTTTTGCACTTTTACCGGTTTCTTTTTTTAATAGATCACTCAAATATTTGGAGGACATATTCAATGCTGTACCACAATAGTCCACGGAGGGAATTCCCATGATTAGCTGATTTTCTTTGGAATAATACTCTTTCAACAAATTCTCAAATTTTGCCAAAACGTCCTGGTTGAGATTTGTCCGGGTATAAAATTGACGGTCATAATAGCGCGTACAGTAATCCAATAACAATTCGATATTCGAAATGATCAATTTTTGACTATGACGGTCAATGTGCTGTTGGTATTCTTTTTCAATTTTGGAAATCAGATCATTGAGCGATTGCTTTTCTTGGTCAGAAATATGCAAGGCCTCGGTGATATCATAGGAGAAAAACGAATAGTTATCGATGGTTTTGCTCAATTCGGATTTTCGTATCAGATCTGGGTGAAATAACAACGCCCAACCGGGATCTTCGGCGGAAGATTGATGGCCATCATAGCGGAGTACTTGCCCGGGCTTTATAAAAACCATAGCACCTTCCTGAAAATCATAAGAACTTCGGCCGTATCCCATACTGCCATCGGTTTCATTTTTTTGGGTGATGCAGTACATACCAAACGAGCAACGTATGTGATGATATTCCGGACTGATTTCAGCATTCTGGAATCGAATAACCGAAACCAACGGATGTTTAGGCTTCCCCAATCCAAAGACGTTATGCATATCCGAAATGCTTTCTATATGCACTATTTCTTCCATTCGCTTGGATTTGTTAGGAGTAAACATACTTATTTTTAAAAATGTATCCCAAGTTGAAAATGATTGGATACTCTTTTTTGGACCTTGGAGGTGAATTAATGAAGGACGTGCTGACGTAGCGATTTATTCAAATCGGTATAAGCTTGTTCGATCCAACTAATGTCCCAAAATAGTACAGCGATTCCCCTAAAATCTTCCTGTATAGTCACCTTGGTAGTATTCCCAACAGGCTATAAAATATAGCAATGATCATAAGTGAATAGCCCAGGAAAGCCTCCACGCTGATTCAATAATTTCAACGGAACTAATTGCACTACCTTCATTTCAACCTCGATCGAATTACCATCAGGTTGAACCAACTTATAGGTCAATTGATTACCTTGTTCAATATCGCCTTTTATCGGAATTAATACCTGATTCCATTTTTCGTACGCCTCTTTATGCATTAAAACTTCCCATATTTGACGAGGACTTGCTTCAATAACAAGCGCTGTATGAACCGACTTGCGACCAAAAAAATAGAGAAGCAACAGGACGGCAGTTAACACCACTACTACTATCATCCTCTTCAATGTTAAAGCTGCCATATTGTTTTGCAATTATAAAAATGATTGTTCGGTCATCTCTTCTGATAATTGCCAGAGTTTTTGGGCTACATCCTCTCGCCTGGAATACTCACTGCGTTTAGCGAAACCTACTTTTCCCTTGAATTCATTAAAACCCTGCGGGCCAAAATATTCACCTCCCTGTACGTTTGGACTTAAAGCTGCAAAAAGAGAAGGCTTGGCAGCGGAAGTATTGGAGTTTAATATGAACGGGGACAACATCTTAAACGTATAATACTTGACCCTAGACATTTCATCAAAGAGTCCTGAATCCGAACCCCCGGGATGTACGGCCAGCGCAATAATTTTTTTACCTGTCTTTTTTAATCTTCTGTTAAGTTCATCGGCAAACATCAAATTGGCCAGTTTAGACTGTCCATAAACGGCTTCTGCGTCATCAATATTTTCGCCATTCAAATCGTCAAAGTGAATCTTTGCGCTTTTATGCGCCAGACTACTCAAGGCCACAATGCGGGAAGCCGTATCGTCGGGCATCAAGTCAATTAACAGATTGGTCAATAAAAAATGCCCCAGGTGGTTGGTTGCAAATTGTAACTCTATCCCGGCCCCGTTCTTTTTGCCGGAGTATATCAAAACCCCTGCATTATTAATAAGCACATCCAATTTAACATAGTTGTCTTTGCAGTTTTGGGCGAATACCCTAACACTGTCCAAATCGCTCAAATCCAATTGTAGAATGTCCAGATCAGCAGTGGGAACCGTATTCAGAATTTCTACTTTTGCTTTTTCCGCTTTCACCTTGCTACGGCATGCCATGATAACCTTAAAACCATAGTTTGCCAAGGCTTTAGTGGTCTCGAAACCAATCCCATTATTAGCTCCTGTTACCACTGCGATCCTGCCTTTCTGTGAAGGAATGTTTTTCAACTTAAAATCCATGGTGTTCAATTTCTATTATCTGCTATTGTTTGAATCTTTGTTCTACCTCCGCCTTCAGGCTTCGATTAAATGCCTGGTATCCTTCCGCATACATTTTTGATAAATTGCCACCTAGCAACCAGGTCATTCCTTTCATAATTTCATCGGACTGGATAAACCGGGTTTTGCCATCGCCTGTTGATTCTACCTGAAAGTGATGATTGTCCTTGATACCTCCGGGGCCTTTTTCCGCCCAGAAGAATTCTTTTCCTTCACTCACCGAAATCGTGTGTTCAATGGTCGTCAATTTCTTTTTTTTGGGATTAGTTTGGAAGATCGCTGTGATCTTTTGTCCGTCCTTGATCTCACCTTGGATATCCACCAAAAAAGCAGCCCAGCTTTTATACGAGGCTGTATCCGTCAAAACGGACCACACCTCTTCTTGGGTGGCATCAATAATGATATCGGTGTAAATGGTTCTATGTGAAGCAGTCAGCTTTGCTACCTTCATGCTTTCTTTAGTGGAAGTTCTCATACTATGACTCTGTTTTTGCTAGGAATTAAAGAAGGTTAAAAATGGATATCTGCTCCTCCGTCTACTTTGATCAACTGCCCTGTCATATATCTTGAATCCTCGGAGGCCATAAATACCATTACCGGCGCGATATCTTTGTCCACATCGCCGATATAGCCTAAGGGAATCATTCTGATCATTTCCTGTTCGCCAAACTCGCCTGAAAATAACTTGTTGGATAGATCACTATAGAAGACGGGGATAATACTGTTGCAGGTGATTTTATTGGCTGCCCATTCCCTTGCTGCTACCATGGTGATGCCATGTACAGCGGCTTTAACTCCCGCATATACCCCAAAACCTGGGGCACCTATCAATCCTGCGCCTGAAGAAATGTTAATTATCCTGCCTCCGCCATTCGCTTTCATATGGGGATAACACAAGCGCATCAAA
The DNA here is from genome assembly GCA_028277085.1 of Flavobacteriaceae bacterium. GTDB lineage: Bacteria > Bacteroidota > Bacteroidia > Flavobacteriales > Flavobacteriaceae > Croceivirga. The sequence goes on from JANQHL010000109.1 coordinate 6,363, forward strand.
TGCCAAACGGCTTCGAAACCGCTAGTTACGGTATTTTTCCATATTTCCTCGGTATGGTCCATAATAGCGACTCCTTGTTTGGTAGAAATGGCATTGTTAACTAGAATATCTACACGACCAAATTTTTTGATGGTACGTTCGACCAGGTTTTCCAAATCCTTTCGGATCATCACATCACACTGTATTGCTAGTGTTTCTATACCGTGGGCTTCACATAGTTCAGCCACTTCCTTGAGTTTCTCCAACCTTCTGGCACATAGTACCACATTGGCCCCTGCTTTGGCGTAGGCAATGGCAGTCCCTTTTCCCAGACCTCCGGTTGCCCCGGTGATGATGGCGACTTTGCCTGCCAGACGCGCAGGCCGGTTTTCTAACTTTTTCATGTTCAGACGCTAAATGATTTATACTTAGATTACTGAAGTCAAAATTAGTGCCGGTTGACTTCGCCAGTGTATACATTTCCCTTAAGCTTGTATACATTCTCCAGTGTTTTTTTACTAATACCTGATGAAGAACAGATTTGAACTGGACCCCCAAAAAACAAATTAAAAATCGTAGTAATGCACTGGTGATCGGAGCGGTTAGAAGCTAAGTAATTCTGTGCTAAATGATTTTCCAATGGGTAAAATCCTGCCATCGATTTCCACACTTTCATTATTGTAAGAGGCTACCAATTCCTTGTTAATGATAAAGGATTTATGGATGCGTAAAAAATAGGAAGGAAGTTTTTCTTTTGCTTCTTTTAGGGTCATATAACTAATTAGAGGCTTCTGGCCTTTTTGATATATGGTTACGTAATTTCCCATACCCTCGATGTAATTAATATTAGAAGGAAGCACTCGATAAAACCTTTTTTCGGAGCGTATTTCAATATAATGCTCACTATCCCGTTGGTTTTTTGTTTTTTCTTCTTTCCAATAGGTGTACATTTTAATGGCCGAAATAAGCATAACGGTAGAATTCACCAATACAATAGCCCGTATTAACATCATAAAATTGAAAAGACGATTAAGCTCATTAGGGAAGAATTGTTCATAAAAGAAGTAGATAAGGAGGCGTTGCCCAATTCCAGCGATAATCAGCATTCCCAGATATGCCAAAAAGAACTTGATCAGCTTTTCTTTCAAAAGCAATTTTGGCATCAAATAATATATGGACAGGTAAGTAGCTCCAATTCTTATAGGCATAAGCACAAGTTCCAAGCTAAAAGACTTGTAATAATCAGCGTCTTTTGCCCAAAGAAACCCAAATAAAATATAGTAGAGACACCAGAATAAAACGTGAGTCAATACCCTTGAATCAAGAAAATAGTAGTTTTTGAAAAACTGAGGATTCGTCCTGGTCATAAAAACATTTTGTTTTACATAAAAAATCTACCCATAGACATAAATAAAAATTTTCAACGGGAAGAACCTATAAATTAACCGTAAAAATTTTCAGGTTCTAATACGATCGTAATGTACAGATTCATTAAACAATTCACCCTCCTGTTAATATTGCTATTACTATCAAATTCGGTTTATGGCCAGAAACTCACAAGAAGAGCATCCTGGCAAGCAAAATTCAAGGCACCCGTACATGAACCTGGGGCAACAATTGATGATTTAGAAGAGGATGGTCCTTTACAGAAAATCGGTCTTAAAAAAGGGGATTTGATCCTAAGTGTCAATGGAGAGGTAGCGAGTTCTTCGGAGAAATGGACTTCAATTACTTATGCCTTGAGAGCGAATACCCCCATAGAAATTTTGGTTAGGAGGGATAACGAAGTTTTTTCAAAGGAAGTACAGCTAACGCCTTTGTTATTAGAGGAACATGAAGGTTTAGATACGTATTACGAAGACATTACCAACGATTATGGAATGCGGCAGCGGGTCATTATTACCAGGCCAAAGAACAAAAAAGGAAAACTACCCGCTATTTTCTTGTTACAAGGATTGAGCTGCAGTACCATAGAAGAATATTCCGGAAGAGGAGGAAACTGGGTAAAGCAAATCAGGACAATTGTCGAAGAATCAGGCATGGTTGTTATGCGGGTTGACAAACCTGGTGTAGGAGATAGTGAAGGGGATTGTATGGGGACCGATTTTCTAACTGAACTTTCCGGATATAAAGCTGCAATACGGGCTTTAAAGTCGAAAGACTATGTTGATGACGACAAAATTGTAGTATATGGCTCAAGTATGGGCAGTGCTTTGGCACCCTTACTGGCAAATGAATTCAGTTTGGCTGGCGTTATTTCGGACGGCACGTTCTTTAAAACGTGGTATGAACATATGCTCGAAATAGAACGTCGTATTCGGCAAATGAGCGGGGATAATGAAAGTACAATCGTGAAGAAAATGAATGAGGCCTATATCCCTTTGTACTATGGGATGCTTGTTGAGAAAAAGAGCTTCCAGGAAGTTATTGACCAGTATCCCGCGCTAAAGGATTATAATTATCATTCACCTGGGCATATGTATGGCAGACCCGTTAAATACTATCAACAATTACAAGATTTTGATTTAGCAGGCCAGTGGGAAAAAGTAAAAGTGCCTGTACGTATTCTCTATGGTTCCAACGACTGGATCATGTCTGAATTTGATAACAAAATGATTATTGAGGTATTGAAGCGAAATGGGCATAACAACCATGAACTTTTAATCTATCCCGGCTTAGACCATTGGAATACCATACATAAAACGAGGAAAGATTCGTTTTTAGGGAATCCGGGAGTTTGGGATGAAAATGTTCCTAAAATTATTATTGATTGGTGCAAGGAGATACTGGGTTAATGCTGTAAGGATACCCATTTTCAGCAAAAACGTGTTGTTTTTTTGATCAATAGCTACAACCCGTTTTATTTCACCAGGTTGCTACTCAGAACGATGTCTCGGATCTTTGTTTCAAAATAGTAGACCACCTTAGGGTCCTCGTGATCGTGATATACGTTTTCCAATACAATGACATCTAATTTTTTATTGGGCACATAGAATTTAAAGTTTACAAATCCCATTCCTCTTCCGCGATGCCCAATATAGGTAATGGGCTTATTTTCACTGATATTCACACCGTAACCGTACTTTAAATTTTTGTCGATCTCGGTAGTATCTACGACATCAGAAGTAATCATTAGCGAATAGGTTGCTGCCTTCAGAATACCTCCATTATGCAATTTCTTGTCCCAAAGATTCAAATCATAGGCATTTGAGATTATTCCGCCTCCCGGAAGGAATTCTGCCCAGGATGCTTCGGTGAAGTTATATTCCTCAAAAGTTGCCCTTCTAAAATCATCTTCATGAATCCAATGGCCGGAGATAAGACTAGCATCAGGCATGCCAAATTCATAGGCGTAGGTATTTTTCATTCCCAATTCAATAAAGAGTGCATTGGCTACGTCTGCGTATGTCGCGCCCCTTACTTTTTCTAGGATCTTTCCCAACAGACCATAAGCGGGGTTACTGTAATGAAAACCTGTTCCGGGAGTAAAGGCCAAAGGTTCCTCAATGGCTGTAACTCCGGATGACATGTTCAGTAGTTGATGTACGGTTACGGAGTCCGTCCAGGTTGATTTGAAATTTGGCAGATACTCCCTAACAGGTTGGTGTAAAGCAATAGTGCCATTTTCAACCTCCTTCAGAATTAGTACAGCAGTAATTTGCTTACTGTTCGAGAAAATTCTGAATTTGTCCTCTAGTGAAATGGGCTTTTTGGTATCAAAATCGGAGTACCCGTATTCTTGCTTATATACTACGTCATGATCTTTGGTGATCAGGATAACACCATTAAAGAAGTGCGGGTGTGTCGCTTGAATTACACTGTCAATTCTTTGAGAATAGTCGTCAACTAAGGTTGTTTTTTTACTGCTTTTATCAGCAGTGCCATAGTTACAGCTGATCGTAGCGATAGCAACTAATACTAAGTAAGTTCTAAAAAAATACTTCATTAGGAAATACGAATCGTTTAAATGAGCAACATCTTTTTGGAGCGTATGGCTGCCTGCAGATTCATTGTACTCGTTTCGTAAACATTTTGTGAATGATGGTCCAGCGGCCCTCAATCTTCATTAACATAAAATAGTCCACATAGGAAGTTTCTGAATTAGGGTTTGCGATTTGGACTTTGGCAACTCCGATAGTGTTCTCAAAATCAATTGAGATAATTTTTCCCAATTCTCCAGTGGGCTGCCCTTCTTTGGTATCCTTAATATAATCCTGACCGCTCCATATTTGTAAGGTTTCGTCTTTTACGTAATACAGCTTAAGGTTGGGATGAAAGGCTGTTTTGAGCCGTTCCGGTTGTCCGTTCGTTGAACCTTCAATATAGTCCGTAAGGGTTTGCGAAATTTCGGTGATTTCGGCAGCATCTGTCCTGGATTGGGCGGGCAGCATATTTACAAAACAGCATAGCACCACGGTAAAGAAGTATGTTTTCATCGCTTCATTTTTTGATTTCCAATAAAGCTCTTAAAAACGATTGTCAAACAGGATGCAACTGCCTTGTAGAATTGTTCAGAATTATAATTTCGGATAAGAATCCGCTAGGAAGGTGATCTTTTGAACTGCGCAGGGGTTTTACCAGTCATTTTTCTGAAAGCGGCATAAAAGGTTGATCTCGAACTGAACCCGGCTTCCTGGCCTATGGCTTCAAGTGTGAATTGACTATTTCGTAGAATTAGCTTTTTTGCTTCTTCCGTTCGTAATTCGTTTAAATATCCAGTAAAAGATTTACCAAGATTATCATTAAGCAGTTGCGATAGACGATGCGCAGAAATATCCAATTCGGCTGCCAGATCTTTGAGCTTTATATTAGGATCCTTAAAAAGTGCCTTCTTTCCCATAATTTCATCCAAACGTGTTACAAGTATTTTGGCTTCATTATCATCTATCGTTTTGTTATTGTATTTTTCCGGGACTTCAAAGAAAAGCTTGGCTTTTCTTCGCCGTAACACCCATAGAAATAGTGATATATAGAGTACAAAGGAAAAGGAGAGCGCTCCAACGATGTAAGAGGTATAGGTAGCGGTAAAATAAGCTAACCAAATTAGAAAAATGCCGGTAACTACGGTGATAAGCCAGATTTCTTTATCATTCAATTTTGATCTTTTGAAAAGCAAATTACCAATAGGTTTTTTTAGCAATGACAAGGATAGCAGGATATAAATCAACCACTGACCAAATAATATCCAACATAGATACCCATTACTGGAACGTTGCCATAAATAGCGGTGTTCTTTATATGGGAAATAATAACCTATCAAGGTCATTCCCAAAATAACCGGCAGGATGTGACCCAACCATATCCAACTGTGCTGCTTCTTTTTACTAATGGTTTCTTCAATATAGAGGTACAGAAAAGGACCGATAAGCATACATGCAGATAATCCTATTTGTATGAAGGTATTGGAGATATCGTGGTAGAAGGTTAAAAAAACAGATTTGGTTACTCTTACACTAACCACAAGCAATAAGGCTGATAAGAAGTAGGTAGCCCTATTTTTTGTTTTAATAAAAAACGCAAAATAGGCGCTTAAAAAAAGCCCGTTGAATGCCCCAAGAGCACTAAAAAAGAAGAGGACCTGTGCTTCAAAACCCATACCCTAACTCCATTTGAAACCAAAATCAGTAATAAGATACAAGGTAATTGCCAGAAATTGAAAATTAGAGAAGTGCATGAAAAGGGTATTCAAAAAAGGGTTTCTAATCCCTTTGGATGTGGGATAAGGGTATTCTGATCATAACTGTTCAATATAAATTTCTTTCTTGGTATAGGTATAGATGATATTTTCGACCTGATCAATCACAAATTTCTTTTCTTCCCCTAGCTGTTTTAGCAACTCCTCTTTACCTGTAGGAATGTGCAAACGAATGACCTCCTTGGTCTTGTTTTCCTTTGGGGCTACTATCAGAATAGAATGCTCTCCTTCTTTACCTTTTTGAATTCGGTTAAATACGGTTTGCAGCCCGGAACTAAAGCCGAGTTCCTCCAGGTTGGAAACCACCTTTTTAGGATCCTGGTACAATTGGTACGAACCATATACGCTTGATCCCAAATTTGTCAAAATACCCAGGTTGCCGGAAGCCACCGTGCTGGTAAAACTTTCGATGGTCTGATTGTAAATAAAGGAAGTTGCCGCTCTATAGGTACCCAGGCCGCGCTTTATATAATATAGGGATTCCCTGAAAATTGACGACCCCTCATTGGAAGCATATTTTTTCTGATACATCAAATCACCCGATACATTAAATAGAAAGTACTGATTGTCGTGACTTAAAAAATAGCCATATGCTCCCATTTGGAGACGGGGAAGGGATTTTCCAAAATTGAAAGTGTAAATAGATTGAGGTGTTTGCGTTGCACTACCGTTCAGCAGATAGAGGTGATTGTCGCTGTATACCGGATACTGCTTGGCAATACTATCGTACCAGATACGATGGGTAGGGAGTTTGAGCTTAAGGTTTCTCGAAATGAAGTCGGCATCATTTAGGATAAGATTATCCCAAAACTTTTCGCCATTGGAAATGGCTATTTTATTGGCTCTGGATGGGGTAATATATATCGCAGTGGTATCCGACTCAAAGAGGTATACCGGTCGCTCATCATTGGAAAGTGAGATTTTCAAGGGTGACTCCCATGCTTTTTTGCCATTCTTCCCGATGCGCGATAAAAACTTTTCTTGCACTACCAAAAACCCTCGTTCGATAGGGACGATCTTTTTTATAAGGGGAAGGGACTCCATAACCTCCCATTGCTTATTCCCTTTGCTGTCAATGATGTTAAATCCGTTGGAGGTAATGGCGATCATTTTATCACCTTCAAAGGCGGTTTCCCGGATAGCTCCTTTCATCTTCACCGCGCCATTCCATAACGGTTGCATTCTTTGAACGGAATGGGCCATTATTGCTGTTTCGCGTTTGAGTTTTTCCGTCTCACTGGTATTGGAAAATATGTAGATCACATCTTTTGAGGTGTTGATCGCGACGTTCTCGACCTTCTCTTGCTGATAGGATATTTCCCCGGAAACGGCGTTGATCTGTAGCAAGAAGTTGTTTCGCAACCAAAAAACGTTCTGATCCTTGTCCAGGAGGATTTTTTCCTGTTCAAAAAGGGTGCCCTTTAGGTTGTTGAAAAAGGAAGAATGGGTAAGATCAATTTGCCACACCATTTTCTGGTCATCAGTACTATATAGGGCCACCGCTAATTCCTTATCCTTGATGCCGTCTACAAGTACGGCCTTATGTTCAGGGATCAGTAGGGTACGGTTAACCGATTTGAATCCAATCGCTTCAGAATCAAAGAGCACTTTGCCAGTACTACTATTTACTATCCTACGGGAAGTGCCCTTAGCATTAACAGTGTTGGAGAGGAACTTGGAGTTGACCACAGGCTTGCTTTCGAAAACGACCAAAGGAGTAAAAGGGATCTCACGATAGGATGTAAAATCGACCTTACCTAAGGTATCATTTTCCCATACTATCGATTGGCTATTGGGACTGATACCATAGAGGCCGTTTCCTGTTCTCGCCAGGAGTACCCCAGTGTTGGCATTGATAACAATATCTTTGATCGTATTAGGGAGCTCAATTTTCTTTTGGGGATACCCGCTATGTAATCCCGCAAAGATCAGGATACTCAAAACTATGTGTCTCATAGGTTTTGCATTTTACGTTGCCCATCAGTATAGTATAAATAATGCCACGACTTAAAATTAACAAACAATCAAGTATACCGAACAAAGCATTGGATTATAAGGATTTGATGATTCCGTTTAGGCATCGTTTCGTAATGCCGAGGAATTTGTGGTATCCTTCTTAGGAATCTCTTGCAACAACTCCGGGAATTCTTGCAGCAGTTTTCATGATCAGGTCGTGTTGATTCCTGAGCAAAAAGGCGCCGCTAATTTAGCGGCGCCTTTTTTACCCTATAAAGATGTTAAAAGGGTAAGATCTATAAGATATCTATTGCGAATTTCTCTTTTTGTTACAACTTCCCCGTAAAGGAAAGGAACGGATCTTCATCTGTAGGGGGCTGAAGCCTTGGACTTCTATAGCGGGTGGAACTTCCCTGTATTGTTTTTTTCACTACCGTTATTTTGGTATGCAACAGACCATAGGGGAGGGAAAGGGCGTATACACTGCCACTATGCAAGTAGGTCAGCGGAAAAATGATATGATCTGCGTCCTTTGGCATCATTATAATCTTATCTCTTTTTCCATTAAGTTGCAGCCGCCCTTTTTCCGTAATCTCTTTGCCTTCCCTATTAAAAGTCGTTATACTAATATCCCATTCTCCTTTGGGTTGTGGTTCAGGAGCCGTTCTGGTAAGGAATGGAAGTGCTATCATATGCGCCGTTTCTTCAATATTGCCGGGGCTATAGGTGTTGGCCATGACAGCGACGATTAGATTGTCTTCAGGAAAAATACTAAGGACACTTCGTGCCCCACCCATGGCACCTGCATGTTCAAATACTGTACGTCCGTTCATATCCCAACTTTGTCTCCAACCAATTCCTACTCCCGTTTCCTCGCCCGAACTTAGTTGTTGACTTTGAAAGATATCTTTTGCCATTTCAGGTGGTATGTAACCGTCCAGATAGGCATTGCCTAGTTTTACCAGGTCTGTGGGAGTGGATACCATGCCACCGCCTCCCCATTTATAGCTGGGATCTTCGGGATGTTCAATTTTTGTTGCTATCCCTTCGTTATCCAGACCATACAGTGAGGTCATCTGGGGTGATATCCGAACCCTTATATCCGGCCCTGTATTGTTCATCCCCAAGGGTTGAAATACCACCCTTTCCATATAACTTAGAAAGGGCTCTCCCGATGCTCCTTCGATCACTGCAGATAATAAGGTATAAGCATGTGTGGAATATCTGTACTCCGTTCCCGGTTCAGAAAGAAGATCGAGATGGGAAAAAACACTCAGTGATTCCCCCACCGAATTATAGAAACGTTTTTGGATGCTGTCCGATGAGGAATAATGCGGTATTCCCGAAAGATGTCCGGCGAGCTGACGTGCTGTAATTGGATATTTTTTTTCCTCATATTCAGGAACATACTTTTGAACGGGTGTGTCAAGATCCAAGCGTTGCTCCTGAACCAATTGCGCCAAAGCCGTCACGGTCATCACTTTTGAAACGGATGCGGCACGAAACTGTGTTTTGGTAGTAACCGGCGTTTTACTTGCCCTGTCTGCATATCCAAATCCTTCGGCAAATACGATCTTTCCCTTTTGCATTACTGCAACGGAAATTCCCGGAGGCATCCATTTTTTACCGGTAAGCTCTGTTACCATTGTTCTGACCAAATCTTGCGGTGATTGTGCTGCTAGCTTTCCAAATCCCACGAGAAGACCGAGAGACATTGCGCAAAGCAACAGTCCTTTTTTCATAATTTTAAGTTTGCTAGTTGGAATTGGCCCTGCCGATAGTCTGTTAGGGCTGTTAGGGATTACTAATCGCTTTCGTATTGCTTTAATAGCGCTATCATGCGTTTATCTTTTGCCATACGGGCATGGTACATGGGATATTCATCCCCTGGAGAGGCAAGGTAGGGATCAGCATTGTTCTCCAATAGTAGTTTTGCGATTTCGTAATGTCCTCTTTTGGCTGCACAAATAAGGGGTGTGCCATCACCGTTTACCTGCCCGTTGACGTCCGCATTTTTGGAGATCAGGTATTTTACAATTTCCAGATGCCCCTCTCTTGAAGCAACTAAAAGTGCTGTGCCATCTCCACTCACCTTTCTATTAACATCAGCGCCTTGCTCCATTAAATACATAACAAATTCAATATGTCCATTAGCTGAGGCTGCCATCAGTGGAGATTCATCCGAATCATGGTGGTATTCTATATCAGCATTTGCCGCTACTAATAGCTTTCCGATCTGAAGATCACCACTTCTTGCAGCGGCCACAAGGGGAGTTCGGGGTTCACCATCCTTGTTGTACATACAGTCAGGATCTACAGTTTCCAGCAATTGTTTCACCAGAGACACATTTTGGTTCTTAACGGCCCTGAGCAATTCACGACAGTCTTTCGTGCCAACGGCTTTGTTTCCGTTCTCTTCATGCTGAGGAACAGCTACCGGGTTATACTTTGAAGGGATAGCTTCCAGTGGGGTGTTCATGGAAAGTAGCATGACAAATACGATTGGTGCAATAAAAGCATACTTCCAATAATTGTGCGGATTTGATTTTTTTGTACTCATTTTTAAAATTCTTTTTTTGATTAATGACTGATTGTAATTTGTTGTGATTGCAAGGGGCTTTTGTAAAGCGGCTATCTTTAAAAGATTCATTTGATAGCTTTTCTTTTTAACGGATTCCCTTTCTACCAAAAGGTTATCGGTTTCATATTCTATGTTTTTCTCTACTTCTTTCCTGAAAAGCCAGATAAAAGGATTAAACCACAGTAGTATAATTGCAATTTCGGAAAGGAGCAGATCAATGGAGTGCCATTTGCGAACATGGATGCTTTCATGAGCAATGATTTGCTCATAGGTGTCATAATCGTACTGCTCCGGGTTGATGAAAATGTACTTAAAAAAAGAGCAGGGTTCTTTAATATGGGGACTGTTTATAATAACATATCCGGTATCTTTTATTTTTTCAGTTGCTCTGAATACCCGAATAAGTAAGCTGACTATTTGAATGAAAAGAGTTAAGGATAAAATAATAACCCCGAAGAAATAGATCAACGTGATCCAGTAATAAAGTCCTCTTTCCGAATGGACAACATATTGATCCGTGTTGGGGGAACTATTTTGAGGAGGATTAACCGGTGTAGCAGTGCTTTGTTGCGCTGAAACCGTTTCTTGAGTTAAGGATATTGTCGGCCGATCATCAACTTGTACTAGTGTCTTTGCTATAAACCCTTGATCCTGCACAAGTTTGGGAAGCGATATGAACGGCAAAATAAAAGTTAACGCAAGGCATGCCAAAAGATAGATCCGGTTAGCTGTAAAAAAGCTCTCCCTTTCCAAAAGGGTTTTGTAGAAAACAAAAAGGACAGCAATAATCAACGAGGATTTTATTAAAAATACAAGCATGATCTACGGTTTTTGGGATTTAATGATTTTCATCAACTCTTCTATTTCCGCATCGCTTAGTTTTTCCTTTTTCGCAAAGTGAGCAATCATTTTTGGAAAAGAATTCCCAAAATATTTCTTTTTTATATTCAGGAGATGCTCGTCGCGATACTGCTCAAAATCAACTGCGGGGCGGTATTGATGCGTATTTCCCAACATTTCAGAAGTAAGAAATCCTTTTTTAACCAGTATTTTGACAATAGTGGCTACGGTATTGTAATGCGGTTTGGGTTCCGGAAGCGCTTTAATTATGTCGCGAATAAAAACAGTTTCTAGCCGCCAGACGATCTGCATAATTTCCTCCTCTCTTTTGGCAAGTCGATTCATATCGATACGATTGAAAAACGAAACTACTAATTATTTAGTAGATATACTAATTTGTTAGTAGTTTTTGCCTTTTTTAGTATGAAGAGTAGATTTGACCAGAAAGTTTTATTGGCTAAATCACCCTTATGATGATACTTTCCCGATAGCTATCGGGTATGGGTTGAAGTCGGAAATAAAGACCTATGTGCGCTGTTTACTTCAAAAACACATCCATTCCTGAAACCAGAAATACCAGCGGGGCATTCCAGTTGATTGCCGTCTCATTGGTGGAGTAACTGCATTCCGTATCCGTATAGGAGGCCGCCGGGAAGTTACTGCGTATGACGTTTTCGGGTTCACAATCGTTTAAAACAATAGTATTGGGCCCTCCCACGATATAACCCGGGATAGGTGCTTTTATGCCATCAGCAGATATGATCCTGTTATGGGGATACTGCGGCGTTTTGGCACCGAATCCGGTTACAAACGAATACCCGGTTGCGTTTCTCCCCAGGAGGTAGTCCAGGTCGTTTTGTGCAGATAGGCCATACTTTTGATCGCCGGTTAGGGAATACGCCACTAACTTGAGCATTCCGTCGTTGGCTACATCAGAATTACTGCCCCAGGCGTAGGTATCCATACTGATCAGATAGGGGGAGGCTTGCTCTTTTTCCAGCATCTTATCAGTATACGAAATGAAGTCGTTCTCCATTTGTTCAAACTCTGAACGTTTATCCGATGTCAATACGGAGATTACGCCCAGGGGATGGACCACATCCCATTTGGGGGTGGTAGGCTTTTGATAATTTGCCAGCATCGCTTCTTTGTATTTGCCCCTGCCTGTGAGGAGATACAGCTCTGATGCCGCCCAAAAGCGCTCGTCTACATAGGTGGTGTCCGGGTAGGCCCCTGTTGAGATATCCTCGGGCTGCTCATAAAACGAATTCGGATGTTGAACCGCCCAATCCCAGGCCCTTGTCGCACTTTGCTCCATTTCATCAGCAAGCTCATTTAACTGATATTCCCGAACGATACGAGAGGCGGTAGCTATGGTAGCCGCGTAATCAAGAGCAGCAGAAGTACTTTTTTGCACCACATACCGTTGCTTGTGCGTTTCGTGCGGCATGATGAAATCATCAAAATCCTTGGTAGTGAGTTTATGATATATCCCGCCATCACTAGGGTCCTGCATGGTCATCATCCAGGAGAGATTTACCAGGGTTTCATCAAGGATATCCGGTACCGCATTGGACGATTCCGGGATATTGAGGTTCTGGCTTTTATGATACTCTAAATTCAATCTAAGACTCTGGAGCAATGTCCATGTGGTGATACTGCTGTTTACAATGTATTTGCCGTAATCCCCGGCATCATACCAACCGCCCGGTGATGAGAGGGTGCTGCCGGTGGGGCGGGATGTATCCGATGCCGATTTATGGACCATAACCAGCGTATCCGGATGTCCTGCGGGTCTTTGCCATTGTCCTCCAAATACGCTATCAATAGCTGCGCCACATCGTGCATAGTAATATGATTTCAAGGCTGCATCACCTAACTCGGCATATAAATCAGTTCCTATTGTAAAGGGATAGGAACAGAGCGTATCATTGACACATAACTTGTACTCTCCGGGTTCTGAGAAAGTGGTGAAATCGGCTACCCGGACCGAATCACCGGAAAGATGCCAATACTTCGGTGGCGGGGTGGTGCCATTAAAAACAGTTTCTCCCTTAAGGTCTATTAATTTAAAAGTAGCTGCAGGCAATCGAATCAGGGCCTTTTTACGGGCATCGACAGGATATCCGATCTGGTTGATAAGAATATCTTCCGTAATAGAGGATCTTTTTTCCGAGGTGCCGCTTGAGCATCCAAGGTTGAATGCCAGAGCTGCAGATAATAACAAAAAACTTACTCTTACGTCTATCATGTTCAATTTTTTATCCTAGTTCAACTTCTACTTTGTAATGACCATGGGGGAGAATGGGGAGTATATTCCTTCCTATATGCTCTTTTCCGTCAATGTGTAGCGCTTTAACACCTTTATTCACATGATTCGGATTTTTCACTGTAATAGCAAAGGTAGCACCACGGAATTTTCGTGTTACCTCAAAGGATCCCCAATCTGCAGGAATACAGGGATCAATTTCCAGTCCTTCATAGGTTGGGCGAATGCCGAGAATGTACTGACTTATGGTATAGAAGTTCCAGGCGGCTGTACCTGTTAACCATGAATTCTTGGCTTCGCCGGGTTTGAAAG
>JANQHL010000004.1 GCA_028277085.1 Flavobacteriaceae bacterium
TTAAGTGTTATTTCCGCTTTGATCTTTGATTCCGATGGCATAATCTCACTACCATGTTCTTGTTGATACGTGTAGAGTTTGTCCAAAACACCATTGGCCTCCGCATAGTCTCCTGTGGTCATCGCGGTCTTAAGGATATTTTCATAGGAGCTAAACCCATTTGCCAGACGATTGGAAGAAGCGGTAATAGGAGCCCAGGTATTATTGGGATCATCAGGAGCAGGAACCAGCTTTAGTAAACGACCGGAGAAGGCCATTCTGAGTATGTTTACCCGTTCATCTATTTTAAGCAGTTCCTTTTCATAAACACCCCTGTCCGAAGGTTCCATAGCATAGGCCGTGCGAACCTCATCTAGTAATCGGTATTTTCCATTGCCATCAAAAAAGTTCGCATAGGATGCAAATTCACCCTGGAGCATCAGCTTCTCCTGCAAGTCTTCGTGATTGCCTAACTTGACCAAAGGAACGGTCTGCCAGGTTTCCTTATCCGCAAACAGGCTCAATAAGAGTTGATCAGCTGTCAATCCAAACAAACTTTCCTTACGGGCCACTTTTCGAAAAATCTCCCTGGACAAGGTATGGACCGGTTTCATCCTTCCCTTGAAATCCTGTACTACCAAGCTGCTAAATTTCTCGGCGTGGGACAATTGCACAGCCTGTGCGGCATAGTCTGTATTTTTTGCCTGCTGCGTATAACCGAAGAAAGTCACCAGAAAGACCAAAAGGGTAAGCGCCGACCTCTTTGTCCTTATTTTTTTAATCTTTTGGGAAACCTGATAGAATCGCGTCTTTTTACTAAAAAGCGTCATAAGCATCCCCAAGGTCAACAGGGCATAGCCTATGTAAGAGACCAGAGTACCCCAAAAATCACTGTTCACACTCAGGTAGGTTCCTTTTTCATCGGTATCAAAAGAAGACTGGAAAAACCGATGCCCGCCATAATTGAGAATGTTGTTCATATAAATCCTATACTCCAGGTTTACATTGTTTTCGCTATCGATCAACGTCACCTCACTGGCATACGAGGAGGCACTGTTGGTACCCGGGTATTTATCCATAATAAAGTCATTCAATCGTATGAAAAAGGGCATGGTCATTTCTTTGGCACCGTAAGCAACGGAAAGTTCCATATTTTTCATCATAAGGGTTTTGGGGCTTCCCGGACTGCCTTTCCTGCCGAATATGTAAGTCTTTTTGTTCTCATCGTTCACAGAAATATCAAGGGCCAGAGCAACAACGCTTTCATTTTTGACCTTTGGGTCTTCGGACTGTATTTGGAATTGTCCGTTTTTCTGGAAATCTGTAAAAACAAAAGTACTTAACCCATCAGAGTACAAAACATCCAGTAGCAAAGGGCTGTAACGGTCAGGGAACAGCGTGTCCCTTTGCTGGGTAGCCATATTGGTTTGGGTCAGGGCTGTAATGGGTTTGATTTCAAGGAAATCGCGATGGTAACGGATGTTTGTAGCCCTGGACGAAAGGCTATCCTTAAAATTGAACAATACATTCCCAATACGTTGGGTCTCGCCTTCCATGATAAAGTGATTTTCCCGACCCTCAAGGCCACTTACTACCATTTGCAAAGTAGGCTTCCCATCACTTGATTCGAGTAACACGCGCTTTGGATTAGGGATGAAGTGTGTCACCCTTGCCGTTATGAGGTTTTCATCAATGAGATAGGATTCTTCCCACTGGTTACTCCCCAAAGAAGCAAACAGTACAGGTTCATCAAAATAATAGTCCTGCCCATTTTTATTTACATGGAACTTCAAATAGTTGTTGGATGATAAAAAACTGTTTGATGCGCTGTTTTCCCGAATATGCATCATTCCTTCGTACCCAACGTAACGGGTCAAGCCAGCACCGATTAAAATTACGATGATGGCAATATGAATAACAAGCAATGCCCATTTCTTCTGTTTGATCATTCTGAAGGTCCGGATATTTGTGATTACCGTTATACTAAAAAGGAAAAGTAGTAATTCAAACCACCAGGCCTGGTAGACCATTTTTTGAGCAGTACTTGTTCCATAATCATTTTCTATGAAGGTGGCTACTCCTATGGACGCTGCAAATACCAATAGATAAACTGCTGCGGCCTTCGTGTTGAAAAAGGGATGCAAAGACCTTGTAATTCTATCAAATACGTTTTTCATATGCGCACAAACTAAGTTGTAAGCTAGCCAAAAGTCAATCGAATTCTAATGATAATTATCATGGATACCTCGTACGGAATAGTACATTATTACTGCAATTCAGGTGTGTAACCGCTATGTGAAGGAAACGGGCCGGGAATTCCGTTTGAGACTGATTCCAACTTCAATTATAAAGTCCTGGGGAGTCGTAATAAATACAATGAGGATATTGGCAGGTTTACCTATTTCTTCAAAGCGCATCCAATTGCTTTCCAAACTCCCTTACTTTCTCCCAATCCGTATATTCAATTTTTGCATTTGCATTTGTGGGCCCCTTGGTCATCCACATAATGAACTGAATCATGATCCTGTCGAAAAAAGGGTATTTTTTGTAGTCAAGTTTACCGGCGAATACTTCGATAAGGGTGGGTTTCCAATTGATGGACTTGAAGAACTTTATGACATAAGGATTGGTATCAGGAGTGTTCTTTTCAGGCTTTCTGGCCACAAGATTTACGGAAAAAAATGCTGTTTTTACGGAATCCAGTTGTACTTTCTGCGCATTGATAAAATCAATTATTTTATCGTTGTGGACTCCATATCTAATACTCGCACCGATCACAAATACATCATAAGCCGTCACCTCCCCATTAAAGTCATCCACTGAAAATACTTCAACACTTTGGTTGTTTTGTTGTAGTTGGTCGCTAAGCGCCTTGCAGATTTTTAATGTTTGCCCATCTACCGAAGAATAGAGCATTGCAATTTTTCTCGACATACTTAATGCAAAACTTGGAACTGTTACAATTAATGTGCTAAATAATGATTGTCAATTTAATAATTCCATCTGTATTTGGAGCAGTGCAACATTGCCATTAAATAAAGAAGGTATAAAGAACCCGGAAAGGGAGACAAAAGCACTAGCCGCATCCAAGAAATGATGATATATCATGATTGTGTTAATTCCTTGTTATAAGAAACTGATCAATACTTAAAACTTTTTCCCTTTTAAATATCGATTAAACAATTCATTACCAGAACACTTTGGGCAGTGGAATGTACAACAGTAGATCCTTCTTTACCTATGGGATTTTTAAAATGCAAAGAGTTGCAGATTTTCCCAGGTTTTTTAGCAATGACAAAAGGCAAAGATAGAACTGTTGCAACGTAGGTATAAAAAATCAGTCGTTATTTTAAATCCATTAGTGTATTTATTATGAAAAAGACGGTATTCCTATTGTATTTAATCGCACCTTCGCTTTGTTTTTCCCAGGAAAACGATCGATTTAAAGACTACCTGCAGGTGGTTGAAAAAACTGGACAAGAACCAGTAAAATTTGTAGCCAGTCTACTCAATGATTTTGACCTCCTAATTTTTGATGATGCACTGCATATAGCCAAGGAGCCATTCGATTTTTATCAAAGAATAATCAGGGACAATCAGGTCAATAGTAAAATCAAATATGTCTTTATAGAAGTATTTTCGATTGCTTCCCAACCCTTTATTGATAAATATTTTGATCATGCTACAAAAGACAGGAATATCTTGCTACCGGTATTTCAAAATGACTATAGCGGCTATGGATGGCGTTATCAAACCTATCTTGATCTATTGGATACCATTTGGGAAGTAAATACCGAGCTTTCTCAATCGGATAAAATAAAAGTAATATGTGTAGATCAGCCTATTTACTGGAATGCGCTCCAAACACGTAAGGACTATGATCTCTTTCTACAATCCTTAATTGGTAGAGACTACTTTATGTATAAAATAATTTCTCAAACTTTAGAGAATTTCAATAGTAAATTAAAAGGAATATTCCTTACCAATACAAGACATGCATATAAAGGGATAAGAAAGTCTAATGGTGAGTTTTACTGGAATGCCGGAACATTTTTTAATCAATGGCACCCTAACAAAACCTTCTCGATACGCTTACACAATGTAAGTCTTTCAATAAAATCAATTTCAGATAGTATATCTGGTTCCTCATCAGCTGAAGGATTGGAAAAGAAGGATTACAGTTGGGTAAGAATGGACAATGGGTTATGGGATAAGGCTTTTAAAGAAAATGGGAATCTCCCCGTCGGTATTCCTTTGAAAGGAAATGTCTTCGGAAAATCTTCTTATATAGGTAATCATATGCTCGACATAGCAGATAATCAAACCATGTATGATGCTTATGATGGTCTTATTTTTTTAGCTCCATTGGAACAATTGCATTTTTCAGCAAAAATTAGTTTCATTTACACGGATTCATTTGTTCAGGAATTAAGAAGAAGGATTTTATTACTTCATGGGAATATGTTAGCTGACTTTCTAAGTGAAAACGGATATGACTCGCTTGATCATTTCATGGAAGAATTAGTGAAGTACCAGGGCCCGAAGAAAAATATACTGGTTCCAAAAGAAACTAACTGACCATTTATTAATCTCGCCGTTGCGGCCATCCTTTCTACTGGTGGTAACACCTCATCAGCCTATACTCAAAAAAATATGACCTGACATAACATTTTCGGAAAACAAAAAACCCGCGCTTTACAGCGCAGGTTTTCTGCTTGATGTGGGTCCTACTGGATTCGAACCAGTGACCCCCTGCTTGTAAGGCAGGTGCTCTGAACCAACTGAGCTAAGAACCCTCTTTCATCTTTGCTCTGAACCCCGTCCGAACGGATGACTCCGTTTATCCGGGCGGGCCCGTCCGAATGGCTTGGCCGGGCGGACAACTGAGCTAAGAACCCAAAATTGGAGTGCAAATATAGGATGTTTTTTTTGTTAACCTAAAAGAAAAAGTAAATAAATTCTCTATTTATTACTTCCTCTAATCCTTAGAAAAGCATGAACTAACATACCGTGATTAAAGTATCGACGCCATCCAATCAAATGCAATCTCCATGAGTTCTTGGCTAAAACTATTGGTTGAAACATCAACAAGATTGTGGTTTACATTTTTCAACAGTTCAAAACGAAAGTTGGGCTTACCAAGCTTTTCGAGAAACGCCAAATCATAGAATGCAGGATGGCTGTTATCAAGCGCTCCATAAATCCACAATACGGGTAGTTCCATTTCCTGAATCACAGCCTTAGGATCGTACCCCAAAAAACCGGAGAAGTTCCTTACCTCGTTATTTCCCGCTTCAATAGTCAAAGTCCCCGCATCCATTATCTCATCATAATAATCGGATTCTCCCACCGAAGCAACTCCCCCACTGCAGTTAATTATAAAGCCCAAATCTCCCCGGGCCTCCTGCAGTGCAGATGCCACCCAGGTTCCCTGACTTGAAGCGCATACCCCAATTTTCTTTGCATCTATCCGCCTGTGACGTCCCACATAATCGATAATCTTGCTTACGTCGCCAGCGCGTGTACGAATAAGGCTATCGCTGGTTGTACTGGAAATTTTGATGAAATCACCTGTGGATTTGCCGGTACCTCTTTTATCATAGATGACAACACCATAACCAACGTTATTTATCGGAGTAACAAATGGAAGGAATTCCTCTCTGGTCCCGGCACTGGATCCCGGTATAAAAACCAGGACAGGAATACTTGAGGTTATACTATCCGGTAAAAACAAAGTGCCGGATATCGTGACGTTGTGATTTTGTACTTCGAACTCCTCTCCCTGGATTTGGTCTTGGGCCTTTCCCAGTAACGCGTACAAAAAAAAGATCGAGTAAAAGATAATTGGAATCCTTTTCATGAGTTCGCTTTTTGATTAATGATGCTATTCAATTTATCATAAGCGAGGTAGTATTTGGTAATCTCCGATAATACTTTACAAGTATGCTCCTAAAACCACTATACCACCTCTGCCACTACAAAAGTACTCCCGCCAACAAATACCAAATCGTCCTTATTCGCACGGGCTACTGCCTTTTTTAGTCCCTCTTTTACCCTGTTATAGCTCTTACCCTGGTAACCCAGCGTAGCTGCCATTTCCTTTACCTGTTCAGCTTTCATTCCCCGAGCTACTTTGGGTGTCACAAAGTAATAGTGCCCTCCTGGTGGAAATAAGGCCAGCAGTTCCTTTACATTTTTATCATTCACAAATCCCAGCACCAAATGCAACTGCCGAAACTTTTGCTGTTTAAGTTGTTGGATCACCAATCGCAATCCCTCGGTATTATGCGCCGTATCACAAATGACCCTGGGTATGGTCTGTAATAGTTGCCATCTTCCTAAAAGGCCGGTATTTTGTGTCACTTTCTCCAAGCCCTTTGCTATAGCCACCTCAGGGATATCAAAATGCTTTAATTGCCGTAAACAGGCCACTACTCCTCTTACATTTTTTTGCTGATATTCCCCCAAAAGATCAGTTGTATAGTTCAGGATGTCCTGATCCTCTGCAAAGACGATGGGTGCTCTTTTCTGACCGGCAATCATCCGGAATATCGTTGCTGTTTCCTTCTGCCATTCACTTATGACAACAGGAATATTTCTTTTTATGATCCCTGCTTTTTCCATGGCAATCTTCTGCAGGGTATCGCCTAGAATTTCCTGATGGTCATACCCTATATTGGTAATTAAGCAAGCTTCCGGAGTAATGATATTGGTAGAATCCAACCGCCCTCCAAGTCCCACCTCCACAACGGCAATATCTACGTGCTGTGCGGTAAAATAGTGGAATGCCATGCCTACGGTCATTTCAAAAAAAGAAAGCTGGTACTGTTCCAAAAAAGGGCGGTGCTCCGCAATAAAGTCCTTCACCACATCCTTCCCTACCATTTTTCCATTGATCCTGATACGCTCTCTAAAATCCTTTAAGTGGGGAGAAGTATATAAGCCCACGGTATAGCCAGCTTCCTGAAGAACAGATGCTAACATATGGCTACTCGATCCTTTTCCGTTGGTCCCGGCAATATGAATACTTTTAAACTGCTTTTCCGGATTACCAAGGTAATTTGCAAAAGCGATGGTGCTATCAAGTTTCCCCTTAAACGCGCTGATTCCTTTGTTTTGGTACATTGGAAGTTGGGCAAACATCCAGTCCAGGGTGGCTTTATAGGTCACTACTGCCCCAATTTAAAATTCACCACCACAAAGCCAACCTGTTGATTTGGGGCTTTGGCGTCCAAATTCCACTGATGTAAAAAAGCAGTTTTTCGGGCAGGTTCTAAAAGACAAGGCGCATTGTTGGTGGTACCTTTCACCCCGGGTGTTGCTTTGATAACTTTCCCATTGCGATCTACCACAATACGTACCACTACCCGACCTTCTTCATTACATTCTTGTTGCACCTTTCCCTGACTTACCAAAGACCTTCCACTAAGGCCATAGCCTCCTCCTCCGGTGCCCGGGGCGCCATAATAGGAAGTAGCATAGGGATTTCCTTGCGGACTCCCTTTATCACCTGTCCTATCGTCATCCCCTTCACTGCCGGTATCACTACCATCGGATTTTCCTATTCCACCCATTAAGGCATCCAACTTGGCCTTTTTGGCCTCCTGTTCCTTACGTAAACGTTCTTCAGCTGCTTGTCGCTCACGTTCTCTCCTGTCCGCTTCTTCCTGCGCTTTTTTGGCGGCATCGGCAGCTTTTTTCTCCGCTGCTCGCTGTTGGCGAAGTCTGACCGCCTCAGGATCTTCACTGGTTAATACCTTTTCTGTAGGTTGTTCCTGCTTAGCGCTTTCCTTTGGCACTGTTTTTTCCGGTTCGATTTCTTCAACTTTCTCGGGTTGCGAAGTTGCTGGCTGTTGAGGGCGTTGCCGGGGTTCCGATCGTATCTTCTGTCGCGGCTGCTGGTTACCACTTCCGAAATCCATTGTGCCAAAATTCACCGCAATTCCCTTTTCTTCAGGAGAGTCCAGATAGGTAAGCCCAATATAAAATAGCAGCAACACCAAAATGCTAAGGAGCAGGGTAGTAACTGTAAAAGATTTCTTTTTGTGTCTCGTATCTAAAAACGACATTATCGGGGTCGCACTGCCAGAATTACCTTGTAACTGTTCCGGTTGGCAATGTCCATTACGTTTACGGCTTCCCGGATCGCAACGCTTTCCTCCGCCCTAAGAATAATGGTAGGCTTTTCCTGGCCTTCAAGTGCTTTCTTTAATTCAATTTCAATGTATTCTCCGTTAATCTGCTGGTTGTTTACAAAATAGTTCAGATTCTTGTCGATGGTGACCGAAACATTTTGCGTATTCGTCGACTTGCCCTTCGCTTTGGGTAACAATAAGTCCAATGCGTTCGGAGCATTGGAAGTCAACATAAAAAAGACCAGCAATAAAAAAACAATGTCCGTCATTGAAGACATGCTAAATTCCGGACTTATCTTATTTCTTCCTTTTAGCTTCACGTGTTCTTAAACCGGTTCGTTCAACAAATCCAAAAATTCGACCGCATTCGCCTCCATCTTATGCACCACTTTATCAGTTCGGTTCACCAAGTGGTTGTATCCAATGTACGCAATAATACCTACAATTAGTCCAGCGACAGTTGTAGTCATGGCCGTGTAAATTCCAGAAGCCAAAGACCCCATTTCTGCCTGGCCCCCACTGCTTGCCATTTCATGGAATGCCAAAATCATACCAATTACGGTACCAAGGAACCCTATCATTGGAGCAGCTCCCGCTACTGTGGCCAAAACGTTTACATTCCTTTCCAGTTTATATACCTCCAAGGTGCCAGCATTTTCTATGGCGGTATTAATGTCATCCAAAGGTTTTCCAATACGCGCCACCCCTTTTTCCGTTAATCGCGCTACCGGAGAATCGGTTTGCGCACATAACAACTTAGCTGCCTCCAGTTTTCCGTTCATCACATGATCCCGTATCTGATTCATGAAGTTTTTATCAATCTTTGATGCGGCGCTGATAGCAAAAGTGCGCTCAAAATAGATATAAAGCGCTACAAAAAGCAGTACGAACAGTACAATAACGATAATGGTACTTGCGGCACCTCCGTTAATGATCAAATCAATTACCGAAAGTGTTTTTTCTTCTGAAACATCTGCTATGATCCCATCAGCAGTAGCCTGATCTTGAAGTAAACTCATAAGTGATCCCCAATTTTATTGCAATAATAACGGGGATTTACCGAATAAAGTATATTAAAACAAAAAATCCCGCATCGCTATAAAGCAGAGTGCCCCGGCAACGAAACCGATAAAGGCCAACCAGGCAATTTTTCGAAGA
Source organism: Flavobacteriaceae bacterium (assembly GCA_028277085.1). Taxonomy (GTDB): domain Bacteria; phylum Bacteroidota; class Bacteroidia; order Flavobacteriales; family Flavobacteriaceae; genus Croceivirga. The sequence continues at coordinate 9,273 of JANQHL010000004.1, forward strand.
TACCAGAAGAAGTCTATTTTTTCCATCCCCATGGCCACTACTCCGGCAGCGGAACCAATAATCAACATACTGCCTCCTGTACCGGCGGAATAGGCAATAAAATGCCATAACGGATGATCGGTCCCTTCAGAGAACATACCCATACTGGCAGCTACCAAAGGAACGTTATCGATAATGGCAGACCCGATACCTAAAAGCATTACTACGATGTCCGTTTGGGGAATAGCCTCATTGAGTTGCTCAGCATAATTGAAGAGAATCCCTAAGGATTCCAAAGCTGCAACGGCCAACAAAATCCCTAAGAAAAATAGAATGCTGGGAAGTTCTATCCGTGTTAAGGCCGAATGTACCGGACTATGGTGTGCCGTTTCATGATGCTCTTCATCCACAGCGGAGCTTATGGCAAATTTGGCATTGCTATAGATCTCAGCAAAAGTGGCTACCACGGCCAGGGAAAGCATCATACCCACATAAGGGGGCAAATGGGTTATCGTCTTAAAAAAGGGCACAAAGACAATAGAACCAAGTCCCAGGTACAGCATGGTAGGGCCAAATTTGGATTTCAGTGCTTCCTGCTTTTCTTCCACATCTACCTCCCCTTTAAATGCTTTAAACCGCATGGCCACCACAGTGGGTACGATCATACAAATAATGGAAGGGAGCAGTACCCTAACTACCAATGAACCTGCTTCAACTTTACCTGCTATCCAAAGCATTGTGGTGGTTACATCGCCTATAGGAGACCACGCCCCACCGGCATTTGCGTTGATCACGATAAGACCGGCAAACCACAACCGGGTTTCCCTGTCTTTGATGACTTTTTGTAAAATAGTTACCAGCACAATGGTAGCCGTAAGATTGTCAATTATTGCGGAAAGGATAAAGGCCAGAATTGAAAAAATCCAAAGTAGCTTGCGCTTACTTCTCGTCTTGATGTATCCCTTGATAGTTGCAAAACCGTCAAAATAGTCGATGATCTCCACAATGGTCATCGCCCCTAGTAAGAATACCAGTATTTCCGCGGTTTTCCCCAAATGGTGGAGGAGTATCTCGTCAATATGGGTGGGTTCCAACTCTTTTAACTGCGCGTTAACCTCAAAAACATCCATATGGGTTAGGGCAATGATTGCCCATAAAATGGCCATCATCGCCAGGGCTGGGATAAGCTTGTCAATTTTAAGGTTGTGTTCTAGAGTAATTGCCAGGTATCCGGCCAGAAAGACAATGATTACTATGGTTTCCATATATATTAGTTGGTTTAGTAGTTTGCCAGATAGTACCTAGCCAAATTGCAAATGATAAAAGGCACTTTCGAAACAAGTTAAATATAAGGATTGCCTTAAGAAACTACCAAATAGCAAAACCACTTTTTTATTTTAACCAATTCTCGGTTTCAAGGGGATTTTCTTAAAAAATCACTACTCAAACGTTATCTTTGTGGCTCATTATTATTAATTATTCAACAGCTATGGATTTCGTCCTTTCCGAAGAGCAACAAATGATTCAACAAGCGGCGCGTGATTTTGCCCAGAACGAACTACTCCCCGGGGTTATTGAACGTGATGATGCCCAAAAATTTCCGGAAGAGCAGGTGAAAAAAATGGGAGAACTGGGCTTTATGGGGATGATGGTAGATGCAAAATACAACGGAAGCGGACTGGATACACTATCCTATGTCCTGGTGATGGAAGAACTCTCTAAGGTAGACGCCTCTGCATCCGTAATTGTATCTGTAAATAACTCCCTGGTATGTTGGGGATTGGAAGCCTACGGCACGGAACAGCAAAAGGAAAAATACCTACCCCGATTGGCTTCCGGCGAGATCATTGGCGCTTTTTGTCTATCCGAGCCGGAAGCGGGAAGTGATGCTACCTCGCAAAAGACTACCGCTAAAGACATGGGAGACCATTATATTCTTAACGGTACCAAAAACTGGATTACCAATGGCAACTCTGCGGAAGTGTACTTGGTTATTGCACAAACCGATGTGGAAAAAGGCCATAGAGGAATTAATGCCTTGATCGTGGAAAAAGGAATGGAAGGTTTTGAGATTGGCCCAAAAGAAAACAAGCTAGGTATTCGGGGAAGTGATACGCACTCCCTCATTTTTAATGACGTAAAAGTTCCCAAGGAAAACCGAATTGGGGAGGATGGTTTCGGATTCAAGTTTGCTATGAAAACATTAGCCGGCGGCCGTATTGGTATCGCTGCCCAAGCCCTTGGCATAGCTGCCGGAGCTTATGAGTTAGCCCTAAAATACTCCAAGGAACGCAAAGCATTCGGAACAGAGATTGCCAACCACCAGGCCATAGCTTTTAAACTGGCGGATATGCACACCAAGATCCAGGCAGCCCGGCACCTCGTATACAAAGCAGCATGGGACAAAGACGCTGGTAACAACTATGACCTCTCCGGAGCGATGGCTAAGCTATATGCAGCCGAAACCGCCATGGAAGTTGCGGTAGAAGCGGTTCAGATACACGGTGGCAATGGGTTTGTTAAAGACTATCATGTGGAACGTCTGATGCGTGATGCGAAAATTACGCAGATCTATGAGGGCACTTCGGAAATACAAAAAATTGTAATCTCACGAAGTATTTTGAGAGACTAACCCCCTCAAATCAGAACAATTCTTTTAAAAAAAGGACCACTTTAGCATTAATCCCTTTACTAAACCAGGGGTAACCCCGATAAAAAGTAGATTTTTGTACTATTCGCCCTGATTTCAGTGTGACCGGTAAAAATTGAATACTACTTTTTACGAATCCGTAAAAATTATTTTTCAATATTTTAACACTGCATTTTTTTCAACACTTTTTTATTAATGTTAAAAATCCTTTTACGTTTAACAACTTTTTCTACATATAATTCATTGATTAGGATATATTTGAGAAAATGTCGTAACGATGAGTTGGAAGAAACAAGGGTTGTACTTACCGGAATTTGAACATGATAACTGCGGTGCGGGTTTTATTTGCAGCCTTGAAGGGAAACGATCTAATGATATTATCCATAAGGCCTTAGAGATCTTAGACAAGCTGGAACATCGTGGCGCGGTAAGTGCCGATGGCAAAACCGGGGATGGTGCTGGCATCCTTATTGATATCCCTCACGATTTTTTTAACAGTGTCTGCCCTTTTGAACTTCCTGAGCAAGGAACCTATGCAACAGGCAATATTTTCCTGCCCCAAAAGGAAAACCAACGTGCCTACTGTAAGCAGGTTTTTGAGAAAAATATCCTGAAACAGGGCCTGGAAATCCTGGGATGGCGTAAAGTTCCTGTAAACAAATCTATTCCCGGCCAGATTGCTAAGAAAACGGAACCCTTTGTAAAGCAAATATTTATTGGGCAGGGGGCTTCCGAGGATGCTTTTCACTTCAATCTCAAACTGTTCATTGCCCGAAAAGTGACAGAGCATGAGATTAACGCCTCCAAATTGTCGCAACGGGAATTCTTCTATGCGCCCAGTCTTTCCCAGAAGATCATCATTTTTAAGGGCTTGTTAATGCCCAAGGATATTAGTCGCTATTATGAAGATCTTCAGGATCCGCGAGTGGTTACCCGATTGTCTTTAGTACACCAACGCTTCTCCACGAACACCTTTCCCACATGGGATCTGGCACAACCCTTCCGCTATATGTGCCATAATGGCGAGATCAATACACTACGCGGCAATATCGCCCGGATGCGGTCCCGGGAGGAGCTTTTACAAAGTGATTGGTTTGGTGATGACATCAAAGCCATTTTACCGGTAGTTTTACCGGGCAAATCGGATTCCGCATGTTTAGATATGGTCGTGGAACTGCTATTGATGACCGGCAGGTCGCTTCCGGAAGTTATGATGATGTTGGTCCCGGAAGCCTGGGAAAAGAATCCGGAAATGACTGCAAGCAAACGCGCTTTCTACGAATACAATTCTTGTTTGATGGAACCCTGGGACGGCCCGGCATCCATTCCCTTTACGGATGGCAATTATATTGGCGCCGTTCTGGATCGAAATGGGTTGCGCCCTTCCCGGTATTCCGTGACCAAAAACGGGTATGTCATAATGTCCTCGGAAACCGGGGTTGTGGATGTAGCTCCTGAGGCAATTGAATACCACGGTCGTTTGGAACCTGGCAAAATGTTCCTGGTTAATATGGAGGAAGGCCGGATTATCAATGATGAAGAGATCAAAGAAGCCATTGCAAAAAAACATCCTTATCAAAAGTGGTTAAAAGATAACCTGGTACATCTAAGAGATATTCCATACAATGAATGTCCTGTTTTCCTGGGCGAATTCCCGCTGGCTACCCGTACAAAAGCCTTCGGTTATACCCGGGAAGATATTGATACCATCATCATGCCCATGGCCAGAAATGGTAAAGAACCTATTGGTTCAATGGGAGCTGACACGCCAATTGCAGTATTATCCGAACGCCCCCAGCTATTGTATAACTATTTCAAACAATTATTTGCCCAGGTGACCAACCCTCCCCTGGATGGTATCCGGGAAGAATTGATTTGCGATATCAGTCTTACCCTGGGAAGTGACCGAAATATTTTTGAAATCAATGAACTGCATTGCCGAAAACTCAAGATCCAGAATCCTGTAATTTCCAAAGAGGATTTGGATAAGATCAAAAACTACGATCGCAGCCCCAATTACAAAGTAGTTTCCATTTCTACCCTTTACGAAGCCTCCAGAGGACATAATGGGTTAGAAGACGCTTTGGAAGATATGCTGCAGAAAGCTTCTGACGCGGTTGACCAAGATGCCAATATTATTATTCTATCCGACCGCATGGTAAGTAAGGAAATGGCCCCAATCCCTGCCCTGCTTTCCTGCTCCTATATAAACAGTGGCCTTCGAAAAATGGGAAAACGGTCACGGTTAAGCATTATTGTAGAATCAGCGGAACCACGGGAGGTACATCATTTCGCATTGCTTTTTGGTTTCGGAGCCAGTGCGATCAATCCGTATTTGGTCAATGAGATCATTGGAAAGCAAATACGGGAAAACGATGTGCAAGATCTCACCTTTGAGGAGGCTATAACCAATTATAACAAAGCTGTGGGCAAAGGCATCCTAAAGGTGATGAATAAAATAGGTATTAGCACATTGAATTCCTATCGCGGCTCGCAATTGTTTGAATGCATCGGAATCAACACCAAGGTGGTGGATTATTACTTTCCTAATACCCCTACCCGAATCCAAGGAATAGGACTTTATGAAATAGAAAAAGAAATTGCCAAACGGCATCAAAAAGCCTTTCAACGAGAAGAGGTTGCTGCCAATTTGGATTTGGAAATCGGTGGCGAATACCGCTGGAGACGTGATGGAGAAAAACATATGTTTAATCCCATAAGCGTTGCCAAATTGCAAAAAGCAGTGCGAAACAATGAACCTACGACGTACAAAGAATTTGCTGCTTTGGTCAATGAGCAGTCCAAAAATCTAATGACCATTCGAGGTCTGTTGGAGTTCTCCAACTATGATCCTATCCCTCTGGAAGAAGTGGAGTCCTGGACTCAGATTGTGAAGCGTTTTAAAACGGGTGCTATGTCGTATGGCAGTATTAGCAAGGAAGCACACGAAAATCTCGCCATCGCAATGAATCGCGTAGGAGGCAAGAGTAATTCCGGGGAGGGAGGCGAAGATGCCGAGCGTTTCTATAAAAATCAAACCGGGGATTGGCGCAACAGTGCGATTAAGCAGGTGGCCTCCGGGAGATTTGGGGTCACC
>JANQHL010000007.1 GCA_028277085.1 Flavobacteriaceae bacterium
AATCCTTCCATAGCAGATTAAAAGTACAAAATACAAAGCTCAAATAGCAAATGACAAATTCCAAATCACAAATTCCAAAAACAGGAAAACTCTATGGTATCCGTTTTTTCATTTCTTCCACAATGTTGAACGCTGCGGGGCAAATGGCCACATTTTTTAGGGTAAGATGCGCGATCTTGTGAAATTTTTTTCGATTAGTATGCGGGAACTCCCGACAGGCCTTTGGACGTACAGGGTAGACACTACAATAGTTATCCGAGCCAAGAAAAGCACAGGGTACTTGCTGCAATACATAATCATTGTCCTCATCGATGCGAAGGTATTGTTCTATAAAATCGGAGGATTTTAACCGCAAGTGTTTTGCAATTCTGGCAATATCCGCATCGGTAAAAAGGGGACCTGTAGTTTTGCAGCAATTTGCACATTGGAGGCAATCCGTGTGTTCAAATTCTTCCTCATGCAATTCCTGCATCAGGTAATCCAGATTCTTGGGGGGCCGTTTTTTTAGTTTGGCAAAGAACTTCTTGTTTTCTGCTTGTTTATCTAACGCTCTTTGTGGAAGATTTTTAAGTTGTTGTTGCATGGCATGCAATGATAACTTAAAATATGTAGTCTTGCCAAGTGGAGCGAAAATTGTTCAAAAGCTACAGTAATCGAACACGCTCTATAACACCATGACCCTCTTTACCTTCAGCTTGTAGCCAACCGTACTATTGATACGGCTGTCGGATTATGGTCTTCCACTTTTCCGGTGCAGCTCTTCGAATATCAGAAAGATAAATCTCGTGATGCTTGCCTGTTTTTTCAAAACCGTTAGCTGCTATGGTGTTGTGCACTTTTTCAATATTGGGGCCTTCTTCGGAAAAGGGTCCAATGTGCAGTAGTTGGGCGGCCTTGCCTTCACAGAAGGAGGTAAATCGTATTCTGCCCAAAGCATTGGGATTTTTCTTTTTCCGGACCTGTTCCAGGGCTTCTTTAACAAGTTCTTCAGTTATCAATTCGGGTTGCATGATCATGGATGTCCATTTCCACTCATCTTTATTGTCCGGGTCAAAATTGGCCATATCATCCATCCACCAAAGGCCTTCAAGTGGCATCACCCCGTAATCTATCCCAATATCTCCCTTCTTCACCATGAACTTTAGGGTATAGGATACGGCATAAAGTGCTTCAACCGCTTCCTTGTAGGATTTCGCCGTATTGGGATTTCCTTGTCCGTCCACCATCAAAAAATTCATTTCCGGAACTTCGACAAACTCCACTTTTTTGGCGGAAGGTTTGTACAGGTGCTTTAGTTGTTTTTTATAATCTATCTTTTCCATAATAACACTATTTTGGAGTTACTATTCTCATTTTATTAAACTTAGTGCAAGGGTAAATGTATTTCGGTTAGCAACGCATCGGGTTCGGTATTGAAAGGTGTGTTTACGTATCTATCAAAAATCTCGTTGTCCCTGAGTTCATGTTCACTCTTAAGGAGCCATTCTTTAAAGATAAGCCGGTAGATAAGCGGAAAGTTCTCATAACTGCCCTTATAGGTGAATACGGCGTACTTCCCGCCTTTTAATTCCTTTATTCCTATTTCCCCTTTCGGACTAATTTCCTTCTCAATACTAATACAGGCGTTGTATTCGTATTTTTCATTTTCGGTGATCTCGGGATTGTCATAGGAGATACCGTACATTTTGGTCTTATCATCGATCAGGTCATGGCTTTCGGCAAAAGTGAATAATTTGCCCCAAGCGCTCCCAATGGGTTCAGGTGCGTATTCCCCAAAAATCCGAACAAACGCAATTTTAATCGTAGGTAATGTTTTGATGATAGGATTAAAATCAAAATTCACTTTCTCTGGTAGTTGCATGATATCAGAAGATTTTTTAGTACCATACTTTTTCCTGTAGTCCGTGGGGGAAACACCGAATCGTTTACGAAATGCCGCGCTCAGGGAAGAAAGCGTATCATATCCGACCATTTCCGAGATTTCGGTAATTGACGTATCGGAGAACTGAAGTAACTGGGCGGCCTTATCGATTCTTACTCGTTTGATGTAGGCGCCAAGAGGTTCTGCTAAATAAGCCGATATGACCCTGTGAAAATGATGTGGAGAAAAATCTCCGATAGCAGCAAGTTCCGAAAGATAGAATTGTTTATCAAGATTGGCCTGTATGTGGTTCAGCACCTTATTAATACGAACATAATAATCATCTCTCATGTCAACTTTCTTATCCACCCTGAGTCTTTTTATTGCGCAAAATTCAAGCTTATCCTCAGAAACCACTTTCTCAATCTTGCTTTTTTGATGGTTAAACTTAGTTCAGGGATGTCCATTCCTACATGATTCCCGTCAGCATATGTGTGCGAAAGGATGTTGTCATTTGAATGTTGTCTTTCTCCTGGTGCCCATTGCCGATTTTTTAACTAGCTATCGTATTCAGCACCTTTCTAATTTTCACAACCTCAAGGATATTCGCAATGGCCTTTAAAAACGCTTTAGCAGGATCAATATAACCCTTAATTAAACCTTTTTACAAAACACGCATCTTACCTTTGAATCATGGATATTTTAGGAAGGGCTTTGCTGGATTATCAAAATGGAAAATACGCAGAGGACATCATTACAGTTTCTTCTTTGGAGGAAAATGGAGTCCTTCCGCTTCCCTACCTGTTTCGCTCCTATGATGACATGCCAAAATTAGAACAACAGGCACTGGGGATGTGTCAGGGTAGGGTTTTGGATGTGGGGTGTGGCACAGGGAGTCATGCATTGTATTTGCAGGAAAAGGGTTTCGCTGTTACCGGGTTGGATCGTTCAAAAGGCGCTATTGAAGTTTGCCAACAGCGGGGACTAAAAAATACCGTTCAGTCAGATTTCTTGTCCTATTCCAATGAAACGTTCAACACTGTATTACTGCTCATGAACGGTATTGGTCTGGCTGGAACCCTCAAAGCATTACCGGAATTTTTAGCCCATTGTAAGGCATTGCTGCAACCGAACGGACAGGTACTTTTGGATTCCAGTAACATTCTCTACATGTTTGAACAGGACGATGATGGCGGATATTGGATTCCAGGAGATGTCGCCTATTACGGCGAAGTGCGCTTTCAAATGGAATATAATGGTAAAAAAGGCCCGGTTTTTGATTGGCTTTACCTCGACTATAAAACCCTAGCGGGGTATGCGGAAACAAATAATTTTAACTGCCAATTGATAAGTGAGGGGGAACACTACGACTATTTGGCCAGACTACAATTAACATGAATACTATTAGTACGATACTGCCGTTGTTAAAAAGACACCTTGTTATGAAAAAGTTTTTTGTCTTCCCTTTGTTTGCTGTTGTCTTTCTTACCGCATGTTCCTCCAGTGAGGATGGGGGTACCGGTCCCATTGAAGATGATGATCCTATCGAGCAAGTAGACCGTTCCCAAAATCTACTGGCTACCGGTGCTTCTGCCAACGATTTGCTCTCTAATACTAATTTTGATCGCATCCTGGTTCAAGCTGCCTATGTAGAAGGCTTTCGACCAGCACAGCAGACGATGACCAATTTTATTGCCTTTTTGCGACAACATACGTTTAAACAAAACATCGATGTTACCTTCCTGGAACTTCCTTCCCCCGACGAAGAAACCCTTACACTACAGGAGATCGCAGATTTAGAAACGGAGAATCGGACTGAATATAATGACGGCACAACCCTTGCGGTGTATATCTACTTTGCAGATGCGCCTTCTGATGGCGATGAGGAAGATGAAGGTTTGGTGACTGTAGGCGCTGTCTATCGCAATACTTCGATGGTTATTTTTGAACGCACCATTCGTACTCTGGCTGCCAGAAGTTCCCAGGTTTCCTTAACTGATGTGGAGACAGCTACGTTGAACCATGAATTTGGACATCTCTTTGGCTTAGTCAACCTCGGGACTGTTGCCGTAAATGATCATGAAGATCCAGAAGCGGAGAATCACTGCGTTATTGACGGTTGTTTAATGCGGGCCCAATTAGAATTTGGAGGTATGGCAAGAGTATTTGCTATGGGAAGGGCCGAAATACATTCGCCCTGCACCTTGTCTGGCCAAAATTTAATGAATATGCTTGAATCTCGTGCCTCATTTGGTGTAGCTGTAGTGCCGGTACTGGATGATGAATGTGTACTGGATCTTCAGAATAACGGTGGTCGGTAAATCAGGGAATATTCAGGTATTTATGGGTTTGCAAGGATACCCGCCATTTCGGATGTTGCATGACATAGTCCACAATTAATGGCATTGCCTTGTCACGCACACTCCACTCCGGTTGCAGGTACAAAAGGCATTCTTCCCGAACTTTTTTGGCCTGTTCCTCGGCAAACTGAAAGTCATGTTTATTATATACAATCACTTTTAGTTCATCGGCCTTTTGATGGATATCACCTATCGGTAGCTTTACCTTTTTTGGGGACAGGCAGATCCAATCCCAAACCCCGGTTAAAGGGTAAGCTCCTGAAGTTTCAATATGGATTTTTAGCTTTTTATCCTTTAATCCCCGAGTGAGTGGACCCATATCCCAGGTTAAGGGCTCCCCTCCGGTGACTACAATAGTATCCGAATAGTTGGAGGCATTTTCAATAATATGTTCAATAGCAGTTGGAGGATGAAGTTCTGCATTCCAACTCTCCTTCACATCGCACCAATGGCAACCCACATCACAGCCTCCCACGCGAATAAAGTAAGCAGCAGTACCCTTATGATACCCCTCACCCTGAATCGTATAGAATTCCTCCATCAAAGGGAGCATAAGGCCTTTGTTGACTAAATCTGTTACCTCAGTAGTGATCATTGGACAAAGATAGGTTTTTGCCACCTTGTGCACTAGTACGAGGCTGCAATCGCAGCTTCCTTTAAAAGTTTCTTAAAATAACAGCACTCCCTAATTGGTACTATCAAGATTCCTGTAATTTCAAAAAAACTTTACAGATGAAAAAGATCATTATACTGTTACTTCTAATTAGCTATTCTAAGGTAACCAGCCAAAAAACCACTGAAGTAAAAACTCCCATTCATCAATTGAGGATTTATGAGCTAACCAAACAGAACACCGAGCACTTTCATATTCGGTTTCGTGACCATGCTGCGCGGATAATGAAAAACTATGGATTCAATATTGTAGCGCTGTGGGAAAGCGAACTTGATGATACTATCGAGTTCGTCTATCTCCTGGAGTGGGAAAGCCAGGAAGCCCTAAAAGCGGGCTGGGATCAATTCATGAAGGATCTGGAATGGAAGAACATCAAAAAAGTGACTTCGGCAGAACACGGTAGTTTTGTAGAAAATATAACCGACAGGATACTACTTCTGCGGGATTATTCTCCTTCTAAATATTTATCGCCAGAGTAAACCACGATACATTTAATTGATTGACATCGACAAAACAATTTCCTCGAAAAGTCATGAAATCTGTGGTAAATAGAAAATACACTGAGGCACTTAGAAGTAACAAATCCCGATCTCATCCGTCCTAATCAAAAACGTTATAATGACCACCAATAAAAGAACAGCCCGGTTGGCAGGGCTTCTCTATCTCATTGTTGTGCTCACAGGGATTTTCAGCCTAATGTATGTACCCTCCACAATTGTGGTATGGAATAATCCTACAAGCACCTACACCAACATTCAAGACTTCAACACACTCTTCAGATGGGGCGTTGTGGCTGAGAGTTTTTGTTTTACCGCTTTTTTGTTGCTGCCGTTGGTGCTGTATAAATTATTGGAACACGTAAGCCGAAATTACGCTGTGGCCATGGTAGCACTCGCGGTACCCAGCGTTCCTATCCTGTTTTCCAATCTCCTCAATAAATTTGCCATCTTAGAGCAACTTGAAAATGGAGATCCCACGGCTACCCAACTCCCTAACGACGTGATGTTTTATCTGCATCAGTTTAACAATGGGAACCTGATCGGTCAAAACTTTTGGGCCTTATGGCTTTTTCCCTTAGGATGGCTGGTCTACAGATCGGGCATACTCCCAAAAATTTTAGGAATGCTCCTTATGATAGGAAGTGTTGGGTATTACCTGGATTTTTTAGGGAGGATCCTTTTTCCCGATTACGGACAGTTTGGGATCTCTGACTATATGACCTTGCCGGCCAGCATAGGAGAAATTGGAACCTGTTTATGGCTTTTAATTATGGGGGCCAGGGAATATCCCAAAGCTACTTGACAGCAATCACGTCAATTTCAATTTTGGCTCCGGCTGCCAACCCTGCTGCTGCATAGGTGGTCCTTGCCGGTTTTTTGGTGAAGTGTTTAACGTACACCTCATTAAAAGCCTTGAAATCATTAATATCACTTAAAATTACCGTACACTTTACCACATTGTCCAATGTTAATCCATGATATTGGAGCACCCCCTCTATGTTCTTAATCGTTTGTTCCGTCTCCCCCTGAATCCCTCCTTCCGCTAGTTTTCCAACAGTTCGATCCATTCCAATCTGTCCGGCCAGGAAAAATAGGTTCCCGGCTTGTACCGCTTCACTGAATGGGGCTTTGGCCCTTTCCGGATTTTCAGGGGCATGAAAAATGATCTTCGTAGTGTCTTGGGCCGCTAATTCGGCAAAAAGGAGACAACATATTACACAAAGGGAAAGTTGGATATAGGTTTTCATGATGCTATGACTATTTTCTTTTGACTTTTCTTCTTCTACCAAATTAGGCTATTTTTATCGGAAACAACAGTACATGGAGCGAAAAGAAAAGTTTCTGGCACATATAGAAAAAGGCTATACCATGAAAGGTGATTTTATTACCATGGGGGCCGGAATGGTAGACGGAGAAACGGTTACCAAGGCGTTTGTAAAAGTCCCCTTAAAAACGCTCAATCGCCATGGACTAATTGCAGGGGCCACCGGGACCGGAAAAACCAAAACGCTACAAGTAATCGCTGAAAACTTATCGGATAAAGGTATCCCTGTATTGTTAATGGACCTGAAAGGTGATTTAAGCGGGATAGCACAACCCAGTCCGGGACATCCCAAAATTGATGAGCGTCATGAGAAAATTGGGCTCCCTTTTGAAGCCCAGGGTTTTCCTGTAGAAATGCTCTCCCTGTCTGAGCAGGATGGCGTGCGTCTTAGGGCCACAGTTTCAGAATTTGGCCCGGTGCTCCTTTCCCGAATACTGGATCTAACAGTTACCCAGGAAGGTATCGTAGCTGTAGTATTTAAGTATTGTGACGATAACAAGCTTCCCTTACTGGACCTAAAAGATTTTAAAAAGGTATTGCAATACGCTACAGGGGAAGGCAAAAAGGAATTTCAGGCGAATTATGGACGGATCTCTACCAGTTCTACCGGAACTATTCTCAGAAAGATCATAGAATTAGAGCAGCAGGGAGCCGATCTCTTTTTTGGAGAAAAGTCTTTTGAAGTAGAAGACCTGTGTCGAATTGACGAAAATGGCAGAGGTTATATCAATATCATCCGACTGACGGACATCCAGGATAAGCCAAAGTTGTTTTCCACTTTTATGTTGAGCTTACTTGCCGAGATCTATGCTACGTTCCCAGAACAGGGAGATAGTGATAGACCGGAACTCATTTTCTTTATTGATGAGGCGCACTTGATCTTTGACAACGCCTCCAAGGCCTTACTGGATCAGATTGAAAGCATTGTCAAACTCATTCGCTCTAAAGGAATTGGCTTGTATTTTGTCACTCAAAACCCAACCGATGTCCCTGATGAGGTGTTAGCCCAGCTGGGCTTAAAGGTGCAACATGCATTGCGCGCGTTCACTGCGAAGGATAGAAAGGCGATTAAGCTGACCGCGCAGAACTATCCTGATTCGGAGTTCTACAAAACCGAAGAAATTCTGACTGCTTTAGGAATTGGGGAAGCCCTGATCTCGGCCCTTGATGAAAAAGGCCGTCCTACGCCTTTGGCGGCAACCTTACTACGTGCTCCTATGAGCCGTATGGATGTATTGACCGATGCCGAACTAAAAGCAGCGATCCGTAAATCGCAACTAACAAAAAAATACAATGACACCATTGACCGGGAAAGTGCCTACGAGATTCTAAACGAAAAAATTAAGCGTGCCGAGCAAGAAGCAGAAAAAGAGAAGGCTAAGGAAGAGCGGCAGAAGGCAAGCCGTAGGACATCCACGAGAAGGCGCAGTACACGAATGAACCCGGTGGTAAAGGTACTTACCAGCGCTACTTTCATTAGAGGTGTGTTGGGGGTGTTAAAGAAGGTGATACGATAGGTGTTAGGTGTTAGGTGTTAGGTGTTAGGTGTTAGGTAATGAAAAAAAGTATTTGGAACAGTAAGAGTTACTCCTGGGGAACTAATTGTACCGCCTGGTCTTTGGTAGCTACTAAAACTTTAAGCGTGAAACAGGAGCAAATGCCTCCCATGACCTCTGAAAAAGTACATTTTCATACGTTATCACAGCAGTTCTTCTATATTCTCGACGGTAGTGCTACGATAGTGTTAGAACACCAAAGTGTTGAACTAAAGGCAAATGAAGGGTTTTTGATCCCACCCGGCATCAAACATCAAATCAAAAACCATTCAACACAGGAATTACACTTTTTGGTTATCTCTGAACCCAGTACATTTGAAGACAGAACCGAAGAAAGCTTTTAACCCCATGAAGAATTTTTTCATTTTTAGTGTATGGACGTTGCTATTGTTCATCGGCTGTGGCGAAAAGGATACCACATTTCTAATAACCCAGGAAAGCGTGGGTAAACTCGATAAAATAAGCCTGGTCCGCGACCTGGAGTTGATCTATGCGGATGATTCCATTGTAAAAGATACCATGTATTCCCGAATAGGCGCCAGGACGCGGAAGATTAAGGTGTTCGAAAAGGGGGGCAAGCATTTACTAACACTGACCCCCAGTCAGGATAGCATCCCTACTGTGGAAAACATACAGGTTATGGACACACGCTTTAGCTCCGAGGGAGGCATTGGGTTGAGCAGTACTTTTGGTGATATCCAAAAACAGTATACCATAAAAAAAATTGTTACCGCATTGAATAATGTGGTTGTTTTTGTGAACGAGACCAATATGTATTTCACCATAGCTAAGGATCAACTTCCGGCCAACCTCCGTTATTCCACGTATAATATCGAGGCGGTTCAAATCCCGGAAGAAGCAAAAATTAAGTATTTGATGATTGGTTGGGAATGAGTCCATACTTTTCCCGGTTCGCTAACACCTTAGGACTGTTTTGTTGCATCCATTCCGTAAGTTCCAGCAAACGTTCTACATAACTTTTACCAAACTCAGTAAGGTTGTACTCTACCCGTATAGGAACTTCGGGATAGGCCTTTCTTTCCAAGTAACCATCGGCTTCGAGTACTTTTAACCGCTGACTCAACACCTTGTTGGAAATACCATACACGTATTTTTTTAGCTTGTTAAACCGAAGCACAGGAAAATACCCTAACCACAATAGTATTAAAATGCTCCATTGATCTGAGGCGACGGACATAACGTCCCGAACCGGACAGAGTTCCGGAGGGTTCTTATAGTCCAGGTGCCCGAACATTTTTTCCAATTTTTTAGTCATGTTAAGTTTCTGATTTTCAGCTATAGTTTCCATAAATACACCTGGTTTTACTCTAAACACCCCTTTCCCCTTCGTTGAGAATTGCCTACTTTAGTTTCAAATTAAGAGTAAGTTACAAAAAGTAACCAAAATGAAGCAATTGTTCGCCAAATTTATTCCACTAGCGTACGGCCAATATTTTAATCTCTTAGCGATGCTTTCAGGAAAAACAGCTGCTGCCAGCGCTTTTGACGTTTTTTGTATTGTCCGAAAAGGCCGTATACAGCCCCTGCAAATGCCCTATTTGCAAAAGGCCAAACACACAGTGGAAACTATCCACGACCATGACATCCAAACGTATCGTTGGGAAGGCAAAAAAAATACGGTGCTGTTACTCCATGGATGGGAAAGCAACACCTTCCGGTGGCGAAACCTTATTGCCAAACTGCAAGCTGCTGATTTCGATGTTATCGCTTTTGATGGCCCCGGACATGGCTATTCTTCCGGAAAGAAGATGCACGTGCCTCTCTATGCTGCTTGCGCACAACACATGATTACCACCTACCGTCCTCAATGTATAGTAGGTCACTCTGTCGGAGGTATGACGGCACTTTACAATGAATACAAAAACCCCAATTCTTCCATAGAAAAGATCGTAACCATTGGCTCGCCTTCTGAATTCTACGATATTATGAAGCATTTTCAGAAGCTACTAAACTTTAATAACCGGGTCTTAGCCGCTATGGATCGGTTTGTTCAAGGCCGTTTTGGTTTTACCATTAAAGAGTTTTCCACTTCCGAATTCGTGAAGACAAATACCAAAAAAGGGCTGCTCATCCATGACGAACTGGATGCCGTTGCCCCTTTCCACGCCTCGGAGCAAGTTCATGCCAACTGGAAAGGCAGCACTTTTATAAAAACCAAAGGACTGGGACACTCCATGCATCAAGACGAGGTAAACGAAAGTATTATTTCATTTTTAGAAGGATAATTGTAGGTAACCGTTCAATATCCTAATTTTAAAGCTCGTAAATGTTTACCCACTATGGATATCACTCCCTTCCATGTTGCAATTCCTGTGCATAACCTCGAAGAATGTAGAACATTTTATCGCGAAGTCCTTGGGTGTTCCGAAGGCCGAAGTAGCGATCATTGGGTAGATTTTAATCTCTTTGGGCATCAGGTAGTCATTCATTATAAACCCAAGAGCAATGAAGATCTTCATACCAATCCGGTAGATGGAAAAGAGGTACCTGTCCCACACTATGGGGTAGTACTGCCCTGGGATACGTTTCAATCCTTTTCGAAAACACTTACCGCAAAGGGAATTACATTTGTTATCGAGCCCTATATCCGTTTTGAGGGGGAACCGGGAGAACAGGCTACCATGTTCTTTTTGGATCCTGCAGGAAATGCATTGGAATTCAAAGCTTTTAAGGATATGGGGCAACTATTTGCCACCTAATCATCGGGTTAGCAGAATAGGATAACCTTCTTTGCCCAAAACAACCGGAAGACTCTTAAGAAGTAAATGCTATTACCTCCCCATCTTCCGGGATAACTACTTTATCTGCAAGTGCCTCTTTTTTTAATCGTTCCCTAAGTTTATCGCGCGTGGTTGGGCAATGATTTACCGCCTCAAGGTGATTGGCGATGATCTCACCTGGTGCATTTTTCACAAATCGAATAATGTCTTCCATATGCATCAACAGCGGCTTGAAAATGTCTAACTGGGCACTTCCACAAGCTGCAACCGAAATCGCTGGTTTATATTCCCTTAATACCTTATCCACATCGTCCGTATAGATGGTATCCGAACTCAGATAAATACTTTTTTGCCCAGGTAGTTCAATGTAGTAGCCCATTACGTTACCCATGGGTTTTGCCACAAAACCATAGCCATGGCGAGCAGGTATGCCTTCAATATATCCCCCCAAAAAAGAGGTCCTTTTCCAATAATCAATAGCCTGAACGACATGAAGTCCTTTTTTTTTGAAGTAGGGTTCATCACGGATACTACAAGTAACCGGAATATTCTTTGCTATCAAAAACGCTTCCCCCTCAGCATCAATATGATCCGGATGTTTGTGGGTAATAAGGCAATGCGTTACCTTGTCTAAAATAGCGTTACTTATTTCAGGTAGCGCTACAATTGGGTTTTTTTGAGCCTTGAATCGAAAATACGTGAATGTTGGCATAGTCCCCTTTGGCCCTAACATGGGGTCCACCAAGACCACTGCATCCCGGGTCTCAATGATCATGGTCGCGTTTCTAAGATGATGAATTTGCATAGTACTGGTATTTTGAACGATTAGCCTATTATCAACCCTTTTCTTTTGACCCAAAGATGTGCAAAAATAAGATTGGGCACCCAGCACAACCAGGCCACGATCTTGTAGGCAATCAGGAATTCACCAAAAGCCAGTTGAAGTAGGGGTAACCAGAGTCGAAGGGTAACTGCCGCAAAACAAGCCGCATAACTATAGATCATCATCCCTTGATGTAAGGTGAGGTCTTTGTTGCGAATAGCCGTATACGCTTTTAGTGTAGTGTAGAGCCAAATCAACCCCAACAGTACAAACCCCAGGGAGGGGATCCATCCACCGGTCGCATAGAATCCAATATACACGGCACATATCCCACTAACCAAAACTGCAAGCACGTAGATCTTCCCCAAATTTCGATGCAGTCCTAACCTTTTCGTTCGTATTTTCTTGCTGAACTGAGACCATCCCGTCATTAAGGCAATACCTCCAAAAGTAATGTGTCCGTAAAACCCGATATTCCAAATGACATTTGCTAAAAGCTGATCGGATTTTGAATATAGCAACCCAATTTTTTCTGTAGCAAATAGATACATTAACGGGTAAAGCCCCACTCCAATAGCCAAAAAGGCAAATACAAACCAGGCTACTTTATTTGTTTTCATGCTATTGGTATCTCCAACTCGTTAGGTCCGCATCTTTGGGAGCAGATTCGGCAATCCGCTTCATAATTTTAGGGACATACATGCTATTGTACCGCAACCGGCTTATATGATTAGGGTTTTCCTGATCTCCGTTCCAACAATGTTCAGCGCGATCCCCATAATCCACCTCTCCATCGTAATACGGATCGGTAGTACTCTCCAAGAAATCCTCCATTAAATATACCGCATTGTTCAAATAATAATTGTCCATATCACCGCAATAGATATGGATTTTTCCCCGAAGGGATGCTCCCAATTTTGCCCAATCCCGCTCTAAAATATGCCGTAGGTCATAGTTCTCTTTCCAATATTCCGCAACTTCGGGATTAATAGTACCCGTCATTTTATCCCAGAGTCGTTGCGGATAGCCATCCTCTGCCTGGGGAGAATAAGTGGCTTCCCAAATATCCCATTGTTGTCCTGACCTGGATTTGGTTCCCAAAACCAATTCCAGGTGATTGTACTCCCGAACCGTAGTTTGAATATGCCCTAAATAATCCCGATGTGCCGGCACCTCCAGTTGCTTGTGTTCCGAAGGATAGAAATACGCATTTTCATCTTCATAGATATTCGTCAAACAATAGGCGCGAAAATCAATTGGATCCGGGCAGGCTGCAAAACAGCCGTTGTATTCCTGTGGATATTTCACCTGAACAGCCAAGGCTTCCCAACCTCCTGTAGAGCCTCCGTACAGAAACCGTGACCAACCTTCTCCGATCCCGCGGAATTCCTTCTCAATGTAAGGGATCAGTTCATAGGTAATGGCATCACCATACGGTCCCTGGCTAGCGGAGTTTACCGCATAAGAATCATCATAATAGGGTGTAGGATGCTGAATTTCAATGATTAAAAACCGAGGGAAATCCGGATCGTTCCAACGCGTGTAAAAATCGTAGGCTTCCTGCTGCTGAATAATATTGTATCCCTTTACATCAAACCGGGCCGAATAATCCGGCTCCAAATTGGGGTCAGGGGGAGAGGTCCTAAATCCCCCAAAATCATCTGGGAAATGCCCGTGGAAGATCATTAGCGGATAGTTGGCCTCTGGATGCTCTTCAAAACCTTTGGGCAATAATACATGCGCGCCCAGATACATATCCCTACCCCAAAATTCTGAGAGCTTTTCCGACCTTATTTTAATATGCTTTATCCATTCGGTATCCTCTGGTTCCGGAAGGGGAGGAATTACCTTATCCATAACTATGTTAGTGTTCTGTATACCGTTTTTGTCGATCGTCATCTTGAAGGGCGTACTGTATACATTTCCAGGCGAACGATTCCATTGCTGGCCTTCACCATTATCCATCGGCAGTTGTACAGTATGTCCGGTGGACAAATTGAACGTCTCATACACATGAAGTAATGCCTGGACCTGATACTCCCCCGGAGGAATATCTTCAAGACTCTTGTAAGGAAAACCAAAAACGGAAGTGTCGAAGGTTATTTTTTCCCCTGGCTGCATTCCTGTAACATCCATGCCGAATATGAGTTGCGGGTCTTTCCCAGCATTGATTTGAAACCTGGGTTCCTTTGCATCGTTGGTCGATAACATTAGTAAAAGCCGCCCATCCAAAGCTTCGGTACTGGTCGTATCAGAAAAGGAAACCGCAATTTCAAAGTCTCGGGAATTTTTGCTTTGACAACCTAATACCAAAAGCAACCCAATTAACGTAAAAACAGGATATTTCATAATCGGTGTTTGATCTGAATAAGATAGGAAATTTAACTTTTTAATGGAAGGAAAGTCACTCCTCCCCCTGGCAGGTATACGAATGCAGTTTATCGAATAGAATGCCCTAAAAACACGATAGTGACTTGAAAATACGTTAGTTAAGGTAGCAATTGCCCAAATTTTACAATGTTATGAAAACAATACTACTCTTGCTCACGGTATTTTTTACAAGTCTGGCAGTTTCCAGTTGTACCAACGATGAAGGGGAAGACTTGGATGTGCTTACGCCCAATGACGATGAGGAAATGTTGATAGAGGACTCCCTAAAAACGGACCACGATCAGTAAAGTCCAGAAAATAACCAAGACTTTGCACTACTACTTAAAGGAGTTGCTAGTTAAAGCCTAACTCCTCCATCTTTTGGTCTATCTTGTCTAATATTTCTTCTACCCGCTCCTCATAGGACGAATTCTGGGCGCAGGAGACCGATATGGACAACCATTCCTGGGACCAGGAGGAAGCTTTTAGCATCATTTCCGAATATTCCGGTGATGTCACTGCTTTAGCCGGGTTCTCCTTGTATTTTCCCATAAAAGCAATGTATTCTTCGGACCATTTTTCATATTGGTCTAAAAAATCGTCACAGTCTTCGATTTTTTCGTCAGAAAGTTGGGCATTTTCTGT
The DNA here is from genome assembly GCA_028277085.1 of Flavobacteriaceae bacterium. GTDB lineage: Bacteria > Bacteroidota > Bacteroidia > Flavobacteriales > Flavobacteriaceae > Croceivirga. The sequence goes on from JANQHL010000007.1 coordinate 14,854, forward strand.
TGTTTCAGTTTCCGAAAAGGTGATGGTATCGGTTGCCGAAGAAGTTTCGTTTTCTTTCTTCTGCTTACAAGAACTCAAACAAAGCAAAGCGCATAGGGCAAGTGTCCAGAATTTCATCGTTATAAGGATAGGTTGATTACAATTCCTTCAAGATAGGACATTTTTGTGAACGACAACCCATGAAAGCAGCGCTAAAGGTGCTAATCCTGTCTTCTTTTCCGGGCTAAAAGGGTATTTTTCAATAGCATGGCAATGGTCATAGGTCCAACCCCGCCAGGAACCGGAGTAATGTAGGAAGCCTTTGGTGCGACTTCTTCAAAATCCACATCTCCGGTAATATAATACCCTCTTTCTTTAGTGGCATCCGGTACCCGGGTAATGCCTACATCAATGATCACTACCCCTTCTTTAACCATAGTTGCCTTTAGAAAATCCGGAACACCCAACGCAGATACAATGATATCTGCCTGTTTTGTGAATTCTTGGAGATCCTTGGTTCTACTATGGGTAATCGTGACAGTAGCATTCGCCGCTTTCCCTTTTTGGCTCATCAGAATGCTGATAGGCCTTCCTACAATATGGCTCCTTCCGATGACCACAGTGTGTTTGCCTTCGGTTTCTATATCATACCGGCGCAGGAGTTCCATAATCCCGAAAGGTGTTGCGGGAATAAAGGTTTCCATATCCAGCGCCATCTTCCCAAAGTTGGTTGGATGAAAACCATCCACATCCTTATCCGGATCTACGGCCATTAATATCTTTTCTTCATCAATGTGTTTGGGCAACGGTAATTGTACGATATACCCATCGATATCGGAATTCGCATTCAAATCGGCAACCTGTTGTAGCAAGACTGCTTCGGTAGTGTCTTCCGGAAGATGGATCAACGTGGACTCAAAACCAATCTTTTTACAAGAACGTACTTTACTGCCCACATAGGTAAGGCTGGCACCATCGTTTCCCACCAAAACCGCAGCCAAATGTGGCACTTTTTCTCCACGAGTCTGTATTTGTGCTACCTCAACGGCTATTTCTTCTTTGATTTGGTTGGCTATTTTTTTCCCGTCTAAGATGTTCATCTTTAGTTTACAGTTTACAGTGACAGTTTACAGTTTACAGTCTAGGATGCTCCAAATTTATCAGGGTTAGTGATCATATATTGAATTAATTTTCCTATTTCCACAGAAGCATTGGTAAGAGATTCAAATTTTGCTCCGTCAACATATTTACAAGCAAATGAAAATTCCAACCAAACTTGTGTTTCTGAGTTTTCCGCATCCGAATCCGTTAATTTACTAACAAAATGTTTTGGATATTTTCTTTTTCTATATGATTCGGCCAGGTTTGCGTAAACAGAACGCGAGGAGCGCCTAATTTGATCTGTTAAGGCATATTTTTCTTCTGAAGGAAAAGACTTTGAAATTTCAAATATTTCCATTGCCAAATCAAATCCTTTTTGATACGCCAACAACTTTTTAAAACTCATCCGATATTTTTTCTGCCTCTGAAAACTGCAGACTAGCGGCCAAGGCCGCCCATCATTTGCATCATTTGTTTGCCTTTGCCACCTTGCATCATCTTCATCATTTTACTCATTTGGT
>JANQHL010000026.1 GCA_028277085.1 Flavobacteriaceae bacterium
CATTATGGTCTCAGGTAAGATTGAAGCTCTAGACACCCCGCAAAACTTAAAGAAACAATACAACGTGTCATCCATGGATGAGGTGTTTTTAAAACTTGCTAGATAATGTTCAAGATTTTCAGGGCTTTTGTAAGAAAAGAGTTTTATCACATTTTACGCGATAAGCGTACATTGTTGATTCTTTTTGGCATACCCGTGGCCTTGGTGCTACTTTTTGGGTATACAGTTACCACAGAATTTAAAGATGCCTCAATCGATATTTTAGACTATGCCAAGGATGATGCCAGCGCACAACTCATCCAGCATTTACAGAGTTCTGGACATTTTACTGTAAACAGATTGCTTACCTCAGAAAAAGAAATGGATGCTGGCTTTAAAGAAGGCGCTTCAAAACTAGTTGTGGTTATTCCAAATAATTTTGCAGCTAAACTCTACGCAAAAAGCGCGATGACCATTCAACTAATCACCGATGGCTCGGACCCAAATAATGCCAACACTTTAGTTCAGTATGCTACGAGTATGGTGAACACTTTTCAGAATAATGAATTGCAACAGACTGAAAACCCCTTTACCATAAAAGTTGAAAATAGGATGCTTTACAACCCTCAGTTGGTAAGTGCCTACAACTTTATTCCGGGTACGATTGCTTTGATTTTGCTTATCATTTCTGCGATGCTTACCTCATTGACCATAGCACGCGAAAAAGAGATGGGTACCATGGAAATACTATTGGTGTCACCTTTGCCACCCATCCTCATAATTTTAGGTAAAGTGACACCTTACGCATTACTGTCTTTTATTGATGCTGTTTTAGTACTAATACTTGGATATTTTGTTTTTGAAGTACCCATTGCTGGAAGCCTTATTTTATTGCTGTTTTCTTGTCTGCTCTATGTAATAACGGCTTTGGCGCTGGGCACATTGATTTCAACAACTTCAAAAACACAGCAGGACGCCATGATGCGTTCACTAATGGGTTTGATGATGCCATCCCTAATATTGTCTGGATTTATATTTCCGCTTTCTAGTATGCCCAAAATATTGCAGGTGTTAGGACAAATAATTCCTGCTACTTACTTTATTGAAATTTTAAAAGGGGTAATGTTACGAGGTGTTGGGCTACGGTTTGTCATTTTTGAAATTGGCATTTTAACCCTTACCACTATGGTACTGTTGTTCTTTACATGGAAAAACTTCAAAATTAGATTAGAGTGAAAATCATCAGTTATCTCATACAAAAGGAATTTATCCAGATATTTCGCAATAAGGCGTTATTGCCCATGATGACGGTGTTACCTGTTATTCAATTGATTCTTTTGTCCAACGCAGCTTCAAACGAAGTAAAAAATGTAAATCTAGTGGTAGTGGAAAAGGATTATAGCGAGAGCTCACGACTTTTACTGCGAAAAATTAACGCCAATGAGCGCATTAGCCTCGTAAAGACAACTTACAACTCCAAAGAAGCATTTGAATATTTGCAAGCCAATAAAGCGGATATCGTTTTAGAAATTCCTAGGGATTTTGAAAAGAAGTACATACGCGGTGAGCAACCAAAACTACAAATGCTGGTGAATGCCATTAACGGTCAGCAATCTACCGTAGGTTCGGGATATTTGCAGAACATTATTGGATCATTTAATGGCGAATTGATTCAACAAGTAAAACCTAACCAACCATCTACCCAGCTTACGGTATCATTTCGTAATTGGTACAATCCAGAGATAAATTACCCGCATTTTATGGCCCCGGGCATTCTTGCAGAACTTACCGCCTTATTAACTATTATTCTTTCAGCAATGAACGTGGTACGGGAGCGCGAAATAGGCACTATTGAGCAAATCAATGTAACGCCCATAAAAAAATGGCAGTTTATTGTTGGCAAGCTTGTACCTTTTTTATGCATAGGGATGCTCTTGCTTACCGTTGGAATCATTGCCAGTAAACTAATTTTTGATATTCCCATAAGAGGCAGTGTTGCCCTAATATTTGGCTATGCATTCTTCAATCTAATTACAGTTTTGGGATTGGGACTGCTCATTTCAAACTTTGCGGATACCCAGCAGCAAGCCATCTTCGTAGCCTTCTTTTTCGTAATCATATTTGTACTGATGTGCGGGCTCTTCACTCCAATCGATAGTATGCCAAAATGGGCACAGTATCTTACTATACCCAACCCCCTTGCACATTTTATTTCAGTTTCAAGAAAAGTTCTGATGAAAGGCAGCGGTTTTTGGGATGTCAGGTGGGAATTTATATACACAATTATACTCGCCCTTATTTTTAACACGCTGGCTATAAAGAGTTACAAGAAGCAGGTATAAGTACCCTCCAAAGAGTATGTTGGAGCACAACAAAATCCATATGGGAAGGTATCACTTTGCCTAATTAAAATCAAACCATTATTAGAAACAGCTACCCAATCAGATAAAAACGAAATAAATGAAAGCATACGAGAAAAAATATGTGGTTGTAGCGATATTACTTTTAGTAGGTTTTGCAGTTCACGCACAACCGAGTAGTGATAATGAAAATGGGGTTAAAGGAAAACACTTTATCGGTGCAGGCCCAAATGCAGGTTTGGTGGTAGGTGATTTTAGTAACAATTATGATAGCACTTTGGGTTTGGATGTATTCTATATGTATGGCATTTCCAAAAAATTCCTTATTGGTGGTTCAACTGGTTTTGCGAATTATTTTTCGGATGAACCCTTGGTGCGGGATGGTATCCAACAGGAAGCCGAAAGCCTACAATTTATACCGCTTACGGCAAGCATACGGAGTGTTCGCTTTAAATACCTTGTGGTCGGTACTGACATAGGCTATGCCTTTGGATTGAACGAAGGCAATGACGGTGGTTTTTACCTTTCGTCCAGAATAACCCATTTCATCGGGGACAAGGTGCCGGTTTTTTTTGGTTATCGAAGGATATCATACGGTGGGGATAACCTTGACAGCTTTCTAATTGGGGTTGGTATTAAGTTTTAGATTTATTTGAATAAAGTAAAAATCATTTTACTAAAAGAACAAATACACAGATTAAACTGGCTTTTTGGTTTCATTTTTATTGCCAAGAAAAGACTTGTTGCCAAATATCAGTGATTAAACACCTGTCGTAAGGTAATCAATCCCACCATTCTTCAAGTAACTTGCTCAGTTCAGTTACAATTTCAGGATGTTGGCTTGCTAGATTAATCTGTTCCGTTTCATCCTCAATAATGTTATACAACTCTGTTTTCATTTCTGGCGAATTTGCCGGGTTTGGCACTATGAGTTTCCAAGGCTTTTTGATTACTGTTTTAGATTCTAAAGACTTTTTTGGGTCATTAAAATCTTCCATGTCATGCTTATAATCTGCACTGAAAACAGCATCCCTCTTTTGAAGTTGGATATGGTCCACCAGACTAATACCGGTAATTCCAATGGGTTGTTCCAAATTTAGCAAATCCAAAATAGTGGGAACAATGTCAACAGTACTCACAAGACTGCTATTATCGTGATTAGGAGATATGCCTTTTGGCCATTTCAACATGATTGGGGTACGAATACCCCCCTCATATGGCGAACGTTTAGATCTTGGCGCATAGTTAGCTGCAGGTGTTAAAGATTTTATTGTCCATTTACTGTCTTGAATCCAACCGTTGTCTGCCACATAAACGATGATGGTGTTTTCTGCAAGGTTTTTATCCTCTAGATAATCTAATAATTGGCCAATGGTTTGATCAAACCATTCGACCATTGCCCAATACTTGGCTTGCGCTTTGCTTGGTGCAATTTCAAGATAATTGTCCAATAAATCCTCTGGTGGGGTATGCGGCCAGTGTGGCATAAATGGAGCATACCATAAGAAAAAAGGAGTGTTTTTGTATTGAGAAGCAGTATCAAGAAAATCATAGATTGGGCACATTCCTTCTCGTCCTATCTTCAATCCTTCGTCACCATGTCTGCCATAGCATTCCCAGCTTCCCACAGTCATACCTTCATCAAAATTACCGCGTACTGCACTACCCAACCACCATTTACCTGACTGAAAGGAGACATAACCCATCGAGTCCAGAATACTTACTATGTTTGGCTTTGAGTAAAACCTATCCAAATAGGGTGCATAGGCCTGCTCCCTTGCCTGTAGGTAGGAATCACTTAAACGCATTTCCACCAAATCTGCTCTTAAACCGTCATACTCAAAGACAGGGTCATTGCCTGTGATGCCATGTTCATGTGGATGAAGCCCCGTAATTATTGATGCGATGGACGGACTGCATAAAGGTGCGGTTACATACCCTCTGGAAAACACTAAGGATTCTTTGGCCAGTTTATCAAGGTTGGGGGTTTTTATATAGGGATGATCGTAAAATGAATAGTGATTCCAAGCTTGGTCATCGGAAAGAATGAAGATAACATTTGGATTACTAGTATTTAAACTATCTAAAATAGACTTCTGTTTTTCTTTGAATATCGTTACAAAATCATAGTTGTCCCTACTACAATCCCGTGCTTCAACGAACAATCTTGCAATAAAAATATAAGCTACTGGAGACACTAATAACAAAAGAAAACCAATCACAATTTTTTTCCTTATGGAGAAGCTTTTCCACTGCATTTGTCTATTATTTTATCGGCAAGTTATTTGATAAAGGCCTAGATGGCATCCTGTTGTATCCTGAACCATATGGTCATCAGCAAAGTGAAAAAGCTCTATCTAACAGTATTTAAGATTTAAATCGAAATGATTTTTTTTATCCTTGTCTATCCTAAGTGTATGGTGTAAAAAGCCTATCATTATCGTCTTAGCTTCCATTGTCCTTTGATATAGTATTATAATATTGATTAGGAATGAATAAATTTTCCAATATTCGGAGATTTTCGGCAAGTTTATTTATTGGTGCTCTACTCAGCTGGTACTGCCATCTTTTGTTCTTCCTGGAAACTTTTCGGATTCACTCAAGCCCAGAAGAAGATGGTTCTACGGCACTATTGTTTTGGACCATAATATGTACTGGACCCAACAATCCAGACGGCATTAAAGGTCTTTTTTTGTATTTACCGTATAAATCCTCTCCTGATAGGGCTTTGCCCAAAAATTGATTGCTTTGTGCAGTTATCACCCGGATTTCCAATATGTTGTTTCCTTCTTTCAAATATGGGGCAATGTTTACAGTATAGGGAGGGAAAATCAATGGTGGAAGTGTGGTGTCGTTTAAGGTCACATTTGCGACATGTTTTACGGTGCCAAGGTCCAGATAGTACAATTTATCGGATTCTATGTCGGCCATACGAAACGTTGTTGTATACTTGCCTTCCAAAGTATGTTTTGTATCCTCCTTTGTGGTCCAATCGAACAGGGTTGAATCCGAATAGTCACCATTGGCGATCTTTATGTTCCATTTTTCCAAAGTTTGTACCACTCTTCCTGGTTCAATATTACTATTTGGTATTGAAAGCCATTCCTCTGGAATGGGTGCGTTGCGCATCCACAAAAAAATAGAACCATAACCATCTATGTCAATTTCCGCTCTTGGGAACGCTTGGCCAATCCTTCCAGTATTTGGGTCCATGGAATATAGGTATTCAAAGCCATTCAAATGTTCAAGACGAAACGATTTTCCTTCATTCGACCTGTTCCTTATAAAAAAAATCTGGCTCCCATCAGATTGGACCCTTTGTATGTGCATAAGGTAAGAAGATTTATCCTCATACGGCAAATCGGGAGCAATGGAACCAATCCAGTCTTCAATGGCCTGACTTTTATCCAGATGTCTCCCGTATTCTGTATTTAAAATGGCATCCACTGTAATTTGGAGCTTTTCATCCTGTGCCCCAAAGTCTTTGAAGGAAGGCTGTTTGTCGGGTAAACTTCCGGTAAACATGACCTGCACCCCGGCATCGGCCAGCATTTTGAGTTTCAATGCGGAAGCAACGGGCATATATTCTGCGCTTGGAACCACTATCTTGGTATAGTGGTTATCATTTATGGCAAAAGAACCATCACCAATAGTAGCCTCCTCCAATAAAGAACTATTGACCCAATTCCACCCAATTCCACTGGAATCGAATTTATCGGTAATCCCATAGACATCCTGTAACCATTCAGAAAAAGGGTCTATTTCGCTCTTATCCAAGAACGGAATGCCTACTTCTCCTCCAAAAGGCTCGTCCTCTGAAAAGACCCCTGATTTTAAAATTTCTTTTGGATTGGATAGGTTTTGGGTAATCTCAATTTGGGGGTGATATGTATAAACGAGTACCTGTGACGTTGGCAAGCCCGATTGCAGCACATACTGACAGCGCCTCATATATTCGTTTATTTTAGGCATATAGTCCCAAAAAACGTTTTCTTCGTTCAATGCACTGGAAAAGCTTGGAAAAAAATAAGGGGAGTCAAAAGGATGCCAACCCTCTTTAGTAAAGTCTTCGTTTTTATACCGATAGGGTATGCCATGGTATATCAATTGGTTCACCCCGGCAGTGAATGCCTTATCTGCAAAAAGTTTTATTTTTTTTGGCGTCGTCATATAACTGGTGTTCACTCCACCCAAGGTTTCGATGGTCACAATCGGTCTATTGGAAAGCATTGCTCCAGAGGTCACATATTTCATCATCGCATTTGCTCCTTCGGCAAACAATGATTCAACTTCGGGAATACCACTGGCTGCTGCACCCTTAATAACATCCAACTGTGCCATTCCATAGGGCTGCGTGCGGTGCTTCATTCCCCTGGCGTTTAGCCACTCGTGGCTTTTTTTAATAAACCTTTCCGTAAACAGGTCGGAAACGGTCTGATCATAATCATAACGAATCCTCCAATCTTCCTCGGTTATCACGAAATCCGGCATGGCAGCTTTCAGGGCGATATGGCCTATCAAATGGTCTTTTCCAGGACTGAATATAACCGGTAAATAGGGTTCTAGGTCGTATCCCCTCCTTTCCTTGAATTCCTTAAGCATGTCCCTTGGATAAAAACGTTCTACCTTGAACTCGTAGCTATCATTGAATACAGCTCTCAAGGGATTACCGTAAAACGTACTAAGGCCCGAACGTTCACCAAAGAGATAGTTGTAATTGGCTAAAATTCTTGTGGTATCAAAATGGTCAACCACCCATCCCCTCTCATCAACTATGCGGTCCGTCAAGGCAGGGACCTCTCCGGCAGGCAGGGACCATATGGCTATCAAGTGCCATTTCCCTTCGGGAGCGTCCCAATTCAGTACACCCTTTTGGACATTCCCCATCAAGGTATAAAGAGAGTTATGGTCAAGCTCGACCTGGTCACTTATCCGATGTACCCAAGGAGACCGTCCATTCTTAACCAATTTGGCGGCAACCACCTCAATCAACTCCGCCTTTTCCAAATGCATCCGACCCCCTGAAATAAAACCGGACGTAAATTTTGTACCAAAATAGGAAAGGTAACTTGTTAGCGGTGCTTTTGGCAAAGGGGGGTCCCAGTGAATTGTTCCGCCCCCTTCAAAGGTAGCCTCACTGTACAACAGGGTGGTAAAATTATCTCCCAAAGCATTTTGTGTGCCCCCAAGGGGAAATCCGGAACCTGCATTTAAATCGATGGTCAATCCACGTTTGGCAGCAACCCTCATAACCACCGATAAATTGTCATAGAAGGCCGGTTCCCCGTATGTCTGTATTCTTTTGATTCTTGACTCTGGGGCCTCTGGATTAAGACCTGTGCCAAATGCTTGAATTTCCACCCCTGCAAAACCCGCGTCCGCAAAAAGCCCAATTTCCCTTTTGAGCTCATCTTTTTCCACATCATTCCCGGGCCACCACCATCGGGCGTAGGGCCCGTACTCTGGCGCCGGATTCCGGAACTCTCTAAAATCAAAATCAAAGAAATGTAGTGAGTCTAAGGTCAAACTGTCCCGAGCAAGAGAAGGGGAGTAGTACTTTAAAACGCTTTCTTTCTCCTGTTCCAAATCCGCATAAGCATAGTCATTCAACAGATACCAAAGTACACTTATGATAATGAGGAGCAACAGGGTCAGGAAGACAAAAGTCCATTTCAGAATCCTGAAAACTTTTTTTATGGTTTTACCCTTCTTAATTTTATCCAATTTTTTCTTCTTTCTTAAGAAACTTTCAAACAAGTTAGCCAATTACACAAGAAAGTTTTTCTCACAATATCTTTATTGAATATCAGAGTGGGAAGCTAGAACGAGTAGGAAAATGTAAGGAAATATGAACGTGGCTGTATCGGAACGATACTGAAAATCGCATCTGGATTTTGCTGTAGTTTTTCCGGTGTGAATCCCTGTCTATCGATACCGACGGGAAAACCTCCAGGTCCTATCCAGCCCATTACTCCCAAAGTGTCAAAAATATTGTTCACGTTGGCCTGGACGGTAATATTCTTGGTGATATCGTAACTGGCCGCAAAGTCAAATTGATTAAAACCGGGAAGCTCGAAGGTATTGGGAATATTGGCAGCGCGGTTTCCCAAATAATTCCATGTCAATCCAGCAAAGAATTTATCAGTGTTGTAATTCGGTGAAACATTAATTATGATATCCGGATTGTTGTCGGCCCTGTTTCCAGAAAAATCCCTTAAAACATCATCATCCGGGCCAGGACCATTTGCTATCCAAGTCTGCCACTCATCAGTTTCCGCACGTTGGAAGGTGGCGACGGATCGCAATGACAGGTTTCTCGCAAGAGTGAAGTTACCTTCTATTTCGACTCCAATGGTTTCTATACTATTGAATAGTGCTGGCGGTTGATAGATGGAACCGTCCGGGTTTTGAAATAGAACACTGCTGAAGATATCGCTGTGAAAACTGTAAAATGGAGTTACAACGGCAGAGAATTTTTCGCCTCTCACTTTAAATCCTGCCTCCAATTGTGATATTATTTCGGAATTCACCGGTGGATTACTCTCCTCGAGTGGGGTATCAATTCCATGAAAAAGACTTAATTGAGGAGCCCTTTCCGCACGTGAATAGCGCCCATAGACCGCGAAATTATCCGAGAATTTATAATTCAATGCACCTGATAGGGAAAAGGTGGTCAAGCTTTCATCAAAACTAAAAATCCCGGACTCGACGGCAACATTATTGTCGAATAATGTGTTCGGATTGTTATCTATACCACCAAAACCAGGCTGCATTGCAGCTGGGTTGCCACGGGCAATATCATTGGAACCCTCGAAAGAGATGTTCTCCACACGAAGTCCCCAGTCCAAGATGAGATTTTCAGTAAGGTTCCAATTATGCCCTATAAAACCAGCAAGCTGAGAGTAAGTCGCATCCCTTACTTGATTCAAAATTGGGCTTCCTAGGTTGGAAAGTCCTTGAGGATTAGTTACCTGAAGCACATTGCCATCTTGTTGAGTCACTGTTATATCCAATAATCTGGGTGTGTCCTCCAAAAACCCCAAGGCATTACCCGCTGATACCTCAGTATTGTTGACATCACTCCGTCCATAAAACCCACCGATGGTCAAACCCATATTTTCCCACTCCTTTCTTATTTTAAAATCGTTCATTATCTCACTTATTTCCGAACGGATTAGCAGTCCTATATTGGAAAGCCCTGCTCCATTGGGAAATAAATCCGATCCCGGTAAGTTTGAAAAGGTAGTGTCAAAATTGAAACCCACCAAGTTTCCTTGTCCATCGAACTGTGGTGTATGCAATACATTGGCCAATACCTCGCCGGAATCTGGGTCTCTAAAATCTATACTCCCAAACCTACCAACAGTTCCTAAAAGAATGTGGGTGCCTAATTGGTCGATTTCCTGTGGGGATTCGCCTCCGCCAAAGTTCCAATTATGGTTCTTGGCAGAAAACTTGAAGTTATTGCTTAGCTCCCAATCCTTACCTAAATCTTGTTCAAAATTTAAACCTATACTGAAATCTTCGGACTCAATCATATCCCTTGGTGTAAAATCAAAAGTTTCCCCTCCTGTACGAAAAGGGATTTCGGCATTGATATCAGGCAAAAAGAAATTATCAGTTAACGAAAATCCTGGAGCGATTTGAGGGTCATCGAAATTTACCGCAGGAAGATTACTATTTACTCCATTAAAGTCATTAAGGTATTTCACGAACAAGGTCAACTTGGTCTTTTCACCAATATAGGCAAGATTTCCTCTAATTTGACCTCCTCTGTTCATTGGATAATCCGGACTTCTGGCACCTTCATCATTTCTGTAAAATCCACCAATGTTATAATAAAGTCCCTGCACACCTGTTGGGCCTCCTAGATTTAAATCTGTTCTGATGTACGTATTACCGTCTCCTAAGATACCGGTTTTTAATTGCACCAAACCTTCAAACTCTTCTCCCCCCGTTTTTGAAATATAATTAAATATCCCTCCCGGAGCATTAAATGAGGTAACGGCTGCACTTCCACCCCTTACAGCTGCCAGTCGCCTTACAGAAACATCATTACGCAAAAAATAATCTGGGCCGTAATTACCATAGGTAACATTGGTTACGGGCAATCCGTCCTCTTGAAGGGAAACATAACTGTAACCTGCAACAGGATCTGTTGAATTTGCTGATACACCCCTGGAATATACAGCATTTCGAACTTCGCCAGATGCAGCATTTACAAAGACCCCTGGAACATTTTTCAGTAGATCCGCTGAACTCACCGGAGCTTGTCTTTGTATTAGTTCTGCGGACAGCGTGGTAATAGAAACGGAAGATTCCATACGGGTACGTTCATCGAAGGCACCTGTTATGACCACCTCATCCATTCGAAGTGCATCCTCGACCAATACAAAATCTAATTTATAACCTTCTTCGGATACCTCAATAGTCCTCTCTTGTTTTGCGAAGCCCGTAAAACTTGCTATCAAAGTGATTTGACCAACTGGTACATTTCGGAGTTCATACCTCCCTTCAAAATCTGCTACCGTGCCAACTGCAGCTCCCTTTAATATAATGGTGGCACCTATCAATGGTTCTCCTGAGCTATCTTTTATAGTTCCCGAGATGGTAACACTTTGAGCCAACACCAATGCTGGCACCAAAAGGAAGAACAGCAAAAATTTAGTCATTTGGTTAAAATTTTTGGTTAAGGAATATGCTAAAGTATACAACCATGTTAATTATGGTATCCTGTACTATCCTGAATGGAATTTAAAGATTGTGATTTATCCCCGCTATTTGTTCTTAAATTCCAAAATACGCCCTTAAAGAATTGTGAAGACTACAATTTAACCATGAATATTGATGAAAGTTTATTTTGAGCGTACCCAATGCTTTTCATAAAATCATTCCAATCTAGATTGTTTTACCACTACGTTGGCATTAAAGGGGCAATGTACAAGGTTAGTAACTGCTCTTTTGTTCATGCTCAACAATTCTGGATAATCTCCAATTTTTCAAATATTTTTTCACATTGTCGAAAATTGATTATTCTGTAGTGGTCATATTTTCTACATTGTGCAAAGTACTTAGGTCTCTTTCAGGTAGATAAGTTGTGTTGTTAATTGGTCAACATATCAAAAAAAACCTATTAATTCGATTGGTCCATCCCGCACATGGACAAGGGCTTTGTAAAGGGCTTATGGTTTGAATGGGAGGTCCATTGTGGCTATGAACCACATTATGAATAGGGCCGGCTATTTTTCATAACTAAATTTTATAATTTTTTACCCAAAAAATGGCTCTAATGAGTGGCCATATTGGTTTTTGTTTGCCTTAGAATATGGACAGGGCCGAATAGACCACTACTGAGCAAGGGACGGTCTTTATATTTTTCATATCGTTTATTCCCATTTTTGCCTTTGCCTGCAAACGAGTTGATTTGAGCGGTTTTAACCTCTATTGTCATAATATTCTGACCTGACTCAAGCGCATTGGTGATGTCAATTGTATAAGGGGCATATATCAATTTCCCCATATTGGAACCGTTCAAAGTAATCTTGGCCACATGTCCCACTTTTCCCAAATCCAAAACGTACTTTTTGTTTGAATCGATACTACCAATTTCAAAAGACGTAGTGTAGGTGGCGGTTTGGAGGTATTGCATGTGTTCATTGGTTATCCAGTCAAACAGTTGTGTATCCCGAATATCCACATTTTCCGCTTGAATGTCCCATGTGTCTAGTGACAAGACCTTTTGTTTTTCTATTGGACTCCAATTATTAGGAGATAACAAGTCCTTGGAAACTTCATTGTTTGTAAAATAAAGGAATATTGTTCCATACGGACCAAGTTCGATTTTTTGACCTGGACCCAACTGGCATATTTTAGCGTCAACAGGATTCAACCCATAAAAAAACTCAAAATTGTTGTTTGGTTTTGTTTCAAATTGAAGTGTTGATGATGATCTACTTCTTATGAATACAACTCGGCTTCCGTCGCTCTGTTCCCTTTGAATATGAAACAATAATGGCTGCTTTTTGGTAAAAGCCAATGTGCGGTCCATATCGTCCATCCACCCAATCAAATCATTTACGTTGTCCACCTTTCTCGAATTGGTTTGTTGAAATGTTTGACTTACCAAGGCATTAAGCAATTTGTCTTGTATCTGATAGTTTTTAAAAGAGGGTTGCTTTTTGGGTAATTCCCCAATAAATATGATTTCCACACCGGCTTCTGCCATGTCTTTAAATTTCTGTGCTGTACCAACTTGCATATATTCAGGGTGGGGTATAAGAATGCTTTTGTATCGATGGCCATTTATATTTAGGATACCTTCATCCTCAATCTTTGCCTCTTCTTGTACAATTGCATCATTGACCCATTCCCAACTAACTCCTCTTTCATCCAAGGCATTGATTACAGGGTATAGGTTATCCAACCAATTTCCTGCATGGCTAGATTCTAAATCAATATCGGAGAAAGGAATGGACGGACGTTTAGCCTGCATGGGTTCTTGTTCGTCAAAGCTACCTCTGATTAAAAGTTCGTTTTTATCAGAAAGCCCACCAAATCCTTCTAGTCTGTCAAGATAAGTGTAAATCAACACATCAGATTTAGGATTTCCTGATTGTAAAACATATTGACATCGCTTTGCATAAGTGTTGATATCGGGTAGGTCTTCCCAAAAGATATTGTTCTCGTTCAAAGCTGTTGAAAAACTGGGGAAGAAAAAAGGTGAATCGAAGGGATGCCACCCAAACTCCCCAAAATCTTCAGTATGGTATTCATAAGGAATTCCATGATAGATTATCTGATTAATTCCCGAAGTGTAACCCTTATCAAGAAATAGTTTTATTTTTTGCGGAGTAGTCATAAAACCTTTGCTAAATCCCGCCAACGTCTCCGAAGCTATGATTGGCCTATTGTATAAATGAGCCCCTGATGTTATATACTTAGTAAAAACTATTGACCCTTCTCCTGCACCTGACTCTGCTTCTGGGATTGTGACATTTCCAGCAGCTTTAATATAGTCAAAAGGCATACCATACCCTTGAGTCCTGTGGGCAAGGCCCCTTTCTTCAGCCCACTTGTTACTGGTGCCAAAAAAACGTTCAATAAAAAGCTCTCCAACAGTCAAATCATAGTCATATCTTATCCTATCGTCTTCTTCTGTAAGAACAAAATCTGGTTTGGCATGGGGATAGCCAAACTCTGCTAGCTGGTGATTATACCCTGGTTTAAAAATAGCAGGAATAAAAGGTCTAATATCATAACCCCTCCTTTTTTTGAACTCCTCAAATATCCCTCCTGGAAAAAACCGCTCTGTCTTCAATTCATAACTATCATTGAAAACCGCTCTGAAAGGATTGTTATAAAATTCTACCAGTCCAGTACGCTTTCCAAACAAATAATTGTAATTGGCTCTAACCTTAAGGGTATCAAAATGATCAACAACAAACCCTCTGTCTTTACCCTTACCCGCATTTAAGGAAGGTATTTCACCATTTGGAGTCGACCAGACCGCAATAATATGCCATTTCCCGTCGGGCACATCCCACTCTAGAACACCATTCTTTACCTTGTCGGTGAGGATTCTAACGTCTGATGGATCTAAAACAACCTGATCGGTAATTCGGTATGCCCATCGTGACCTTTCATTTTTAATCAGTTTGGCTGCAATTACCTCTTCAATCTCCGAGTAATCAAAATAGGTTCTCGAGCCATCTATAAAACCATTGGTGAAGTCTTTCGTAAAATAGGTGACAAAACTAGATAAAGGTGCTCTTGGCAAATCTATTTCCCATTGTATTTTCTTGTTACCTTTTACCGTTCTTTCACTGTAAAAAACGTTTTTAAAGTTATCATTAATACTGTTTTGTGGACCGGCAAGAGGCCAACCGGAACCAGCATTTATATCAACCGCCATATTAACCTCGCGTGCAGCCTGCATAGCGGTCCTTAAATGATTATAGAATGAAGGAGTATCATAAGAGTTTACACGGTTGAACTCGTCATCGGGAGCGTCAGGATTAAGCCCGGTAGAAAAAGGTTGTATCTCTATTCCGGCGATGCCTGTTTTGGCCATCATTTTTATTTCTTTTTGGATTTGTGTATCGTTCACATCATTTCCTGGCCACCACCATCTTGCGAAAGGGCCAAAACGAAAATCTGGATTTTCAAATGCTACTGGATTGAAATCATAGGCATCAAAAAAGTCTACATGGGTTGTATCCCTTAGATAATCTTCTTCTAAATATTGTATTACTGACTCTTTAACCTCCGTAGATTCGGCATATGCATACTTCATTACCTTGTAATAAAAAATGCTAAGGACCAGTGCGGCCAAAAAGAGTATTGTTGCTAGTACAACACCCGTAATCTTAAGTGTTTTCTTAAAACGATGCATTAAAAATTATAAATTGCTGTTAGAAAAAATGAAGTTGGTTGTATGGTCAGAATATTAAAGATGGCATCTGGATTCTGCTCCAGTTGTTCCCTTGTGAAAGCTTGACGGTTAAGGGACCTCGGAAAACCTCCTGGAGGCGCCCAAGACATAACACCCCTTGAATTGAACAAGTTGTTTATGTTACCTTGTACCCGAAGTTTATCACTGAAATCATATCCCAAAGCCAAATCAAATTGGCTAAAAGCAGGAAGGTCGAAAGCATTGGCAACATTTGCTGGTCGGTCTCCAAGAAATTTCCAAGAAAGCGAGGAGAAGAATTTATCGCTAGAATACGTTGGTGTCACATTAATAATTGCGTTCGGATTGTTATCGGCCCTAGTACCTGAAAAATCAATTCGTTCATCATCTTCTGGACCTGGTTCATTGTCCTCCCAGACACTCCAATTTCTGGCGATAGCGTCTTGAAAGGTAGCTACAGTTCGTATATTGAAGTGTTTAGTCAAACTAAAGTTTCCTTCTATTTCCACGCCATATGTTCTTATCGAATTGAACAGAGCAGGCGGATTATAGATACTCCCATCCGGATTTGTAAAGGTCACAAAATCACCAGCAACATCATCTTGGACACTATAGAAAGGTGTAACTACCGCTGAGTATTTAGGTTTGGAAAGTTTAAACCCAACTTCAGCCTGAGTCACGGTTTCAGGAATAGCCTCAAGGTTATCTCTTTCAAATTCACTGTCAATTGTGAAAAAAAAGCCGTTCGTCAAAGCTTTTTCAGCCCTTGAAAATCTTCCATATATCGCAAACTCATCAGAAAATAGATAATTAAGTGCTCCCGAAAATGAAAAGGTATTAATTGTCTCATCATAGCTCACAGGTTCACCAAGAACGGCAAATCTGTTATCGTATACCGTAAGAGGATCACCATCGACCCCACCAAAAGTAGGATCATTTATATCAGGATTAGGTGTTCCCAATTGATTGGAACCCTGAAATTGTGTGGTCTCATATCTAAACCCCCAATCAAAATTCATCTTTGGAGTAATGGTCCAAGTATGTCCAAAAAATGTCGCTAACTGACTATAATCCTGTTGTAAAAATTGGTTGGCCAAGGCTCCGCTCAATGCAGCGAAACCAGCTGGGTCAGTAATCTGTAGGGTTGTTCCATCGGGCTGGGTTACGGATATATCCAATACCCTTGGTTGATCTTCAATGGCTTGTAATGCTTTTCCAGCTATCAAGCGATCAAAAGAAATTTCACTATCGGCATAGAACAACCCGGCCGTGATGTTATGTTTATCAAGTTTTTTATTGATACTAAATTGGTTCATAAACTCTCTAGGATCAATTCTGTTTAAAAATCCCAGATTAGTGAAGGCACCCCCGTTTGGAAATAACTGGCTGCCTGGCAGATTATTGAAAGTTGTTTCGAAATTAAATCCCGTAAAATTTCCCTCACCGTCGAAATTTGGAGATTGTACAACATTAGCCAAAACTTCTCCGGTATCTGGATCTTTATAATCATAACTTCCAAAGACTCCAAGTGTTTCTGTAAAAACGTAAGTAAAAAGGTTGTCAATTTCAATCGGAAAAACACCAGCACTTGTGTTCCAGAGTACATTTTTTTCAGAATATTTAAAATTGTTGTTAATCTTCCAGTTGTTACCCAAATCATGGCTTATTTCCAGTCCAACAACAAATTCCTCAGGGTTAATGATATTAGAGGATTCAAACCCTACGTTTTCCGTTACGGACCGATCAGGCACGGTGGTTGACAAATCGGGAAATAAAAAGCTATCCGTAACCTCAATTCCGGGTGCGAATTCTGGATCATCAAAATTAACAGCAGGTAAAAACTCATAAGATGCATTCCTGTCATTTAGATATTTGGCATATAGCTTGATAAATCCATTTTTATGCGTCTTAAGGAGATTAGCTTTAATTTGACCTCCTTGGTTGAAGGGATATTCTGGCTCAGCTACTCCTTCGTCATGCCTATAAAAAGCACCTACATTGTAAAAGAACCCATTGTCCCCAATAGGCCCTCCTACATTAACATCCACTCTCCCATATGGATTCCCATCGCCTTGCAAACCGAACTTAGTCTGTATGGTTCCTTCAAAGGTTTGGCCCCCGGTTTTACTTAGATAATTAAAAATCCCTCCGGGTGCATTGAATGAAGTAATTGAAGCACTTCCCCCTCGTACGGCTTCCAATCTTCTGACAGAAAGATCATTTCGAAGAAAATAATCTGCACCAAAATTTCCAAATACCAAATTTGTTACAGGAAGACCATCCTCTTGCAATGATACGTAGTTGTACCCATCTGCAGCATCAACTGAATTTGCCGATACTCCTCGAGAATACACAATATTACGAATTTCCCCAAGAGCCGAATTGACAAATACTCCTGGAACATTCTTAAGCACATCGGCAGTACTTAATGGCGCTTGTTTTTGCAAAACCGCACCTGATAGAGTAGTAATTGCAACCGATGACTCCATCTTTGACCGCTCATCAAATACCCCGGTTACGATGATCTCGTCCATGTTTAACGCATCCTCGGCCAGTACGAAATCTACCCTTACAGTTTGCCCAGGATTTATCGTTATTACCTTTTCTTCTCTAGTATACCCAATATAACTGGCATAGATAGTGACTTCACCTGCCTGAATATCGGATAGTTCAAAATTCCCATCAAAGTCCGTAACTGTACCGATGGTAGCACCTTCGATTACCACACTGGCACCCGGAAGTGGATTGCCTTCAGTATCATTTACAGTTCCAACTATTCTGCCTGTTTGTGCCATTGAAAAAAACGAAAGCATAAGGCAACTCATCATTGTTATCAGCTTAGTTTTCATTATCATTAGTTTTCGGTTCTATCCAAAACTAATTAGGGAGACGAGATAAACTATCCTGTACTATACTGAGAATTTGTTAACCAAATAGTTAAAAAAAAGAGAATTATACAATTATAGTGTGGTCAAAATAAGAATTTACAATTTCTAATATTTAAGCAGGTGAATTCCGCTGTAACGGGTTTAACCATAAGCTTCATGGCCTTAGGGAGTTGATTGTATTCTCTTGCTTATCAAAAGAAAAAGTATCCCACAAAAAATCCAGGCGGGCACAGTAAGAAAGGACAAGAAGATTCCAAACTCGACAGAAATATAGTAGAAAAGTCCAAAACTCAATAGCCAAGAGATTAAAACTGCTCTATTGAAGTTGATGTTGGCGTGCTCTGCATAACTTTTAATGATCCCAAATTTTTTCGAAAAGAAATGGTCAAATACAATTATGGCTCCAATGGGTGCGAGGATAAAACCGTACAAAGCCACAAATCCTAACAACTTCATTGCAAACGCTGGGAATATACCGGCAATTGTTGCTACCGTGCCTGCAATGATGGTAACCCAAAAAGTCGAAGTTTTTGGTATAAGGGCTTGAAAGGCAAGACCAGCCCTATAAATAGTTGGGTTGGCTGTTGTCCAACCCGCCAATATTACGGCGACTATTCCAAAGTACCCAATAGCATCATATGCTAGAGGTCCCGGTGCCACAGGTGGGGCCTCTCCGTTGGCAATAAATCCCTGGGCCTCTGGTGATTTTAGGTATACAGCGTACAATAGAGCCGCTGCTATCCAAGCCATATAATGTCCTATATACATCCCAGCAGCAGTGGTCCATCCCGCATTGGCATTCCTTGCAAACCGAAAAACCGAAAGGTCTGACATGCCCACATGCATTGCAGCGTTGGCGAACCAAGACCAGATAACCACGTGCCAAAAAGTAAATTTGACCTGTCCAGGAAAGGGCTCGGAACCTTCACCCCAAATTTCCCAAAACTCCTTAAAACTACCCACCCCCAGTTGTTTAAGTGCCACTACACCACAAGCCAAAAAGGCCAGTACTATTATGGGTGACATCCAATTGGCTGCTCTAGAGACAGTTTCATAGCCTTTGGCAGCGATAATTGAGATTACGGTACCTATCAAAACCACTATAACTATCCACGTAATACTATTAGGAAGTGTATCTGTCAATTTGGGCATTTCAATATCTAAAGGAACCCCGACTGCTGTTGCAGATACCGTTATCATTGCCCCTGCTAGAAAACAAAACAATAAACCGTTCGCCAAGTTGTAACCCCTTACCAATTTATGCCCACATATCTTTTCAAGTTGATAATACAATGTCAACCTTTGCTTGACGGCAATCTCGGCAGTGAGGAACCTCCAACTGAGAACGGCCAAAAGATTTCCCAACAGGAGCCCCACAATGAGATCAAAAGCACTGACGCCTGCCGTCAGGAACAACGGTCCGATCATAAACTCTGTTCCTGCTGCATGTTCCCCAGCGTACATGCCTAAGAAACTCTTCCAGCCTTTTAACCTGGATTTTGGTACTGGTTCACGTTCGAATTCACCTTCCGCCCATTCCTCAGTTTCTTCCTGTATGTCGTATTGGCTCATTGCACCTTTTTTTATGTTTGAATCAAATTTTTAGGCAAGTCATCTACATTCTCGCAGCACAACTGCTCCATAACCTGTCGTAATTGTAATTTTAACATACTAATGGTATGGTTTCCTCCCTGTTTTCCCAATGCGGCTACTCCGTACATAAAAGAACGTCCCAAGAAAGTGAAGTCCGCCCCTGATGCCAACGTA
>JANQHL010000118.1 GCA_028277085.1 Flavobacteriaceae bacterium
GTTTTCGGTAGGGTATCCAACCGAATTAAAGGTGCTTACGCCAACCAACAATCAGCTCTTGCCGATATGCAGGGTGTGTATGTGAGCATTTTTGCAGAAGTGGCTAGAAACTACATGGAATTCAGAGGTACACAATACCAGTTGGATATTGCCCAACGTAACCTGAATGGCCAGCAGGCCACCTATGATTTAACGGTTCGGTTAAAAGATGCTGGGACCAGTAATAGTTTGGATGTTTCCCGTGCTTCGGCACAATTGGAAAACACCCGTGCCACCATTCCCCCGTTAAAAGCAAGAATAGCAGCGCTAAAAAACAGTTTGAGCGTTCTGATTGGGGAAGTTCCTGGAAATTTGGACGAAGCAATACTGGACAAAAAACCACTTCCAAGTCTACCACTTTCAGTTGGTGTGGGAAACGCAACCGATTTATTGCGAAGACGTCCTGATGTGCGATTGGCTGAGGCCCAATTACAACAACAGATTGCACGCTACAATCTATCTGTTGCCGAACTTTATCCCAATATTCGATTTGGGGGTTCGATAGGATTTTCGGCGGTGGATTTCTCCAACTTCGGAAGCAATGACTCCTTTACCTGGAGCATTATCCCAAATATCAGCTGGGCTGCCTTTAACCTGGGCAGGGTCAAACAACAAATCAATCAGAACGATGCCTTGACCTTGGCCGCCTTACAGCAATATGAAAAGACCGTTTTGGAAGCTTTGGAAGAAATCAGTACGGCAATGACCAATTACACCAATGAACTGGAACGTAGGGAAACCTTAAGAAAATCAGCTACCACGAGTGCAGAAGCCGCCGAAATTGCCAAAAAACGATTCAATGCAGGCCTTGATAGTTTTATAGACTACTTAAGTGCAGACAACACCCTCTTACAGGCAGAAAACCAATTGGCCATCAGCGAAATTACCTCGGCCACATCATTGATTGCCATTTACAAAGCCCTCGGTGGTGGATGGGAAATTATTGCTGAAGAAGAAATTGACAATCAATTTAATACAATGAAACTACAAGAATCCAAATAACAACTTACTACAACTTTAGTGTTGGATAGAACGGCGACTTCCCAGTAATGGGGGTCGCTGTTTTTTTATTCTCTATCTTACAAAAGTGAAATCAAACACCAACTACTATAAGGATATTTACGCCTTACTGGCGGGCCTTAAAACCGTCAAGCCCCTAAGTGCCGATTTCCACATTCATAAGTTCTCCGAGACACCTAACACTTGGGTGAAGGAGACAAGTATCTTCAGAAGTGATACGTATTCAATCATTCTGCTCAATAAAGGTGAAGCAGCCTATAAGATCGGACTCTCGGATTATCATATTACAGATGGCAGTATCTACTTTCAGGCTCCACAACACTTGCGCTATTTCAACCGGTTATCGCAATGGCAGGGCTATGTCATCGTTTTTATGGACAGTTTTTTTGAAGATCATCCCTCACTAAAAAAATTGGTGACCGACTTTGATGGGTTTAAGATCACTTCAAGGGTGGTGGTTAAACTAGACCAAGAAATTTTATGCGAAACAGAACAAATGTTTCGGCATTTGTACAACATCAGTTATTCGTCAAGCCCTCATCGTTTTGAAAAAGCAAAGTCTTTGCTCGAGCTCATTATGCACCAGAGTATCGAACACTACGATCTTCTTTATCAAGGTCAGAAACAAACCAAACAGAATCGTATCGTAAAACATTTCGAAGAAATCGTTGAGCAGCACCTGTATGAGATTACACAGGACAAAGTAGAGCGACTGATAAGCGTTTCTGAAATAGCTGAAAAGATTAATATTAACTCAACCTACCTAGGTGAGGTACTTAAAAAAGCAACTGGGAGAACACCCAAAGAAATACTTTCAGATAGAATTGCACTTGAAGCACGTTCCCTACTCAACAATACAGATATGGCCATAAATGAGATTGCCTTCTTTCTAAAATTTCAGGACGCCTCCAATTTTACCAAGTTCTTCAAGCAAAAAACTGGTTTTTCGCCATCTGATTACCGTAAATAGCTCTATTTTTTTATAAAAACTGGAATTTTTACCATTATCACTTAAATCTTCACCATCAAAACCCCTTCCATCTGTAGGACATTTGTACTGTAATAATAAAGCAATACAAAATGAAAACAGAAAATACATTCACAATAGGGGATTTTAAAATCAATAGGATTGGTTTTGGAACTATGAGAGCTTCAACTGGAGCTGGTATTTGGGGTGACACCTTGAATAAGGAGAATACCATTAAGGTATTAAGAAAAGCAATTGAAAATGGGGTCAATTTTATAGATACCGCAGATTCTTATGGCCCTTATACTTCAGAACTATTGGTTCAGGAAGCGATTAAACCGTTTAAAGACCAGGTAATGCTTGCCACAAAAGGGGGGGCGGTAAAATACAGGCCAGGGGCCGTAATGGCTAATGGGCATCCTTATTACCTGCGCACCGCTATCGAGGGAAGCTTAAAACGCCTTGAGCGGGAAACCATCGATATGTACTTCTTGCACCGGGTAGACCCGAACATTCCCATCGAAGAATCCTTGGGTGCTTTAGCCCAATTTCAAAAAGAAGGCAAGATTAGGCACATTGGTGTTTCCAATGTCACGGTTGAGCAACTGGAAAAAGCACAGTCCGTAGCCAAAATTGAGGCTGTACAGAATGCTTTGAGTTATAAGGACAGACGCTACGAAGCAGTGGTAAACAAAACAAGTAGTGAAAACATTGCTTTTGTAGCGCATACACCTGTAGCAGTTAACAATTGGGACGAAGCAGCTTTTGCAAAGGCGGAACAAGAAGGAATATCCACCAATCAACTTTCGCTGTCTTGGTTGCTTCAATATTCACCCAATGTGATTTCAATTCCAGGGACATCATCTGAGGACCATCTGGCAGAGAACCTGGCTTCTTATAACGTAAACATCAAATTTTAAATAAAACTATAACATCTTAAAAAATTAGAAACATTGAAAAAAATAGTAGCAACAGTCGCAATCGTAGTAGCAAGTGTAGTCATCTACAGTTTTGCAAACAATGAAACCCCCAGTTCCGATAAAGGATTGGCAACAATGAAGGTGGACCATATCGCTATTGGAGTAGTAAATTTTGAAGAAAATGTCACTTTTTACAAAGAAGTAATGGGATTTGAAGAGGAAGTACGCTGGCAGGTAGAAGGGTTACCAGACCTTTATTTTGCCTATCTCAAGCGAGGCGATTTCAAAATCGAGATTATTGGAAATCCCAAGAGCAAGCCAAAGAACGTTGTACCTAACAACTTTGGGGAGCATTTATCGCAACAAGGATATGTTCATATGTGTTTTGAGGTTGAAAGCCTTGATGAAACCTTTAAAGAGCTTAACGCAAAAGGTATAAAAACCTTTGTCCCACACGATTCTTACCCTTTAAATACAACGCACAGACGTAGTGTAGGTTTTATTAAAGACCCAAGTGGTAATGTGATAGAGTTTGCTAACGAACTCAAAAAAGAAAATAATGAATAAAAAATTCAAGATAATGAGAACAATATTTACAACGGCAATGTTACTTATAAGTTTCATAAGCTTTGCCCATGAGCAATTGCAACTAAAAGAAGTAACTTCTTTTACAGAGCACAGACCCACTGCAGTTGCAGTATCACAGGAAGGTAGAATTTTTGCCAACTTACCTTATTCAAGTTATTCAACAGATTCTCATATTGTTTCAGTAGTTGAGATTTTAGCTGATGGAACGCAGATTCCGTATCCCAATACTTCTTGGAACCTAAAGTCAACTGAGGTATTGAACCATTTTCTGAACATTCAAAGCTTAGTCATTGACAAGCAAAACGATTTATGGATTTTGGATACAGGTTCACCCAAACGGAAAGGTGTCGTAAAAGGCGGTGCAAGATTAATCCAGATTGATTTAAAAATCGATAAGGTACTTCAAACAATAAACATTGCCCATGAAATTCTTAGTGAAGAAAGCTATCTAAACGATGTGCGTGTAGACAAATCCCAAGCTTACGCTTACATTACTGATAGTGTAGATGGTGGGATAATCGTTTTAAATCTTTCCAATGGCCAACAAAAAAGAGTACTTCAAAATGAGTTGATATCCAGCAATGACACTCAAAAAACATTGGTCATTGAAGGTATTTCTCTAGATGGAGCAGCCAACTTTTATGCTACAGATGGTATCGCATATGACCCGAAAGAGGAAGTTATTTATTATCAATACCGTCCCTTTGCAGGTTCTTCAGCTTTAATGAAGGTTGATGTGGAAGTATTGAATGATTTTTCCCTTTCGCAAAAACAAATCAAGGGACAGGTCGCTTTCGTTGGTCATACGGTAATTGCCGATGGCATTACCTATAAAAATGGTTTCATATACCTTACCGATTTAGAACGGAATGCGATTTCCAGATATAATGTCGAGTCCAAGGTCCTTGAAACGGTCATCACAGATCCCGAGATCAGCTGGCCAGATAGCATTGCCTTTGATGTCGACGATAACATTTACTTTACCACTGCTCAATTTCATAGACTTCCAGGACTAAACGATGGTGTCAACTTACAAAAGGGAGATTTTAAAATTTATAAAACAATCACTTCAACGGAAGTAGAAAAGACGAATTTCAAACTAAAGTTTGCACCGCACATCGGCCTTACCAGTTTAGAAGACGGAATGTTTATTAACCACGCAGGTAAAGACCCTATTTCACAAATACAGTTTATTGCTTCTCAAGGGTTTGTGGGCATAGAAGATAATTTTATGAAGATACGCCCAGTTGAACAGCAGATTGCCATAGCTCAGGAGCTTAAAAAGAACGGAATGCAACTGGGTTCATTTGTACATAATACGACAACTTGGCAAGACGCTACATTGGTTTCTGAACCATCAGAAGTACGTTCAATCATACTCAAGGAAATTAGAGAGACCATAGAGGTTGCCAAGCGAGTAAATGGAAAATATCTGACTTTGCTTTCTGGTAGAAGTCATCCCACAATGGAACGGCAATACCAAAAGGCAAACTTTATCCAAAATCTTCGGGTCATTGCCGAAGAAGCCGAAAAGGCTAGTCTCATTCTAGGATTGGAAGCTATTAACGGGAAAGAGTTCCCTGGTACATTCATTACCAAAGTCACCGATGCCTACGAGATTGTAAAAGCGGTAAACAGCCCATCTATTAAACTTACTTTCGATATGTATCACGTACAGATTGAAAACGGGAATGTAATCAACAACTTTGACAAAACTTTTGATGAAATCGCCTACATCCATATTGCAGACAATCCCGGTCGAAGCGAACCAGGAACTGGTGAAGTGAACTTTGAAAACATCTTAAAATACATCTATAAAAGCGGTTATAAAGGATTCATCGATATGGAACATATAAGTACCATTCCTGGGAAAGAGGGTGAAAATAACATTCTAAACATTTATAGAAATCTAAACGAAAAGTTATGAGAACAAGAGTTATAATAACAATAGCATTATTAACTGGCGTAATCTCAATAGGGCAAACAAAGCTTGGTGACTTGAGCTATGAAAGTATAGAAGTATATGGGCAAACATTGAGATATGTTGAAAAAGGAAAAGGAGAAACTTTGATTTTGTTGCACGGTTTGGGAAGCAATTCTGAAAGATGGATTTACAACATTGATGAACTTGCAAAAACATACAATGTAATTTCTCTGGAGCAGGTTGGTTTTGGCTATTCAGATAAACCTGTGGTTCCCTATCGCGGAGCAACTTTGGTGGAGTTCCTGAATGAGTTTATGGACCAGAAAGAAATAAAAAAGGCTACAATTATTGGCAATTCTATGGGTGGATGGGTAGCAGCATTATTTGCCATATCCCACCCCGAAAAATTGGATAAACTCATTCTTGTTGACCCTGCTTTTCTATTGGGTTTACCGGGAGATGCCAATGCAGATGACATTTATGCTTTTGCAAATCCTTCCACAATTGCAGATATGGCCAACTATGTGAAGCGTATTTACTTTCAGAACAAAGAGCTGTTAAAGCCAGAAAACTTGAAAGAAAGCTTGATAAAAAAATTGAGTTGGAATGATGGGTATACTGTATATCAAATAATTAATTCTTTGATTCAAGGTAAGGATTTGATGATAGATACCCTGGGTGATATTAAAGCGGAAACCTTAATTATCCAAGGCAAACATGACCCTATCGTAACAATGGAAACAATCGAAACACTTAAAGAACAAATAAAAGGCAACGTTACAATTATCTACGAGAATAGCGGACACTCGCCTATGGTAGAGGAGCCCATAAGATTCAACAATGACGTTCTCAAATTTTTAAAGAAATCGTAAAATGAAAAAGCTAAAAACCATACTAATAGTCTGGATAGCTATATACCCAACTATTACAGTAATTCTGTTCCTTTTTGGAGGACTCTTAAGTGAAATGCCACTTGTATTACGGACACTTACTTTAACAGGGGTGTTGGTTCCTTTGATGGTGTACGTCTTGATTCCATTTTGGTCTAAGGTCTTTTGTTCCAACAATTAACATTAAGTTTTGGTTATCATTAAGGAAGTAATGGTTACCACACGCCTGTCTCTCAAACATACTTTTGGTGTGTATTTTAAACTACAATCGTATGGAAACAAGAACATATAAAATTGGAATTATTGGCTCTGGCGATATGGGCTGTCAATTGGGGCGACTTTGGAGTAAAGCGGGATACGAAGTAATGTTCAGCTCCCGAAATCCAGAAAGTTTACAATCGCTTATTGATGACTTGAAAGATGCCCAAGTTGGTGCTGTGGAAGATACTATCGACTTCGCAGATATTATCATTTTGGCCATCAATTACGGAACACTTGAACAAGTCATCCAAAAATTGGATGGGAAGCAGAAAATAATCATAGACCTTACCAATCCCGTCTATTGGACAGCCAACAAAACCTTGGCCAAAGTCAATTTAAACGGCAAGTCCGCAGGAGAGGAGTTACAATCCAGGTTGCCTCGGGCTACAGTAATCAAAGCGTTCTCCTCACATTATGCGGCTTCCTTGCAAGAGGGGCATAGTGACTATCCCATTGCGGTATTTTACACCACTGATGATACGGCGAACACCAAATTGGTGGAAGCGCTCATCACGTCCATCGGCTTTGCCCCGATTTACTATGGTGAGTTGAACAGGAGTTTGGATATCGAACTGTATGGTAAGTACTCAAATAAAATCATGTCCAAAGAAGAGGCCATAGCTACCTTGGTCCAATAAGGGTAAACAGAAGCTACGGACTGACAAATCTCACTGAAAAATACCGATAGGCTTCAAGTAATTGAGGTGACCTTTCATTTTAAAAGGTCATCTTTTTCTTTAATTCTATAATAATATTAGATTTTGATCATTCTTCATATGTTTTGGGTTAGCCCTAAGAGTAGTTCTGATTTTAACTTTGTATTGAATTTAAAACAGCAGAAATCATGAAAACAGAATACCACAATATCCACAGACCTTCCCTCCTGTACCATATCATTGAAGAAATGTTATTCTTAGTAGAAGCAAGGAAGTTAAAATACTATTTATCCAATAGTTTATCCCGATTTTCAACCAAAGTAAAATTAAGATACAAAAAAATAATCAAGAATGAACTGACCAAAGCGTCCTTGTTGTTAACTGGTTATATGACCTTTTCAAGCTTACTTTTGTTTGTTGCCTATAAGCTTGTGCTAATCTTTTAGTCCGTAATTAAATAGCTGGTGTCCAAAGAAGTTAATGGTTAATTTCGATATGGATATCAATTAGATTTTGGTCGTTTTTAAAATAGCCATATCTTTAGGTATGGCCAAAAAGGATATTCCAGTATTCGAGACCAGTAATGATATTCACGCCGCAACGGGTTTTGACCACCGTAGCCATATCCCGGGATTTGACATTTTTACCATGGAATCCCTCGAACCTTCGGCAAGACGTTGCATGCCTCCTTACAGACAGGGGTATTATCAAATAGGTATTTTGAGTGAATCTGCAGGTTCAAGTATAAATTTGAATACCAACGCCGTGGATTTGGAACAATTTCCACTTTGGTTCGTGGTACCGGGACAAGTTTTTTCTTGGGTACGTAATCCCGAAACAAAGGGTATCCACATCCAGTTCCGCAAGGAGTTCATATCCCAAACCGTACCCCAGTTAACTGAAACATTCCCTTTTTTAAAAATTACGGAAAACAGTGTTTTCCTAATGACACCTGAAGAGCAAAATTCGCTTGAAACCGATATGGAACGTATGCTCTCCGTTTTTGAAAATCCACATCCCTATCAAGAGAAAATGTTGGAGGGCATGCTCGTGGCACTGTTGTATAATTGCAAATCTATTTATGAGCGGTTCAAAACCAAAGAGAGTCATTTAAGCCGAAAGCAGGTTCTTTCCCAACAGTATCAGCAATTGGTGGATAAGCTTTATATAGATTCCAAAAGCGTACACGAATATGCCAGCAAACTAAATGTAACCCCAAATTACCTTACGACCATAGTAAAGGAGGTAACGGGGAAAAGCGCTAAAGACATCATTCAAGAACGTATATTTTTGGAAAGCAAGACAATGCTATCTTTTACCGGTATGGATGTGGCTGAAATTGCCTATCAACTGAACTTCCAAGAGCCAACCCACTTCACTAGGTTCTTCAAAAAATATAGTGGCACCACACCAAATGCGTTCAGAAAGGGCCTTTAATTCCCTTTAGGAGATCACTTGATTAGATATTGGTTAGTTTTCATTGAAAAGTGGTTCTTTTCCCAGAAGTCCGTGCATGACCTTTGTACAATAAAAATATAAAGTAGTATATAATGGAAAGCGGACCTATTGCTCTCATCAGCGAGGCAGGCAACGGATTAAGTTCCAAATTTGCAACAATCCTTAAGAAAGTTGGATTCACGGTTATCGTAGCTGCTAAAGGTAGCTCATATATCAATTTGACGAAGCACAAGCATGATTCATTTAAGGTGTTGGAAGCCGATTTTACGGAAATTGAAGAGGCGCAAAAAATCTACGCATATCTCAAAGCCCATTTTGGGAAACTGGATGTGCTTATCAATAACGCAGAAATGGCCAATGGTTTCGGTCAAAAACTCTCTGAGTTGGACGTCTCCGAGGCAAAAGTACTGTTCAATGAAAACGTTTTCTCTACCATTAACTTATCAAAAACCCTTATGCCGATACTCAAAAAGAGTACACGTGCCAGAGTGATCAATATTACCAGTGGTCTTGGCAACATTTCAAAAATGATGGACCCCCGGTATCCCTATGCCGATTACAAGATGACTGCATATTCCATGTCCAAAGCGGCTTTAGATATGTTTACCGTGCTTTTGGAGCAAGAATTAAGACTTACCAACATAGCGGTCTATGGCTTTGATCCTATACGATTGGAAAATTGCACTTACAATGATGTAACAATTTGCAAACAAGTAGGGAAAGAATTTCTAGAACTTATAAGTATGTAAAAAATAGCGGACAGCTATTAATGGACTCATAACCCGAAGGCCGCTTTCGAGCTACGTGAGAAAGCAATCTAGGCTTACATCAAATTAGTAAACGGTATATCCTCCATAAATTAAGATTTTCCAAACCATTAATTAAAGACTTTACCAAAGGGGTGGCTTTCTTTGTAAAGCTTCCCATTTAAGCACCTGCTAAAAAAAGATTAGGGTAACCCAGATCTTTATACTTGCTACCGTTTAGTTTTTCTTAAATGCAAACTTCTGTTTTGGCAAATAATGAAGTTCCTGGCTTTTTTTAACTTTAGGAGTTTGTCTTTTGGCCCATGCGTTATACCCTCTTCACTTTTGTTTTCTTTTTAGCAATAAGTTCAACTTATGCCCAAAAGTTTAAATATGCCTATTATCACGGTGAAGAGGTTCCTTTCAAAAATGTAAATCATGTCATCAAGGACAGTAAGGGTTTTGCATGGTTGGCAAGTGACCAGGGGCTATTTCGATTTGATGGAAACACTTTTGAGGATTACAACATGAACTTAAGAAGCAAGACCATCAGGAATTTTATTTCGTGGGATGAGAACACCATTTATTTTACCAATGACACCGGAGTTCACAGTATTGAATATCCCAACGGGCAACCCCAAATACGCTCGCGTATTGAAAATGCTACTATACATTACCCCACAACCCTTTTTAGGGACAGTGAAAACAGATTATGGGCAGCACAAATGAATGGTTCCCTACTGTTGTATTCAGAGGATTTGAAAAAGCTAAATGAATTCACGTTGGCATCCGGAGAGAAAATACCCAAAATGGTTTTTGGAGAAGACGTATTTAAAACCATTTGGGTGTTAGTGCCAGAATACGGACTGTACTATTTTGATGAAGCGCAGGATAGATTTCAATCCATTAAAGATTTTCGTTCCAGTTATGACTTTTTAATACAAGAGGATGTTATTTGGTTAGCGGGAAATCAATTGGAACGATTTAAGGTAACTCGCGATCGAAAGGTGATTCATAGGCAAATTTTTGCCTCAGACAAGAAATTCCGGAATATCACGATAAATGATCGGGGCACCCTTTTGCTGAGCACAGTTTCCAATATCCATACTTTCCAGAGCCAAATAGGGCAAGCCCGTATGTCCAGGGTCTTTGGAGCTAATGACCCACATCGCGTTGAGGAACTCTCGTATGGAACTATTAACCATTTACAAGTAACCAAAAGTGATGCTAGTTCCGATGATGTCCTATGGGTGTGCTCCGATAAGGGCCTTGCTTTGTTATGGTCCGGTTTTTTTCAAAGTGTTTCGGGCCTGGGTCATGATAATATCAGGGCCATAAACTCAACTGCTGAGGGACCGGTCTTAATTTCTCAGGGTGCGGTTTCCAGGATTTGGAAAAACGGGACGACAATGCGGTTCAAAAAAGTTGAAAACCTTAACGGCATAGTGGGAATCGGTTCGATAGCAGATAAGATCTGGTATGGTTCGGCCGAAGGAAAGATATTTCAATTTGCCAACGATCAGTTATTAAGAACCTATGATTTGAGCCAACGTGGTAGCGGGGTATTTTTCATTTATGCGGACCATAAGGACAATCTATGGGTCTGCCAGGCGCCATCCGATAAGCCCGTGGTTGGGGCCGCACGTATTGATGTCAATGGTAATTTCATTGAATATGGCAAGGATAAAGGTTTTGACAACCGCATACTGGTTCTTCGTGAAGGCGGGAAGAACGAATTATATGCCGCGGGTATAGGCCTAACCTCTTATCTATACAAATACAATCCATCATCCGACCGTTTCGAAAACAAGAGTCTGCAATTTCCATTTAAAGCAAGCGGCAATTTTGAAGTACATGATATGGCCGTGGACCGTTTGGGTATTGTTTGGCTTGCAACTACCGATGGTCTTTTAAAGTACGATAAGGAAACCATTAGGAAGGTTGACCTTGGTGACTTAACCCATAATGAGGTGCGATCGATTACGGCCATGACCAATGGTGAACTTTGGTTGGCCACCGATACCAATGGTCTTATACACCTGGATAGGGAAGGTAACTATGTGATTTTTGATGAGGTCAGTGGTACACCTTCCAAAATTTCTTCTTACCGATGTATGGTACTTCATAATAATTCCCAGCTCTGGGTGGGCACTCCCGAGGGTGTTGTTTTCTCCTCGCAGGCAAATCCAAAACCCTATCAAACAAAAACCCCTATTGTAAAGAAGGTAATTGTGAATAATGCTGAGGCAGAAGATCAAAACTCCATTCGGCTAAAAGAGGACCAAAAAGCCACCCTACATGTGGCTACACTCACTTTTCCAAGTGAAGACATCTCATATCAATTTAAAATATTTGAGAACGATTTGTCCACAGAGGACATTGAAGATATTGAATGGAAAACTACAGCTTCCTCTGAGTTTTCCTGGGAAGAACTGGGAAGCGGTAACTACACGGTTTGGATTCGGGGTCAAAAGCCCGGTGGGTTTCAATGGAGCGTTCCAAAAGCAATACCACTTGAGGTTTCCGCGAAATGGTATCGCACCTGGTGGGGAATCAGCCTGCAAGGGGTTTTAGGTTTCCTATTCTTCTGGTTCTTTGCAAGGCGATGGTTGCTTAAAAGAATAGGAGGACTACAAGTTTTGTTATCCCAAAAAGAAAAGCAACTGGAAGAAATGGAAGCCGAATTAGTCGTTCAGAGTAGTGCACTGCAACAGAAAATGGATGAATTGAAGAGTACTGGAGTCAATATCTATTTGCTTCAACGGTTGATTCGGCAAATTCCTAAGGAGCCAAGCTGGAAAGTATTACTGACTATACTAAGTAAATTGGTTGAGCAGCCTACGGGAATAGCTATGTTTGAATTGGGTTATAAGAAAGATGAGTTCATCAAATATAAGGGGTATCAGCGCGGAAATTATCAAATGGTTGAAAGGGAAGAAGTGTTCAATGAAAAGAACAACCTACCAAGTTATGTTCTTGTTACCGACAAACTCCTGGTAATACACGATTGCGATAAGGAAATAGGGAACTATATAAGCCAACATGATAACCACGGGTATTGTTCAAGACTATATTTACCTTTTAAACCAAGGACAGGTGGTCCGCTAGTCTTTTGTGTCTATGCAAAAGAAAAGAATACGTTTTCACAGCAGACTATCGCTTTGCTAAGAATTTTGGTTAGATTTTTGGCAATGAACGCAGTGGACGAGCTAAAATAAGTATGACTATGATGTGGCGAATATTGACGCTCTTAGCATTCCTCCATTTCGGAAATGTGGGGATGGCACAAACCCAGCAGGATTCGTTACGGGTTGGGGTGTATTTGGACCCTCCTTTTGTACTAAAGGAATCAGCAGGGTATACCGGGGTTTCAATTGAACTTTGGGAGCATATTGCTAAAGAAATGGACGTCGCCTATAAATATGTGGAACATAGCGATGTGGTCAGTGTTGTTCGTTCCCTGGACTATGATGAGTTGGACATTTCCATTAACCCGCTAAGTAATAGTCCAAGTAGGATTGAACGTTTTCAGGTGAGCCAGCCCTTTTATATATCCAGTATAGGCGTTTCTACTACGGTCAGCAGTCAAAGTCAGTTTCAGATCTTTATCAATAACTTTTTTTCACGTGACTTTCTCAATATCGTGTTACTCTTATTGGTTATTCTTCTGACGTTTGGCACCATTCTTTGGTTTGTGGAAAGAAAAGCGAACAAATACCAGTTTAGACCTGGGGTAAGAGGACTTTTTGATGGCCTTTGGTGGGCTGCGGTGACCATGACCACCGTAGGCTATGGGGATAAGGCCCCAAAAACGCATTTGGGAAAAACGGTGGCCATTGTCTGGATGTTTACGGCAATTATCATTATCTCCGGATTCACGGCGACCATTGCTTCGACATTGACTGTGAATACACTGGAGGCGGACATCAATGGTTTGGAAGACCTTCAAAGTGTTAGGGACATTGGGGCAGTGGGTGCTTCAGATGCTGAAATCTTTTTGCAAAAAAATGGTTTGCAACCCACACAGCTATACAGAACTTATTTACAGGCACTACGAGGCTTATCCAGAAAGGAAATTGAAATTTTGGTTTCGGATAAAACCAGCACGGAATACCTTATTAAAACCTATGATATGGCCGATGATGTAAGGTTGCTTCCCCTTACCTTTCAAAAGCAGTATAGAAGTTTTATCATGGCCAAAAACCAACCTTTTTTCAATGAAGTAAACAAACAGTTGATCACGCGAATTCAATCTGTAGCATGGAACGAATCCTTAAAGAAGTACGGATTGGATGAATAAGTGGTTTAGGGGTACTTTAAAGTGTTCCAAATACGGGAAAGAAAAAATAGTTAAGTTATCATCTTACCCCAGGTTAAGCCATCCTTTGCTATCAAATTGCCAATTCGTTCTTTACTGAATGTTTTGATTTAGGAAACATTGGAATTATTGCCTTTCTCATTTCAAATATTGCTTCTTCCAACGCTGACCTAAGATAAGCACTATCATTTTTCCTTTTAGACCAACACAAAACATCCTCTTGCTTTATACTAATTCAAATAAAAGACTTAAATGTCTTTTATATGATAAAAATCAGCTTTTTCACTACGCCTTGGTTTTACTTTTGAATTGTGAAAAAACTTATGGCCATACCGCTTATCTTCATCATGTTGGTAAAGCCTTTATGGCCCCTAGTGGAATATATTATAAATTACGACTATATAGTTACCCACCTTTGTGAGAACAGAGACCGACCTCAGTTAGCATGTGATGGTAAGTGCTATCTGGCCAAAATGTTTGCTGAGAAATCAACAGATCATCCGGAAAACCCCTTTTCCAAACGGCAGTCGATTGAAATTCCTTTACTATTACACCTGGATATTACCAATTATATCCTATCAGAACAAGGGTTACGTTTTTCCAAGGGGATTGTAAGTAGGTGTCAACTCTTTGGTGATTTCTTATTTGTATTCGAGATAATTCAACCTCCGGAAATGACTTAAAACCACAGCGTCATTATCGCCTGGTGTCTTATGTCATAATCAATATTGCACCCGGTATTGTAGAATTATCAATATACACCTATGAATTGTTTACAAAAATCAAATACGGGATTACTTCTTGTCCTGCTATATTACTTGGGGTTATTCATCGCAGTTGCCCAAGAAACAGAAACAATCAAACTGCTAGACAAAGACAATGCCATGCCCATTGTAGGAGCAACTTTTCAATATGGCTCACAAAATGGGACCACCGACGAAAATGGAAACCTGGGATTAACCTTTGAAAGCGGGCTGTCCCTGCACCTCTCCCATATTAATTATGGAAAGTGGGTTCTGCCTAGTGATGCCGTTTCAAAAGCGATCCGCGATAAAGTATTATACAAACAAGGCATTACCATTAATCTTTACCCGGTTACCGTGATTGCCCTACGTCCTAGCGAAAGACCCACTGATAAGGTTAAATTGGACTACCAAGAGCAACTAGCGCATGACGGGGCTGACGTTTTAAACCAAAACCCAGCTTTGAATAGTATTCGGAAGGGGGGGAATTATGGTTTTGATCCCGTTTTTAGAGGGTTTAAATATGACCAATTAAACATTGTTCTTAACGGAGCTCAAGGCGCAACTGCTGCTTGCCCCAATCGCATGGATCCCCCAACGAGTCAAATGGCCCCTAATATGTTGGACAGAATTGAAGTGTTAAAAGGGCCGCATGCCTTACGCTTTGGAACCGGATTTGGGGCCACTATTAATTTCGTACCGGTTAAACTGCGTTTCACTGAAAAAGAAGAACTTTATGGCAGAGTTTCCAGTGGTTATGAAGGCAATGGAACCATACTACGAAATGAAGGAAAGCTAGGGTTTAGTGGCAAAGATCACGATGTTACATTATTTGGTTCATGGTCGCAAGGCAATGACTATACATCAGGCAACGGACAGGAAATTCCAGCCGATTTTAACCGCGGCAGTTTTGGCACTAACATTGGTTTAAATTTTTCAGGGAACCATCAGTTGCGATTTTCCGCCATCTATA
Organism: Flavobacteriaceae bacterium; assembly: GCA_028277085.1. GTDB lineage: Bacteria > Bacteroidota > Bacteroidia > Flavobacteriales > Flavobacteriaceae > Croceivirga. The sequence continues at coordinate 15,504 of JANQHL010000118.1, forward strand.
ATGTTGCCAGGGATGCGGATTTTGCTGCTCTCCCCATGGATCTGAGAGAGGACGATACCTGGCTGTTCAATGCAAGACATGATGTCTCCTTCGATAAGAGCAGTCTTAGTTCCTGGAATACTACTGTTTTTGCTTCATTCGTGGATCATTTAATGGACAACCTGCTAAAACCACTTGATCCCAGAATGTTAAATGCAAGCACCAATGCTACAACGTATAACTATGGTGGACGTACGGAAGGCATCTGGAATTTTGAAAACACAACCCTTTTTGCAGGAGCAGATTTTAGACGGGAAGGTGCAGAGGGCACCAGAATACGCGAGTTTTTAATGGGACCTAACGCAGGACGCACTTTTGAAGATATCGCCTGGCAAGATAGCTTTATTAGTTAAAGCAGTGTGTTCGCAGAATTCCACTTTAACCTGAACAAGGTCAGATTGAATTTT